>DAHVAN010000343.1 GCA_027314595.1 Actinomycetota bacterium | reverse complement strand
GGCAGGCCGCCCGGGCGCTCTGGGACAGGACCCGCTCGACGGCCCGGCACCGGTCCCCGGCGGCATGCCGCCAGGAGCCGGCCGCGTCCTGCCAGGGCGCCCCGGAGCAGCCCCGCCGCCTCCGCCGGCCATGCCCGCCGGCCAGGCGCGACTCGGCGCCTCCCTGCCAGAGGGCGGCGCGCCGCGCCCGCCCATGCCGATGCCAGGCGGCCCGCCGCGCCCCGGCCCGGCGATGCCAGGCATGCCCGCGCCGGCTCCCGGCCTCGGCGACACGCTGCCGGGGGACCGCGACATCCTGCCGACGGACCGTGACATCCTGCCGACGGACCGTGACACAAGGCGCGACCCGGGCCGCGGATTCATCGACCCCGACGACCCCACCGACACCTTCCGCCTTCGCCCGTAGCACCGTCAGCACTCTCCAAGGGCGTCACCGGCACCCCCGGTGGCGCCCTTCGGCTGTCCGCGCGCGACTTTACGCATATTCCGTGCATCCATACCGGTACAAAGCAGACATGAACGTGGTCATTTCATGCGGTAAGTGGACGTGTGTGGCTCGTGGGACGACTGATGAAGGGGACGGAGGGGTGGGAGGTGACTCGGATGCCCAGGGGTCCAGGGGGACGGGGGTTCAGGGGACGGTCAGGTGAGCATGTCCAGGCGCCTGAGTATCACGCCCTCGCGCAGGGCCCACGGGCAGATCTCCAGCTGGGAGACCTCCATCAGGTCCATGACCGCGTCGGCGATGATGGCACCGGCCGGCGCCTGCCCCGCCCTGGCTTCGGAGACCCCGGGCAGCCTGGCGCGCTCTCCCCGGTCCATCCCGGCGAGCCGCTCCGCCCATGTGGCGACGTCGGAGTGCCGCAGGAAACGCTTCACGTAAATGCCCTCGCTCGACGGCGCGGCACCCGCGATACGCGCCAGTTGCCGGAACGTCTTGGACGTGCCGACCGCGTGGTCGACCGCGCCGCGGCGGAGCAGGCCGCCCGCGAGGCGCGCGATCTCCGCCCGCACGTGCTTGCGCATCGCGCGCACCTCCTCAGCGGAGGGCGGGTCGGAGGTCAGCCACTCCCTGGTGAGGCGGACCGCGCCGACCGGCAGCGACATGACCACTTCGGGTTCCTCATCGGGCCCCGCGGCGATCTCGAGAGAGCCGCCGCCGATGTCGATGACGAGCAGCCGCCCAGAGGACCAGCCGAACCACCGGCGGGCGGCCAGGAACGTCAGCCGTGCCTCGTTATCGCCGCTCAGCACCTTGATCGATGCCCCGGTCCGCTGCTGGACGCGGGCGAGCACCTCGTCGCCGTTGTCCGCGTCGCGCACCGCGGACGTGGCGAAGGCCGTGAACTCCTGGACCCCCTTGTCCTCCGCGATCCGCATCGCCTCGGACACCACTGACGTCAGCCGCTGCTCCCCGGTCTCGGACAGCGTGTTGTCGGGCTGGAGGTGGGCGGCGAGCGAAAGCTCGACCTTGTGCGAGAACGCCGGCAGCGGGGGCGCCCCCGGGTATGCGTCGACGACCAGCAAGTGAACGGTGTTCGAGCCGACGTCCAGCACCCCAAGTCGCATGATCAGACGGTACCCTGCGATCTTCGTGACCCGACAGACCCAGGCTCGTCGCCGCGCTGGGCTGGCGTGCACGGGCTCTACACGCTCTACCGGCTGGCCGACCGGCTGGAGACGCCTCCCGCCGAAGGCTCGGCGGGACAGGCGCGGGTGGTTCTCGGCGAGGCGCTCGGCCGCGTCGGGGATGCCCTGTCGGGGATCCCGCACTAATCCCCCGTTCGCTCTGCCGCCCCCCGCTCGCCGTCGCCTCCGGGCACCTGCGGCTCGCGGGGGGTGCACACTGGAGTTGTGCCTGGGATCAGCGAAGGTGACGTACGGCCCGCGCCGCCGGACAGCGGGGAGGCGCCGATGGGCAGCGCGCACATAAGCGAAGGCATCCGGTCGCTGCACGACCGGATCGACGACCTGGAGCGCCTGGTCTGCCAGCGGCTAGAGGCGGAGGGCCAGCGCCCGGTGGGGTGGCTGCACGAGCACGCGGACGTCCGCCACCAGCTTCCCGCCTGGCGGCGCAGGACGAACGGCGAGGCTCGCTTGACGGTCGCGACCGTCACCGCGATCGCGATCGCGCTGCAGGTCGCGGTGCCCGGCCGGCTGGTCCTGCTGCGCCCCGTGTGGGTGCTGCCCGCGCTGCAGGCAGCGCTGCTCGCGGTGCTGGTGCTGGCCAACCCGCACCGCATCAACAAGGAATCACGGGTGCTGCGCACGCTGAGCCTGGCCCTGGCCGCGATGCTCAGCCTGGCCAACGGGTGGTCCGTGGCGCTGCTCGCGGTGGGCATCACGCAGGGCACCCTGGGCAAGACCGCGGGGCCCCTGCTGGTCACCGGCGCCGCGATCTGGGCGACCAACGTGATCGCCTTCGCCCTGTGGTACTGGGAGTTCGACCGTGGCGGGCCGGTCGCCCGGGCCCAGGCCACCCACCCCTATCCCGACTTCCAGTTCCCGCAGATGCTCACGCCCGAGATGGCGCCGCCGCACTGGGAGCCGAGGTTCGCCGACTACCTGTACCTCGCGTTCACCAACGCCTCCGCGTTCAGCCCGACCGACGTGATGCCGCTGTCGCGCTGGGCGAAGATGCTCATGACGGTCCAGTCGGTCATCTCGATCATCTCTATCGCGCTCGTGGTCGCCCGCGCGGTCAACATCCTGCAGTGAACGGACACTTGTCCGATAGGCGTATACACAACGGGCCTTCCGGCGTAACGTGCGTGTCATGCTCTTGCCCACGTCACTTGTTGGAAGCTACCCGCAGCCTGACTGGCTGATCGACCGCGCCCGGCTGGCCGGGCGGTTTCCGCCCCGAGTACGCGCCCGCGAGCTGTGGCGCGTGGCGCCGGAGTTCCTCGGGCAGGCACAGCGGGACGCCACGCTGCTCGCCGTCCGCGCCCAGGAGGACGCCGGGCTCGACATCATCACCGACGGCGAGATCTGCAGGGAAAGCTATTCGAACCGGTTCGCGACCGCGCTCGATGGCGTGGACATCGACAACCCGGGGACCGCGCTCGACCGCAGCGGCCACCCGAACCCGGTGCCGCGCGTCACCGGCCCGATCCGGCGCAAGCACTCGGTCGAGGTCGAGGACGTGAAGTTCCTTCGCGCTCACACCAGCCGGACCATCAAGATCACGGTGCCGGGGCCGTTCACCATGGCGCAGCAGGCACAGGACGACTACTACGGCGGCAAAGAGGCTCTCGCGTACGGCTATGCCGAAGCGGTGAACGAAGAGGTCCGCGATCTTTTCGCGGCGGGCGCGGACATCGTCCAGCTGGACGAGCCCTACCTGCAGGCCCGCCCGGCCGAGGCGAAGCAGTACGGCGTCAAGGTGATCAACGCCGCGCTCGACGGCGTGACGGGGACGACAGCGCTGCACCTGTGCTTCGGCTACGCCGCCATCATCCACGAGCGGCCCGAAGGCTACTCGTTCCTGCCCGAACTCGCGGCCTGCGACTGCGACCAGATCTCTATCGAGACCGCGCAATCGAACCTGGACTGCTCGGTGCTCACCGCCCTCGACGGCAAGACCATAGTCCTCGGCGTGATCGACCTGAACGATCCCGCCGTGGAAACGCCTGAGACCGTGGTCGAGCGGGTACGGCGGGCGCTGCCCTACGTGCCCGCGTCCAGGATGGTGCTCGCGCCCGACTGCGGAATGAAGTACATCCCGCGGGAGACCGCGTTCGGCAAGCTGACCGCGATGGTAAATGCCGCCGTGCGGCTGCGGGCTGAGCTGGGCGCCTAGCCCGGGAGGCGGTCACTCCAGGTGCTCTGCCAGGTCGATCGCCAGGCCGAGCGCTTCGACCATCTTGGTGGCGGCCGACATCGTCCGCGGGGTGCCGACGATGGGCGCCACCGCGACCAGCACGTCCTGGGCCTGGTCGAGCGTTATGCCTGCCTCGGTCGCGGGTCCGAGGTGCACCAGGTACGACGAAGGCGGGGCGTCCACCGCGACGAGAGCGGCGAGGCGGACGAGGATGAGCGACGCCGGATCCAGTTCGGTCCGCTCCAGTGACGCCGCGTTGATGTCCGTCAGTGCCTCAAGCACCGGCGAATCTCCTTTGGCCATACCCTGACTCCTCTCTGTTCGGCGACCCGCTGGCCGCCAGCCGCGCCAGTGCCGCTGCCCTGGCCCGCGACGGTTCATTTGACCGCGGGGAAGCTGACCGCGTCATCGTCCAGACCGGATGATTCGCGGCGGCATCCCGCGCCCTCCGCCCAGGTCTTGACAGCCGGGCAGCGTTCTGCCCGCGAACTGGCCGGCTAGGTCAGCCGCCCTTCATGACCGCGCGGATGGCCGTGGCTAGCTGTTCCCGGCTGGGTTGCAGTGCCACATCCAGTTCGGGCAGGCAGCCCACCACCGCGCCGTCCGGACGGGTCACCCGGATGGGCCGGGCATCCATCCGCATCTCTTCCACCGCGGTGGCCACGATCTCGGCCCCCAGCCCGCAGAACCGGTTGGAGTCATCAATCACCACTAGCCGGCCCGTCTTGTCCAGCGACGCCGCGAGCCCGTCCCAGTCGAACGGGTACAGCGTCCGCGGGTCGAGCACCTCGACAGAGACCTCGCCGTCCAGGTCAGCGGCGACGGCCAGGGCGTCATGCACCAGGTGCCCGACCGCGAGCACGGTCACGTCGCTGCCCGGACGGTGCACCCGGCTGACGCCCAGCGGCACCGGGACCAGGCCGCCGCGCTCCACGTTCTCCCGGACGCCGTGCGCGGCGATCGGGGCGAAGAACGTCACCGGATCGTCGTCCCTGATCGCGCTGACCAGCAGGCCGTAGGCATCGACAGGAGTGGCCGGCAGCACGGTCTTGACGCCGAAGTGGGCGAACATGCTGTACGGCTGGTCGGAATGCTGCCCGCCCCAGCCCGGGCGCCAGCCCGCGGCAGGCAGCAAGAAGGTGACGGGCACGCTGGCCTGCCCACCGGTCATCACCGACAGCTTGTTCGCCTGGTTGGCGATCTGCTCGAACACCAGCAGGAGGAGGAACGGTATCTGGTACTCCACCACAGGACGCTGCCCCGCCAGCGCCGCGCCTGTCGCGAAGTTGGTGAATCCCTGCTCCGACAGCGGCGTCTCAAGCACCCGCTCCGGCCCGAACCGGGCCAGCAGCCCCGTCGTGGTGTTGGTGAGGGCGTGCCGGAGATCCTCGCCCATGATGAAGACGGCCGGGTCCCGCTCCATCTCGTCCCCGAGCGCCCGGTTGATGGCTCTCACATACGAAAGAAGAGGCACCGGCGTCACCCGTCCCTTCCGGCATAGTTGCGCGGCACGCCGCCCCGGGGCCGCAGCCCGCTGGAAAACAGGAAATCGAGGGCCTCGTCCGGTCCCGGCTTCGGGCTTTCAAGCGCGAACCGCACCGCGGCGTCGAGGTCCGTCTCGACGCGTTCGTCGATCTGCTGCCGGCGCCGCGCCGGGATCCGGCCGCCCGCCAGTTCCATCGGGTCGCGGGCACGCCAGCGCGCCACCTCACCGGCATCCCGGTAGCGCAGGCCGGCCGTGAGCTCGAACGTGTGATGGCCCTCGAACCGGTAGCAGCCGAACTCAAGGAAGGCCGGGCCCCCGCCGTCGCGGGCCCGGGCGACGGCGGCGGCGGTGGCCTCGAAGACCACCTCGGGGTCCATCCCGTCGTGCGCGCTTGCCGGGATCCCGAACGCCGCGGCCCGGGCCGTGATCGAGCCTGCCACCGCGGTCTCGACCGGCAGGGTAGTGGCGTAGAGGTTGTTCTCGCAGACGAACACCACGGGAACGCGCCATAGCGAGGCCAGGTTGAAGGACTCCAGCAGCGCGCCCTGGTTCATCGCCCCGTCGCCGAAGATGCCGATGGCCACCCGTCCGGCGCCTTCGCGCGCCAGCGCCCAGGCCGCCCCGGCGGCCATCGGAGCGCCATGGCCGACCGTGCCGCTGCAATGGAACACGCCGGCACCGAAGTCAGACGGGTGGAAGGAGCCGCCGCGGCCGCGGGCGACGCCTCCCGTCCGCCCGGCCATCTCGGCGAGAAGCCGGCCGGGATCGGTGCCCTTCGCCAGCATGTGGCCGTGGGCGCGGTGGTGGGCCATCATGATGTCGCCGCCGCGCAGCGCCGCACCGATGCCTGCCGCGACCGCCTCCTGGCCGATGCACGGGTGGATCCCGCTGACGATGTCGCCCGAACGGACCAGGTCGATGGCGCGCTCCTCGAACCGGCGGATCAGCCGGATCGTCCGGTACAGGTCCTCGGGCACTGGCCGTGCAAGCCCGGCGCTCACCTTCGATGTCCTCCTCCCGACGGCCCGGATGCCGCGCGCACCCGGCCGCTACCCAGTGGCGCGCGAGAACATGCGCACCGACCAGGACACCGTGACGATCACCAGTCCGCCCAGTAGAACGGGTTCCACCTGGCAATCCGCGGCATCCACAGCGGCGCCAGGGTCAGGGGGCCGCCGCTGCCCTCCCGAATAGGTCCGCGCCTGCAGCACGAGTTCCTCGCGGGCGGTCACGTCATCCCACGTTCCGCCGCCCTGCGCCACATATCCGACCGGCCGCGCACTTCCTCGGCTGACTCCGAAGATCGGCGCCGGCAATCGTCGCATCGCCCCCGTCCGGGACAAGGAGAGTCGCCAGCATCCGCAGGGTCGTGGTCTTTCCGGCGCCATTCGGGCCGAGAAATCCGAAAGTTTCACCCTCGGTTACCGCGAGATCAATGCCGCGCACCGCCTCAACCGTACTTCTCTTGCGGCCTTTTCCCACGTGAAACGACTTGCGCAGCCCTACCTTCTTGATCATTTCCATACTCCCGATACGTTGGCGGCAGCAGCGCAAATACTCACCTGACAGCATAAGCCGGCGCTAAGAGCCGGACAATGGTCAAATCCGGCCCGCTGGCCGGCCGCCCGCCCGCCGAAAGCCTTTCGGACTTCAGCGGCGCCGCCCTGCCCGGCCGGCGGCGAGTGGGCGGCTGCCACCTAGGCCACCCGGGCCACCCGGGCCACCAAGTCGCCGACCGTCAGCCCGATGATCTGGTCGATGTCCAGCCCGGACACGAACGCCCCCAGGTCCACGTCGTCCCCGTAGGCTTCCCGTGCCAGCTCGCAGAGCGCGGCCATCTCCAGGCTGTCCAGGAACAGGTCCCTCTCCAGCTGGGTCGAGGACGTGATCTCGTCCGCCCACTGCGAGTCCTCGCCGGTCACCTTCCGCAGCAGCGCGATCATCTCGGTCAGCAACTGCTCCCGCGCCGCGTCGCCGCGAGCCGGTTCTGCCGTCATCCAGGTTCCCTCCTGGCCGGACCGACCACCCCGACGATTATTGACTCCCGATCCGGGAGCATGCAACGTAAGCCTGGCGCGCGCGCTTCTCGCCGCCGGGTTCTGGGCGATGGCCTCAGCCATGCTTGTCGGGCATGAGCCGCATGTGATGTCATGGCGGCACCGCGTCAACGGACAAGCCGCGTGAGATTAGGACACACAGGAATGGATCATGAGACGCTGACCCCGCTGCCTGGCGCCGGACTGCGCCCGCGGGTCTTCGACAGCATCAGCAGGCTCTTGCCGCGCGTGCTCAACCGTGAGATACCCGTGATCTCGGAAGACATGAAGCTGATGAGCGAGCTCGGCATGCGTTCGGCGAACATGCTTGAGCTCCTGCTCGAGATCGAGGACGACCTCGATATCCAGATCGAGGTCGAGGACATCAGCGACGCGGCCATGACCTCGGTCGGCGACCTGGCTGATTTCGTGGCCAGCCACGCGATCACGGACGGCTGAGGGCCAACGGCGGTGACCGGCCACGTCGTCGAGGTGTGGCTGATCCGGACGGACGTACCCGATTCGGTGCTCGCCGAGCTTGCGGCACTGCTCGACGACGACGAGCGGGAGCGGGCTCGGAGCCTGCTCTACCCGGCCCGCCGCCGGCAGTTCATCGCCTCGCACGGTGCCGTCCGGGTCATCCTCGGCCGGCATCTCGGCATGCCTCCCGAGTCGCTGCGCTGGCGGCGGGGACCCCACGGCAAGCCTGAACTGACCGTGCCAGGCCCGCAGGTCAGCATGTCGAAGTCGGGCGGCCTCGCCGCGTTGGCGATCGCCGGGGACCGGCGAGTGGGCGTGGACGTCCAGCGACTGCTGGCTGACCTCGACGTGACACGCATTGCCGAGCGCTTCTACCCGCCCCGGGAAGCGCGGTTCGTCAGGTCGGCGGCGCGAACCGCCGGGCAGGTGGATCGCTTCACCCGGCTGTGGGCCCGGAAGGAGGCTTGCGTGAAAGTTACAGGCGGTCGTCTGCTTCCCGGGCTGCGACTGCCGGTGCTCCGCACTGGCGTGACCGGGTCCGGGGTGACAGAGACCAGCGCGGGCCAGTACCTGGTGCGTGATCTGCCCGTACCGCGGGGATACCGCGCGGCAGTAGCGGCTGAAGGCGCGCGTCCCTTCAGCATCGCTCGTCATTGGTTGTACCTAGAACAACGTCCAGCACCGGGTCAAGCCGGTGAAATAGCTGCACAATAACGGCTTCTGAGTCGCTCAGCGCTGCGCGCGTAACGAAAATTACCCGAAACCTATTCGCGCTCCTTGACAGCCCATAAGGGCCCTCCTAGCGTCATAGACGACCTACTGCGCATGGGTCACGTCCCTTCGGAACGCCGAGGAGGTGGCAGATGAAGTAGGCGGAGCAGCCTTTCCGTGACGTCGGGAACCAGCCTTCCCGTCATGGATAGCGGCCGTCCGCGCAATCACGCTGACAGGCACATTCCGCCCGCGTTGGCAAATAGTTCTCCACGAGTCTGCCTGCCGATCAGGAATCACTGATGCGAGTTCCCTATTGTGTGCGCTAAGTAATTCCTCGAACACAGCCTGTTCGGCGCATAGTCATTAGCTGTCACCATACAGTCAGTCGATGGGGGTTATTCATGACTCTGCGCTCCGCGGGCACATCGCGCGCAGCAGACACGCGAGCGCGTCCCTTTCCGTCTGGCGAATGGGTGCACGAGGAACTCCTCGCCGGGGATCCTGGCGAGCCCTGCCTGTCGATGGGAGGCGACCCTGTCACACGCGCGGAACTGACGCGCCTAGTCGACAAGCAGCAGCACCTCCTCGAACTGAGCGGACTGCGCCCTGGCGGTACCGTCGCCCTGCAACTACCTCCCTCCGTCGAGTACGTTGCCACGCTGCTCGGAGCGTGGCGGGCCGGCGCTCAGGTGAGCCTGCTCGATCACCGGCTGGTCCGCCGCGAAGTGGACAACGCGCTGGAGCGGCTGGCCCCGCAGGTGGTGGTGACCGCCCGCAGCGCGACCGCCGCGCCGATGGCGGGCTACGCACAGGCAGTCGCCCAGGCGGCCGGGCGTGCCGACGGCCGGCCGGCGGCCACGCCGCACGTCCTCATCCAGCTCAGCTCCGGATCGACAGGGCCCTCCAAGATCATCGCCAGGACGGCGGCCGACCTCGCCAGCGAGCTCGGCCGGTACGTCCTGATGGACGAATACCCGAAGCGGGGAGAGCGCATCGTGTGCCTGGCCTCCATGGTGCACGTCCTCGGCCTGGTCGGCGGGCTGCTGCACAGCCTGCACGCCGGCCTGCAGCTTGCCTTCCCCGAGCGGCTCACCGCCGACGGCATCCGGGACGCCGTCACCAAAGGAGCCGGGCCGGCCATGGTGCTCGGCGTGCCGTTCCACGCCGAGCTGCTGACCGCGGGCGGCAGCCCGCTGCCCCGGCTGAGCCGGATGGTTGTGGCCGGCGAGCTCGTCCGGCCCTGGCTGCCCGGCGCGTTCACGGCGCGCTACGGGGTTCCGCTCGGGACCATGTACGGGATGACGGAACTCGGGGTCATCGCCACTGACCTGGACGGCCGCCATCATCCGGCCGTCGCGCCCGCGCCCGGGATGACCCTGCGCGTCGCCGACGGCGAGCTGCTCGTGAAGATGCCCGCCTCCCCCTACATCGGCCTGGTCGACGACACCCGGTGGGTCGACGGCTGGCTGCACACCAGGGATGCCGCCGCCATCGACCAGGCCACTGGGCTGGTCACGATCCTTGGCCGGCTGGATTCCCAGATATCCGTCGGCGGGCTCAAGGTCGATCTCACCGAAGTAGAGCAGGCGCTGTGCGCGCTGCCGCAGGTGGACTCCGGCGTGGTCACATACGGCAGCGCGATCGAGGCCTACCTGGTGCTGCGCGAGGGCGCGTCGGTGTCCGATGTCGAGTCCGCGCTCGCGGACCAGCTCGCCCCGTACAAGCGTCCGCGCGAACTGAATGCGCTTGACGCTCTGCCGCGCACCGCCACCGGCAAGATCAGCAGGGACCGTGCCGTGCTGCGCGCCGCGGCGGGCGCCGCGCCCGCGGTGGGGCGTTGACAGCCCCCCGGCGGGAACCCCCCACCCGCGCCGAGGTCATCGCCGTCCTCGCCGCGCTAGGCGACCGCACCCCGGAGGATGTCACCGAGCAGATCGGCTCCCTCGAGCTGGCCTGGCTGGTCAGCCAGGTAGAGGAGCGATACGACACGATCATTGAGCTCAGCGACGAGACAGCGCGGCAGATGTCGACAGTGACAGGGGCGGTCCTGGCTCTTCGGGAACTACTGCCAGGTGCCGGGGATGGCTGAGTCGGGGACACCGGACCGGGTGGCCGTCACCGGGATGAGCGTGACATCCGCGTTCGGCCGCGGCACCGAGCCGCTCCTGGCCGCGGCGCTGCGCGGCAAGCCCGCGTTCGGCCCTGCGGGCAGGTTCAGCGTGGAGCGGCGCCGGGCGAAGGCCGCGGCGGAACTGCCGGGAAGGCCGGTCCTCGCCGATGAGCTCGCGGCGGTTATCGACGGCGCCTGCGACATGGCCGGACTGCGCCATGCGGCGCGCGGATCGGCGACGCTGCTGCTCGCCCTGCACACCGACGCCGCGGCGGCCAGGCAGGCCGGCGCGGCGTCGGTCGCCGGGAACACCGCGGCAGCGGTGGCGGCGCGCAGCGGACTGCCTGAGCCGCCCCGCGTGTACGCGACCGCATGCGTGGCGGCGAGCACGGCGATCGCTGACGCCGCGGCGATGATCGCGTCGGGCCGGGCGAGCCAGGTCGTGGTTGCCGCTGGCTACCTGGTCGATGAGGACAGCTTCGCCCTGTTCGACGGCGGCCGGGTGCTCGCGCGCGACGGCCAGGTCAGGCCGTTCAGCTCGGGCCGCCAGGGCCTGCTGCTCGGCGACGGAGTCGCCGCCGTCGTACTGGAGCCGGCGACCGCGGCCCGGCTGCGGAACGCGCCCCCGCTGGCATGGCTAGCCGGCTGGGGCCGGGCCGGCGACGCCTACCACGTATGCCAGCCATCCCCCGATGGCAGCGGACTTGGCCGGGCCATCGGCGCCGCCCTGCGTCGCGCGGCGCTCGATCCGGCCGGTATCGGCTACGTGAACGCCAACGGTTCCGGTACCGGCTACGCCGACGCGTCAGAGGCCGCCGCCTTGTACCGCGCCCTGGGCGCGTATGCGGGCGAGGTGCCGGTCAGCTCCACCAAGTCCGTCCACGGTCACGCCCTCGAGGCCTCGGCCCTGCTGGAATTCGTGCTCACCGTGCTGGTCGTGCAGGCCGGCTGGCTGCCGGTCAACGCCGGGTTCCTGGCGCCCGACGAGGAATGCCGGCTGAATCTCGTGCTCGGCTCCGCTCACGAGGCCCGGTGCCGGTACGCGCTGAGCCTGAACGCCGCGTTCGGCGGCGCGAGCACCGCGCTCGTGGTGGCCGCCGCGTGAACGCGTCAGCCTCTGCCTGCCACGTCAGCCGGCAAGACGGCGCGGGCGAACTCACCGTGCTGGCCCGCTCCGAATGGCCGGCCCGGCCGCGGACCGCGCTGCCGCCGATTCCCGGATTCATCGTCTCGTCGTTCAGCCCGCTGGCCGCCGAACTCAGTGAGCGCTGCCTGCGCCAGCACTTCGGCGACCCGCCGGCCGGCCCCGAGCGCGGCCTGCGCACCGCGATAGTGCTGGCAAGCACGACCGGCGACATCGCCACCGCGGCCGCGGTCGCCAGCGCTGTCGACCACGGGCGGGCGGTACCGCCGCTGCTGTTCTACCAGTCCAATCCGAACGCGGTCGCCGGCCATATCGCCGCGCGCTGGGGACTGGCCGGGCCAGTGGTGTGCACGATTCCGGCCGGGCGCGGGGCTCGCGGCCTGGCGGACGCGATGGACAGCGCGGCACTGCTCATCGGGGACTCAGAGGCGGACGCGGCGCTCGTCGTGCTGGCGGACCAGGGAGGGCCGGACGGTGACCAGGGTGTCGCCATGCTTGTCGGGCCCGCCGGGTGGCTACTCCCGCCCGGCCCGTCCCCGGGCAGGTCGCGTCCGAGCGGGATTTCGGCTGAATGAGTAGGGCATCATGAGCATCCTGGGAATCGATCACGTCGAGTTCTACGTCGCAGACCTGCGGAAAGCCGCCGCGTCACTGTGCCGCGACTTCGGCTTCACGCACACCGGCCCGTACGATCCGGGCCATCGGGGCGCTGGCGGCGCGCAGGACGGCGGGGACGCTCGGCCCGCAGGCCGATCGGTCATGCTGCGCCAGGGCACCATCGCGCTTGTGCTCACCGCCGCCGGTGGTCGCGGCGACCCGGCCGCCGGCTACGTCGAACGGCACGGGGACGGCGTGGCGTCGATCGCCTTCCGCACCGACGACGTCGCCACTGCCTTCGACCAGGCCGTAGCGGGAGGCGCCCGGCCCCTAGCCGCTCCCGCCTACGCCGCCGGTCACGGCGGGGGCCGCGTCGGCCTGGCGGTGGTCTCAGGGTTCGGGGACGTCACGCACCGGCTCGTCGAGCGGACCGGATCCGCGGCGGAATCCGGCGCCGGCCCGCAGGCAGGCGCCGGGCCCGCGGGCATGTTCCAGGCCCTGGACCATGCCGCCATCTGCCTTCAGGCCGGCCAGATCGACGCCGCGGTTCGCTTCTACGGCGATGCCTTCGGTTTCGCGCACGTCTTCGACGAACGGATCGAGGTGAACGGGCAGGCCATGATCTCCAAGGTCGTGCAGGACGAAGCCGGCGCGGTGACGTTCACGCTGATTGAACCGGACCCGAGCCGCAGCCCCGGTCAGATCGATGAGTTTCTCGACCGGCATGGCGGGCCCGGCGTCCAGCACCTGGCGTTCCGGACCGCGGGCATCGCGCAGGCGGTGCGCACCCTGTCGGCCCGCGGCGTCCAGTTCCTCGCGGCGCCTCCCGGCTACTACCGCAGGCTCGAACCCCGCCTGGGCGCGCTCGCGATCCCGGTCGAGGCACTGCGCGCGGTGAACGTGCTCGCCGACCGCGACCAGTGGGGCCAGCTGTTCCAGATATTCACGCGTTCCACGCATGAACGCGGCACGTTCTTCATCGAGCTTATCGAGCGGCGAGGCGCGCTCACCTTTGGCAGCGGCAACATCAAGGCTCTCTATGAGGCCCTCGGCGAAGAGCAGGCGGCCAGGGCGTCCGCGGCATCACGGGACTGACGAGGGCAGAGGGGCGGAGACAATGCACGGCACACATCAGCTCGCGCTCACCGACGAGGAGCGGGAGCTCCTTCCGTCCGACGCCGACGTGACGGAGTACGCGGCACGCGGATGGTACATGTCCGGGAAGCTGCTCAGCGACGACGAGACCGACCGCCTCCTGTCGGCCAGCGAGCGGTTCTACGCCGGGCACCGCGACCGGACGCTGCCCGTGAGGCCGCCCAATCTGGCGTACTGGGAGCCGTCGCACGGCCCGGTGCAGCGGCACAACGACTACATTCACTACGAGTGCGAGGAGATCGGGCAGATCCTGCGCAAGCCGCTGATCGGCGCGGTCGCCGCACGCCTGGCGCAGACGCCGGAGATCAGGCTGTTCCAGTCGACACTGATCTTCAAGCCGTCGGCCGGCGATGAGGTTTCCAACCTGGTGCCCTGGCACGCCGACCGTCATTACTGGCAAACGTGCACGTCAGAGAACATGCTCACCGCGTTCATCCCGTTCCACGACTGCGGGGAGGAGATGGGCACCATCACGATGGTGGACGGCAGCCACAGGTGGCGGGAGATCGCCGGCGACGATTCCACGCGGCACTTCGCCCAGCGGGACCGGAACGAACTCGAATCGATCCTGGAGGAGACGGCCGGGCAGAACGGGGCCTGCCTGAAGACGATCCCGATGGTGATCCCGCAAGGGCACATGAGCTTCCATCACTGCCGCACCTACCACGGCAGCGGCCACAACATCAGCGGCAGGCCGCGCCGCGCGATCTCGCTGCACATGCAGGACCGGGACAACCAGTGGCGCCAGTACCGGCGTCCGGACGGCAGCCTGCTCGCCTACAACCACGACACCGTGGTGCGCCGGACCGGCCAGGGCACCCCCGACTACGGCGACCCGGCGTACTGCCCGGTGCTGTGGCGTTCGTCATGAGCCCGCGTGCTGTGCGGCGACGAACGCCGCGAGGCGGTCCAGGCCGGTTTCGATCAGGTCGGGGGTGAGGTGGCTGAAAGCCAGCCTGATGTGGGGCAGCCCGCCATGGCCGGAGTAGAAGTGGCTCATCGGCGTCCACAGGACGCGGTATTCGCGCGCCGAGCGCTCGAGCATCTCGTCACCGGCCGGGAACGGCAGCGTGACGACAACGAAGAAGCCGCCGCTTGGCGCGTTCCAGGTCACCGCGGCGCGCGAGCCCCCGGCGTCCGGAAAGCGCCGCCGCAGCCCGTCGAGGACCTGGCGCAGGTTCCGCAGGTAGACGGCCGTCTCACGCTGGTTCGCCGCCACCAGGCTGCAGTCATGCTCGAGGAGCTTCCCGCCCACTATCGCCTGCGCGACCGCCGAGGTATTGACGGTCACCATGCTCTTGATCTTGGACAACTCGTCGGCGAGCAGGCTCACCTGCCCGCCGCTGCCCGCCACCCGCTGATCGGCGAGGGCGTAGCCGACGCGGGCGCCAGGGAAGCCGGTCTTGGCAAAGGAGCCCAGGTAGACCACCACACGACTGGTATCGAGGGCCTTCAGCGTCGGCAGATGGGACCCGTCGTGGAACAGGCCGTACGGATTGTCCTCGAGCAGCAGTATCCGTTCCCTGGCCGCCAGGTCGAGCAGACGGCGGCGCAGCGGGACGGTCATGCTCACACCGGACGGGTTGGCGAAATCCGGCATCACGTAACAGGCTCGCGGGCGCAGCCCAGCCTCCCTGACGCGGCCGATCTGCAGGGCCAGGTCGGCCAGGTCGATGCCGAGCGGGCCGCCGCGCACCGGCCAGACCGGCATGTCCGCCAGCCGGGCCGCTCCGGTCAGCCCGACATACGTCGGGGAGACCGCCAGCAGGACGTCCCGCTCGTCGGCGCGCAGCGCCCGCACGATGATGAACATCGCCTCCTGGCAGCCGACGGTGATCACGATCGCCTCCGGGTCGACGTCAATTCCCTCATCGCAGCGGAGTTGACGGGCGATCAGCTCGTGCACGATTCCCTTGGTCCTCCCGTACTGGAAAAGGACCTGATTGACTTCCGCGTCGCCGAAGCCCCGGTCATCCCTCAGGTAACCACAGTAAGTGTCGATATAGTCATGGATCAGCTTAACGTCGAAAAATTCCTCGAACGGGCGGCCGGAGGCGAACGACAGCGCCGCCGGGTAACGGCTGGCGACTTCGTTCAGGAAGTTCATCGACTCCAGGGCAGGATCGGTTAGTGAATGGTGCAGCGTGGCCAGAGTCAGGTCGTGGTCCGGTGAGCCGTTACGCATTACTGATCACCTCTGTACTCGGTGCCTACATTATCTTACTTTGCTATAGAGGAAGGATTACCGCAAGGACTAGGAGGCAGCAATGTCGCGCTATGCGTGGAGCGGTGAAGGCCCGCGTGCCGGGCAACCTGGAGAGGGATTCTCGCCGCCATCGAAACCGGGGCACCATGACTGACAAGGGTTACCGCAGATGCAGCTCCTGGCGATCGGCGCTCATCCAGACGATATAGAGATCGGCGCTGCGGCATTCATCAGCAAGGCGATCAGATCCGGCGCCGAGACGTACTTCCTCATACTCTCCGACGAGAGCGGCCGGCGGTCCGCCCGCCGGGCCGAGGCGACGCGGGCCGCCCGTATCCTCGGCGTGCCGCAGCGCCGGGTCCTGTTCGCCGGCCTTCGCGACGGCTCGCTTCGGGCCGACCGGCAATCCGTCAGCAGGGTCAGGGAAATGGTCCAGGAAGAAGATCTCAGGCCGGACCTGATCGTGACGCACACGGCGGCGGACAGCCACAATGATCACATCGAGGCGAGCAGGATCGCTCACGCGGCTTTCCGCAGAAGCGTCTTCCTGCACTTTTCCATATACCTTTCCAGCGAGCGGGAACGGTTCGCGCCGCGGATCTTCGTCGGGGTGTCGGACGAGCGGCTGGAAAAGAAGATCGAGGCGCTCGGCGCCTACGAGTCGCAGCGATCGAGGCTGGAAAGGCGCGACCTGGCTGAGTACGAGGCCCGCTTGGGGTCGCTGGCGCGCATGGACCGGGCGGAGGCCTTCGAGGTCAGCCGGCAAGACGGGGCGGCAGGCCTCCCGGACCAGGTACTCGAGCTCAGCGAATCCCCGTTCCACAGGTTCTGGAGCCAGGTAATCGAGAACAAGGAGATCACGCTCTTCTACGAGGCTTACACGGCCCCGGGCGCTCCCATCGACTGGCCGACCAGCCATGCGAGCGACGGGCGTGACCAGCTTCGCCAGGCGTTCCGGGACCAGTGGCTGCCCTACTCGCCGCTGCGGGAAACCGGGTCTGCCAGCTCATCGGTCAGGCAGATCCTGGAGAGCCAGAGCGTGATCCTGGTCGGCGGCGCCGTAAGCAACCTGATCGTGCGCGACCTGTACAACCGCTTCAGGGAGACCGTGTGGGCAGTGGATTACGAGATGCCGCGGCAGGAGTCGGCGTACATGTACAACCGGGAATCCGGTGCGCGTCATTATCCAGTATATGATACAAAGGGAAACGTGCTGCAAGACTACGGCATCATTTCGAGGATAGTCAATCCCTATGCGGCCGGTGAGCATGTCCTATGCGCCGCGGGCGCCACGGGACTAGGCACCCGCGTGGCCCTGGAATTCCTGGCAGACCCGGGCTCGTCGCCCGAGTTCCTGAAGAACTTCGACGCACGCCGCAGTGTCCAGCTTATGTTCTCCGTCGAATCCGGAAGCCCCAGGGCAGAAGTACTGGATGTGCGCCATGGATAATCAGGCCAGCGCCGGCCAGGTGCCGCTGGTGCTCGTCACCGGGCATACCTTCGGAGTGCGGGCATTCGAGGGGATCTTCTCGTCGCGCGCCTACCTTGACGGCAAAATCCAGGTACCGCTGATGATCGGCCTGGATGACTCCCACGCCGCCGGAACGGTTGGCTTCGCCGCACTCGGGCGCCTGGCCGCCGAGCAGGGCGTGCGGTATATCAGCACCTCTGACGGGAGACTCAGCACGCTCGCCGGCCAGATCCGTGCGGCAAGACCAGCATATATCCTGGTCATCGGCTGGTCGCACCTCGTCGGAGAGGACATCCTGTCGATTCCGGGCGGGGCCGCCGGCAGCCGGCATGGCATGCCGGGCTGGTCGGGATGTATCGGCATGCACCCGACCATGCTGCCCACGGGACGCGGCCAGGCGCCTATTCCGTGGACCATCATCAAGGACCAGGAGAAAACCGCGCTGTCAGTTTTCTTCCTGGTGGCCGACGCCGATGCGGGGCCGATTATCGCCCAGTACGAGCTGGAAGTGCGGAATGGCGAGAACAGCGCGTCCCTGTTTTACCGTGTCGCGCACACGCACTTTACCGCCGGGCTTGATCTCGCGGAACGCCTGGCCGACGGCAGCGTTTCGGCGCGCGCGCAGGACGAGGAATTCGCGACGAGATGGCCCAAGCGACGGCCGAAAGACGGCGAGATCCTGGACACCATGACCTGCCGGGAAATCACCCTGCTCGTCCGGGCGTTGCTCGGCCCCTACCCGAGGGCATTCATCTGGCGGGCGGGCGAAAAGGTGGAGATAAGCGGCGTCGGGCCCGCGGCGGACGGCGATGGCGCGGGCACGGATGAAGGGCGGCGAATCCGGTTCCGCTGCCGCGACGGTGAGGTGTACCTGCGGACAGCAAGCACCGCTACCTGACGCTGCGCGCGGGCGGTCAATGACAAATTGCCTCTAGGGCACACCGGCATCGCGTGTTACGCTACAACTGGCGTTGGGATTGGCGGCCGAAAAGGTTTCGAGATCAGCCGCACGTGTCTCTGGCGGGTTCATGTGATGCAGCAGGTCAGCGTGAAAAACCAGATTCGCAAGGGCACTTGCCGATCCTCGTGCCTGTGCTGCGCGGCTCCCCAGGCACCTTAGCTCCTCAGGCATCCCAGCCGCACATCGGGCTCGTCCCGAGCCGGAATTTTGCCGAAAGTTTCACGTCAAGACGTGCAGCCGGTTTTTCGTCGTGAAAGGGCCTTGCCAGATGATCGACTCCATCCGACAATTCATCTTCAGCTCCCTGGCGCAGATGAATTACGAGACCGAAGGCATCGATGACGACACCCAGCTAGGGCCCAGGGGCGCGGACCTGGCATCGCTGTCCCTGGCCGAGCTCGCGGTACGCGTCGAGGACGAGTTCGGCGTCACGTTCAGCGAGGAAGAGGCCGAGGAACTAGCCGGAAAGACGGTCGGCGAGTTCTGCGTCATCGTGGCCGATCGCATGCCAGCCCCCACGGCCGAGGTGGAGTGAGGCGATGGACGCATCTGAAGTCCGCGGCGTCCGCGCCGCGCTGCTCGGCGATCCCGAGGTCGGCGCGGGAAACGTACTGCCGAAGCTGATCGAGCACGGCGCCGGGCTGGACGGGCCCGGGATCACCTTCGACGTGGACGTGGACGGCCATCCCGCATGGGAACCGCTTACCCTCGGGGCGCTGCGCGAGCGGGTCGCCGCGCGGGCCGCATGGCTGCGCCAGCGCGGGGTCAGGCCCCGCGACCCGATGGCGGTCTACGTGACCTCATCTGCCGACTGCCTGCTCAACTTCATGGCGCTGACATGGCTCGGCGCGATACCCGCGCTGATGAACGGCGGCCTGCCCGGCGCCGTCGCCGCCGACTACATCGGGCGGCTACGCGGTGCCGGGGTGATCACCGACTCCGCGCACAGGCAGGCGCTGAGCGAGCACGGCCTCGATGTCGCGATCCACGCGGACGCCGCCGAGGCCGGCACAGGCGATCCGGCCCAGGCCCCCGCCTGCTACCGGCACCACCCCGACGACCCGGTCGCCATCACGCACTCCTCGGGCACGACCCGGGTGCCCGCCGCCGTCGTCCACTCGCACGGCAGCCTGTTCGCGGCGATCCGCCTGGTCCACCTGGAGTCCGCGCGGGCTCCGGAGCGCACGCTGTGCGTCTTCCCCGCCGCACACGCGGCAGGCATCATCAGCACCCAGCTCGCGCTGTGCAACAGGCACGAGCACATGTTCCTGTCCGCCCAGGGCGGGCACTTCAACCGCAGCGGGGAAGCGGTGCTCGAAGCCATCGAGCGCTGGCGCCCCACAGGCGTCTACGGCTTCGCCGTCACCTGGGCGGAACTCGCGCGCTTCGACCTGAGCACGCGCGACCTGAGCTCGGTGCGGCTGTGGTTCAACACCGGCGACTGCGCCCACGAGGCTCATGTCCGGCGGCTCGTCGGCGCCGGCACCCACGTGGTTTACACCAGGGAACACGGACCCACGCTCGCCCCCGGCTCGAAGTTCATCGACGGCATCGGGTCCACCGAGATGGGCCACTCGGCCTTCCGCGTCGTCCACAGCACCAGCACCAGCCGGTACGGCAGGTGCGTCGGCAAGCCGTACCCATTCGCCGACGTCGTCCTGTTCAACATCGAAGACGGCACCGAGGTGCCGGCCGGCCAGGTCGGTCATGTCGGGCTGAAGTCCCCCACCCTGGCGCTCGGTTACTGGAACGACTCGGTGAACACCTACCGGACCCGGTTCCGCGGCTACTACCTGACCGGCGACCTGATGTACCGCGACGAGGACGGCTACTACTATCACGTGGACCGGGCAATCGACGCGGTCGATCTCGGCGGCGGCAACTGGCTCTATACCTCCATGTCGGAGGAACGGATCCTGGTGCGGTGCCCGGACGTGCGCGACTGCACCGTGATCGCGGGCCGCGACTCCGGCGGCGCGATAGTGACTGATGTCCTCCTCCAGCTCGCGGCCGGCGCGCGGGACGACGCGAACCGCACCGCGGCGGTCAGGCAAGCTCTCGGAGAGCCGGCCGCGGCGACACTGCGCCGCGTCGTGGCGGTTCGTGACGAGGACCTCGTGGTGGGCCCCACCGGCAAGGTACGCAAGTTCCTGATGCGGGAACGTCACCTGGCCGGAGCCGGGTCATCGTGAGCGCCGCGGACCCGCGCCTGCATCCGCAGGTCCTGGCCATCCGCGACCGGCTCAGGCGGGACCGGGTGCCCCACCTGTCCACGCTCTCTATCGAGGAGGCCCGCGCCGCGGACCGGGCCGCCGCCGCAGCCGGGACCGGTGAGGCCGAGCCGGTCGCGGAGGTCAGGCAGCTGGAGATTCCGGGCCCGGCCGGCCAGCTCCCTGCGCGCGTCTACCGGCCCGATAGCGCCGGGCCGCTGCCTGTCCTTGTGTACTTCTTCGGCGGCGGCTGGAGTCTTGGCACGCTGGATACCTGCGACGGAGTATGCCGGATGATCACCAACGCGGCAGGCTGCGTCACGGTGGCGGCCGGCTACCGGCTGGCGCCAGAGCACAAGTTCCCTGCCGCCGTCGAGGACTGCCATGCCAGCGCACAATGGGTCGCGGCGCATGCGGCGGAGCTGGGAGCCGACGCGGCCCGGCTGGCCGTGGGCGGCGACAGCTCGGGCGGCAACCTGGCCGCAGCGGTCGCCCTGCACGCCCGCGACCTCGGCGGGCCCGCCATCACGCACCAGCTGCTGGTGTACCCCAACACCGACCACCAGGCCGGCACGCCATCGATGGGCGAGTTCGCCGATGAGTACCTCTTCAATACCGCGTCGGTCCGCTGGTACTGGGGGATGTACCTAGCCGCGCCCGATGACGGCGAGAACCCGCTGGCTTCGCCGCTGCGGGCTGACGACCTTTCCGGTCTGCCTCCCGCCACGGTGATCACCGCGGAGTACGACCCGCTGCGCGACGAGGCCGAACTGTACGCGCGCAAGCTCGAGGCGGCGGGAGTGACCGCCGAGGTCATCCGTTACGACGGCATGATGCACGGGTTCTTCACCATGGTCGGCATCCTGGACACGGCGAGGGAAGCCGTGCTTGAAGCGGCGGGCCGGCTGCGCGCGGCGTTCACCGCGATGCGAGCGCCCTGAATCGGCCCCGTCCCGCGGCCCGCTGGCAGCGACCAGCCGTCCTCACTCGTAGTCGTACTCGCCCCGGCCCAGCCGCACGACCCGGGAGCCTTGCTCGGTGACCAGCCTGCGCAGGTGCCGTACACCGCTCAGGCTCGCGATCACGACGGCCGCGGCGGCCGCCAGGATCGAGGCGCCGATCAGCGCCAGCCCGCCGGCGACGTGCCCTAGCAGCACCATGATCAGGCCGGCGAACAGCGCCACGGGCACCGCCGCCACAAGCAGCACGGCGAGCAGCGCAGTGGCGATCACGAGCTTCGTCGACCGGCGCATTGTCCGGGCCGCGTACCAGCCAGCCATCTCGCTCACCCTTCATCAGGTATGACTACCAATTAAGATATGTCGCGTCACCCATCCGCGCAACACGTGGTGCCCGTCACGCCGGATGGCAGGGCCGGCGACGGCCGGACTGGCCGTCGGCGAGGAGGTCTTCGGACTGACCGACCAGCTCCGTGACGGGGCGGCCGCCGAGTTTGTGGCAGTGGAGGCCCGTAACGTGGCCCCCAAGCCGCGGACCCTGGACCACATCAAGGCCGCGGCCGTGCCGCGGGCCGGGCTGACGGCATGGCAGGGCCTGTTCGACCACGGGAAGCTGGCCAACGGGCAGACGGTGGTGATCCACGGCGCGGGCGGCGCGGGCGGGTCGACGGCGGTCCAGCTTGCCCGCTGGGCAGGCGCCGAGGTGGTCGGGACTGGGCGCGGCTCACAGCGGTCGCTGGTCACCGAACTGGGCGCCGACCGCTTCATCGCGCTGGACGCCGACCGCCTCCAGGACGCCGCCGGCCAGGCCCACCTGGTGCTGGACACGATCGGCGGCGAAGTGTCGATGAGGGGCACCTGCGCCCGCAGGTCGGCGCGGTGTACCCGCTCGCGGACGCGGCCAGGGCATACCGCGCGAAGGCGGCGGGCGGCATGCCCGGCAGGGTCGTCCTCCAGCCCTGACCGAACAGGTCAAGAGCCAGATCCCTGCTGCCGGCGGCTCGCGAAGGCCAGGACATGGTCGTCTGGGGCGAGGCAGTACGCGACCATGTCACCCCAATCACGTTCTGCCAGCGGCGACAGTTCAACCGCACCCGCCGTCAGCGCACGAGCGTGACAAGCGGCCGGGTCATCGACGATGAGGTAAACCTCGGCCCGGGGAACACCCCGCGCACCGGCAGGATCGGGCAGGGCGGCGCCCAGAAGCGCCGCGACACCCGCCTCGGGCATCAGTCCCAGAACCGCTCCCCCCGGGAGGGCGAACTCGGTCATACCGGGAACGTGAAGTGACGGGGACTGCCCAAGCGCCTCGCTCCAGAATGCGGTCGCGACTTCCTGGTCGGCCACGTACACGATGAACTCCACCGGACCGGTCATCTCCATGGGTTATCCCCCGTACCCGCGGCGCCGCCTAACTTGGGCATTTCCGCCACTCCCTGGGCCACGGCGCACGGTGCGCACAGCGGCATGTCCGCCTCGGTCACCCGCCGGGTCAGGATCGCGTTGCCGTCGCACACGCCCTTGTCCTGAGGATGCGCCGTTGCGCACGGACACTGGCAAGCACCCCAGTTGCCGGCAAGCGCCGCCCGGGCGGCCTCCAGTCCGGCGCGGACGGCCGGATCGAGCTTGTCCAGAGCCTCGGCGGTCGCTGCCGTCACCTGCTTGCGCCACTGGCCAAGCGCGGTGACGGCATCCTGCCACGCCGTGGCAAGCTGCCGCCTCGGATTGTCATACCCCGCCATGACAGCATTTTCTCACCTGGCGGGAGCGATGACCAGCGGGGTGCCGGCGCACATCTGCACACTCGCGGTCCGCGCGCTCGAAGTGCGGATCGCGGCTGGGCGCCACGATGAAATAGCCGATGATCGCCCCCAGGTCAAGCAGCGCGACCAGTTCCCGCACCTGCCGCTGCCCGAAGAAGAACAGGACCATCGCGACGGCGGCGAAAACCACTCCCATCGCCAGGCTGAAACCCAGCTTGATCGGTCCCGCAGTCCCCGACAACACGTAGAACAGGGCCGTGACAGCCGCCGCTCCGGTCGCTGCATGCCCGGCGAGCTGGCTCCGCCTACCCGGCATACCGGAGACCCAGTGTGACGAGAGGCCATGACTGGCGGACATAGCATTCCCCTTCCTGTGCAGCCCCGCTTCGAGGATGCGCAGGACGTCCCGCCTCAACCAGTGCCGAAAAGCCTCGAAGCGGCGGCCTTGGTCACATGGGGGGTCGGGATTTCCCTGAAACCGTGGAGGCTCCTCGCTGCCGGTGCGCTACCGGGCCGAGTGCCGGGCCGTCGATGCCGCGCTTAACCTCCGCTTCTGATGAGCGGCTGTCACCTCACCCGCCTGTGCCTCGTCATAGCAGTGACCACACGCCATCACCGAGGAGCTGAACGGAGTAGCGGTCATCGTGGACGCGGCCACCGGCCCGTCGCCCGAGCAGCAGCCGGCCACTAATAGCCGCCGTTGGCGACGTCGAAGTTATAGGCGTTGCACGGTGTGCCGTATACCTGGCTGATGTACCCAAGGCCCCACTTGATCTGAGTGGCCGGGTTGGTCTGCCAGTCGGCGCCCGCGCTGGCCATCTTGTCGCCAGGAAGCGCCTGCGGGATGCCGTACGCGCCCGAGCTCGGGTTTTCCGCGTCGTAGAGCCAGCCGCTCTCCCGGTTCCATAGGTCGAGCAGGCAGCTCCACTGGGTCGTCTGGTTGAAGCCGAACTGCGGGAGCATGGTGTACCCGATGTTCTGCGCAGTCCCGGGGTCCGGTGGCGGCGCGCTGACGGTGGTGGTGCTTGTCGAGCTGGACGAGGAGTTCGCGGCGGCGTTCTGCGAGGCGATGACCTGCGCCGGGTTCACCGTCGTGGGCTTGGACGCGACCGCCAGAGTTTTCACGGCGGCGTCCATGACGATGATGTTCTCGTGTTCCTGGACAATCAACGCGACCGAACCGCTGCGCGGCAGCGCGTCGAGGGCCTGCGCCAGGCTGTTGGCGCCGCTGCCATTGCGGCTCATCACCTTGGCCCCGACGGCCACCACGGCGACAAGCATGACGGCGACGAAGAACGCGGGCAGCACAATGTTGCGGCGGCGCTCGCGCCGTGAACTCCGCGACCCACTGGCCGAAGTCCGTGACTGGTTTGCCGCTCCCGCCGAGACTGGCCTTGTCGCCCCCAGCACCTCCGCCCGGTTTCGTGACAACGCAGTCCCTTCGGTTTGTGTCGGGGCCTCATCTACCGCTGACGATCAACAATGCCGGTCGCCCGCGTCGCGCAGGACAGCGGTCAGTTCACGGTCGAATTCGGCGAAGGCGCTGCGCAGCGCGCCCTCCAGCCATGGATCAGGGCGGGCACGGAAGTGACCAGTCAGGCTGAGGATTGCCCTGGCCGAAAGTCTCCCGATGCTGTGGCCCGCGAGCAAGAGCCAGAGCATGAGCAGCCCCACGCCGCCCGCCATCGAAACGTTGCTGTCCTGGATTCCCGCCAAATGCCCCGGCACTGCGCTCACCTCCTCTGCACGAAACGGTCACAGCGCCAGAAATGTTACGCCGCCGTTCCGGATCGCCTGCGCGCCATCTCCGTCCGGCATAAAGCAGCAAGCTTGCGGAGGCGGCGGGCAATGCTTCGAGGGGCTCGGTCGATATCGGTGCCGAACCAGCGTATGAGGAACGTTGTCAAGTTGCCTGCGGGATTTCCGTGATCTGTTGGTGCCTGCGGGGCTGACCTGGGATTTTGCCGTGCCGGGGGTTGCGTTGACGGGCGGCGCGGCGCGTGCGGGTACGCTGACGGCCCGCGCGGCGCAGTGCCGTCACGGGAAGGGCTGACTGCCCGTTATGCCCGGTATCTTCCCGCCCCTGCGTAGCTCAAGCGGGCTTGGCCTCAGGTTCCTGGCCTGCCCCGACAGCGTGTATCCGGGTTTCACGGGAAGGACCGGGGACCGGGGAGGGCTGCCCAGGGTTCGGCGCGGGGTCGATGCCGCCGACGGGGTTGCGGGCTCGCCCTCCCCTGTCCGCGGGGGAGGATGGTCTTAAAGGGCGCCAGTTATCCGGCTGTATCCGTGAAACCGCTGGTCAGGCCGCTTGCAGGGCGTCCTGCCGGTCCGGGCGGCCGCCGGAGGCGGCCGCGGGATCCCAGTCGGCGTCGTGCACGGTCATGAAGTAGATCCAGCGCAGCAGCGCCGCGGCGCAGGCAACGCGGGCCTTCGCGCGTGCGGCCCGGACGGCGCGGCCCGCCTGGGCGGCCCGCGCCGAGCCGGGTCTCGCGCCGGCCGCCGCCGCTGCCGCGGACTCCTCGGCCGCGGCGACCACGGCCTGGTACTTCGCGGCCATGACCGGATTATGCTGCAGCAACGGGGTGATGGCACGCCAGGCCGCGGACCGCAGCGCCGGACGGCCCCGCCGGGAGATATGCGAATCGCCCTCGGAGGCACCCGACGACGTGTCAGCCGGGGACAGCCCGGCATGCTTGACCATTGACTTCGAGGTCTCGTAGCGGCGTGGGTCACCGGTCTCGGCCAGGATCGCCGCCGCGCCGGCCAGCGTCAGCCCGGGGATATCCCCGAGCCGGGCCAGGCCCAGCTCACCTTCCAGGACGGCGGTCATGGCCGCCCCGGCCTCGAGCAGCCGGGCACGGTTATGCCGCAGGTCAGCGAGCTCGTCACGGGTCCGGCGGAACAGGCCCCGCCGTGACCAGCCCACCGCGTCCGGGTCATCGAGCACGGCAAGTACATTCCGGACGATTCGCCGGACGGGCCGCTTCAGCCCCCAGCCGCGGCCCGCTTCCGCCACGGCGGCCAGGAACTCATCCTCCGTCATCCGCGCCAGCCTGGCCGGGTCCGGCCCGCACCGGGCAGTGACCGCCTCCACCGCCGCCAGCCAGGTCAGCGAGTCGAACGGACCCGACGCCGCCGTGATCGCCGACGGCCACGCGACCGACAGGAAGTCCCGGACCCGCAGCACCGACGCGGACACGGCCGTTATCAGCTGCGCCCGCCTGCGTCCCAGGCCCCGAAGGCACGCCCATGTCTCGTCCAGCTCCTCAGGAATATAGCAGTGCAGCTCGCATGCCAGCCGCGCGATCAGCACCGCGTCCGGCTCGTCCCGCTTGTGCGTCGTGTAATCCTGCTGCTCCCGCGCGATATGGCTCATCAGCGGCTGGATGCACACCAGGGGCAGGCCCCGCTCGCGGCACAGCCGCTGCACCTGCATCCAGCGCGACCCGGTCGGCTCGCACGCCACCGTCACCGCGTCGGATCCCGCCGCCTGCGCCGCCGTGACCGCCGCATCGATCACGTCCCCGAGCCGGCGGGCTTTCACCCGCGCCGTCTTCCGCCACAGCACCCGCTCGTCGTGATCGATCAGCGCCAGCGCCTGCTTGTCCTCGCCCAGGTCGATCCCCAGCACCACGCCGCCCCGCGGCACCATCCCCCGCAGCCGCTCCTTCCGCGCGTTCCGCCGCCGGTCCGTGCGCGAGATACCGCTACCCTTGCTCACCAGGACGTCCTCTCTGGATGCGTTTGGGACACCAAGCCCGTACTACCGCACCAGGAGGACGTCCCCTTCACAAGCTGAACCCCGTAATCAGGAGCCTCCCGGGCTACGTCCTATTACTACGGGTTCTCGTGCACCAGGTACGTCCAGGTGGCGGTGGGACGCTTCAGGCCGATGGCCTCGAGATCGACGCCGCCGACGGTGATCGCGGCGGTCCGGAAGGTCTCGGCGGACTGCGCGGACACCGTGCCGAGCAGGGCGCCGAACGCGCGGACCGCTTCTTTGTGGAACTCATCCAGCGAGGCGATCCCGCGAGCCAGGTTCCGCCGCGACGATGACCAGCAGGGCGGCCGCTCAACGGCGCTAGCCCCCTGACGGCCAGAGGCAGCCATCGTCCTGCCGCGGCTAGCCGCTATACGCCGTACATCCAGCCCGCGGGCGAGCCGGCGTCCCGCATGGGCGAATGCCTCCGGCCCGGGCCCGCGCCGACGGAGTGGGTCCTGTTCACTATCACGTCGAGATTGCTCTTGACCTCGCTGATCATCTCCGTCTTCTGCGCGGCGCTCAGCCTGGTGCTGGCGTTGATCCGGCTCGTCATGGCCGCGAGGATCGCGTCCTTCAGCCCGGCCACGGACTTCCCCTGCGCGTCGGCCAGCGACTTGCCGGACTGCAGCTGGCTAAGCAGCTGGGTCTGGCTGACGCCGAGGTAATTCGCCGCGGCCGTCAGGACCGGCTGCTGACCGGCCCGCATCAGGGGTGAGTGCTGCGCCAGGTACTCGTCGTCGATGACGAACCGCATATCCGCACCGTGCTGCGCGGATACCTGGAGGCGGAAGGGTTTTCCGTGTCCGAGGCCGCCGACGGGGAAGCGGGTGTGGGGCTATGACTTCTTCGGCGACGAGCGGGTCGTCGACGTGCACATCCGCAGCCTCCGTGCCCGGCTCGGCGACGACGCGGCGAAACCGCGGCTGATCGCCACCGTCCGCGGAGTCGGCTACAAGTTCACGGGG
>DAHVAN010000342.1 GCA_027314595.1 Actinomycetota bacterium | reverse complement strand
GGCCGGCCGTGGCGGCCGGGAAAACCGGTCGCCATCAGGAGGTCCCGTCAGGGACCATGGCCAGGGTGGCTGCTCGGAATGGGGGCACATGACTGCGCCTGAACATGAACGCGGCTCACCGGCCAGGAAACGGGCGGTGCTGCTCGCGCTGGGCTGCTACGGCCGCCAGATGGCCCGGCTGTGGCGGCTCACGGTGCCCGCGATGCTGGCGCCCGCGCTGGGAAACACGGGCATCTTCTACGTCGCGCCGCTGTTCATCGCGGTGCTGGCGGGCCGCCTTGCCGCCCACGGGACCGTCGGCATCGGCGCGGCGGTCCCGGACGTGCTTGGCTTCGCGGCCGTGCTGGCGTTCAGCGAGGTCCTGTGGCGGATCGGCATCCACTGCCTGAACCGCCTTGACGGCCGCGGGATCGAGAACCTGTACGTGATCGGCATGGACGAGCTGCTGGCCAAGGACGCGGCGTTCTTCCACGACAACTTCGCCGGTTCGCTCACCAAGCGGGTGCTGAGCTTCGCTTCCCGGTTCGAGGAGTTCGCCGACAGCCTGGCGTTCAACGTCGTCGGCAGCCTGGTGCCGCTGGTGTTCGCGTCGGTGGTGCTGTGGCGGTTCAGCCCGCTGCTCGTGGCCGGGCTCATCGGCCTGATCGCGCTGACCGGCGCCGGCGTGGCGCCACTGATCCGCCGCCGCCAAAGGCTCGTCGACGAGCGCGAGGAGGCGATCGCGCGGGTATCGGGGCACGTCGCCGACAGCTTGATGAACATGGACGCGATCCGCGCGTTCGCCGCCGAGGACCGGGAGGCCGCCGAGCACCGGTCGCGGGTCGCCGACCAGCGGCGCAAGTCGGTGCGGTCCTGGGACTACCAGAACCTGCGCCTCGACGCGCTGGTCGCCCCGGCGTCGGTGCTGACCAACGCGCTCGGCCTGCTGCTCGCGGTCTCGCTCGGCGGCGGCACGCACGGGGTCGAGGCGATCATCGTGGCGTTCACCTATTACTCCAACGCGACCAGGATCATGTTCGAGTTCAACCAGATCTACCGCCGCCTGGAGAGCTCGCTGACCGAAGCCGCGCAGTTCACGCAGCTGCTGCTGACACCGCCTGCGGTGACCGATCCGGTCGCGCCCGAGCCGCTGCGGCCGGCGGGCAGCGACGTCCGCTTCGAACGCGTGACGTTCGCGCACCCAGGCGGACCGCCGCTGTTCACCGGCCTGGACCTAGTGGTCCCGAGCGGGACCAAGCTCGGGCTGGTCGGCCGGTCGGGCGGCGGCAAGACCACGCTGACCCGCCTGCTGCTGCGGATGACCGATGTCGGGGAAGGCCGGATCCTGATCGGCGGGCAGGACATCGCCAGGCTGCGCCAGTCGGATCTGCGCAGCCTGATCGGCTACGTGCCGCAGGACCCCGCGATGTTCCACAGGACGCTGCGCGAGAACATCGCGTTCGCGCGTCCGGACGCGACCGACGCGCAGATCCGCCAGGCGGCGCGGGCGGCGCATGTGACCGAGTTCGCCGCCGCCCTGCCTGACGGATTCGACACGATGGTGGGCGAGCGGGGCGTGAAGCTGTCCGGCGGCCAGCGGCAGCGTGTCGCGCTGGCCCGGGCGATCTTGCGTGACGCGCCGATCCTGCTGCTCGACGAGGCGACCAGCGCGCTGGATTCGGAGAGCGAGATCCTCATCCAGCAGGCGCTGTGGCAGCTCATGCGGGACCGGACCGCGCTCGTGGTCGCGCACCGGCTGAGCACGGTCGCGCGCATGGACCAGCTTGTCGTGATCGACCACGGCCAGATCGTCGAGCAGGGCACGCACCAGGAACTGCTGCGGCTGAGCGGTGCCTACGCCAGGCTGTGGCAGCACCAGTCCGGCGGCTTCCTCGACGAAGGCGACGCGGCGGCGCCCGGCGGCGCCTTCGTTCACCCGGTTCGGGTCATGCCCGGGTCATAGCCCCGAGGAGGTCTGCGCGGCCTTGCGCCGTGACCGCAGCCGGGCCTGCAGGCCCAGGTACGCCGCGACGACGATCGCCAGGTAGCCGGCGTACACCACGAGCTGCAGCGCGGTGGGCGCCTGGCTGTAGCCGAAGAACGTGTGCATCACGTCGCCGAGCGCGCTGCTGTCCGACAGCAGCCGCCCGGAGTGCCACATGGGCAGGTCGAGCACGGGCAGCCAGCCGAGCTGCTGCAGGTTCTCGATGGCGTCGGCGAGCAGTCCGGCCGCGAAGACCATCAGCAGGACGCCGATCACGGTGAAGAACCTGCCCAGGTTGAGCTTGTGCCCCAGCCGGTAGATGACGAACGCGATGGCCAGCGACCCGGCCAGCCCGATCGCCGCCCCGCCGACGGCGCCGGCCGGCGAAGTGGAGAACAGGATCGCCAGGGTGAAGACCACGGTCTCCAGCCCTTCACGGCCGACCGCCTGGAAGGCCAGCAGGCCAAGTCCCCACCTGGCCTTGCCGTCCAGCGCCGCTTCCGCCCGGGACCGCAGCTCCGTGGACAGCGACCTGGCGTGACTGCGCATCCAGAACGTCATGTACGTGAGCACCGAAGCCGCGAGCAGGTACGTGACCGTCTCGAAGATCGTCTGGCCGCGGGTGCCGTCGTAGGAGCGGACCGTTGTGTACACCACCGCCCCGGCCGCCGTGGCCAGCAGCAGCGCGGCGCCCACGCCGGCGAACACGTCGCGGAAATACTCGCGCTTTCCCAGCCGGTTGAGGTAGGCGAGCAGGATGGCGACGATCATGCTCGCCTCGACGCCCTCGCGCAGGAAGATCACGAGCGTGGCGAGCACATGGCCTCCAGGGTCGATCTCCGGTTACCCGGTAAGGTTAGGCAACCCTAAGTCACTTGGCAAGGTATGCCCGGAGTGGTCCAGGTTACATTCACCCGCCGGGTTCCGTCACGGGCGGTGACCACAACCCGCAAGGTCCGCCGCGCGAGTCGCGCGACGGGCGCGCACGGGCGCGCACGGGCGCGTCCGGCCGGCGCCCGCGTGCGGCGCCCGCGTGCCGGTCCCGCGTGCACGGGAGGACCGCAGCGGCGGCAGGAGAAGCGTTCCAGCTGTGCGTAGGCGAAGATCGCAGATCAGCGCGAACCCGTTGTGGCCGGCCGGGTGCGCGCGACGACAGCCGCCGCGGTCTACAGCGGGGGACCGGCGACCAGGTGCAGGGTGCTCGTCGTCGTCTGCCCGTTCAGGTTCACCCAGGTGATCGTCACCGTGTCACCGGGACGGAACGCCGCCAGGATGCTCTGCAGCCGGTCCGGCGCGCCCACCGCTTTGCCGTTGACCGCGGTGATGACCGCCCCGCCCGTCATCCCCGCCGCAGCGGCCGGGCTCGCGCAGATCACGCCGTCGATGAGCGTGCCGGAACTGGCCGGCGCGATCTGCGAGGGAACCTGCAGATTGGCATTACTGGTGTAGCAGGACGGCTGGTTTCCGCCGAAACCGCCAAGGCCCCCGAACGGGTTTCCCGCTGCCTGCTGCTGCGCCTGGGCCTGCGGGTTGGAGTTGCTGCCCTGCGCCACGTAGATCCCGATGAACGGCGGGTAGCCGATCGAGATCGTCGCGCTCGCGTGCCCCGCCGCGATCTGCGACGCCACCGCCAGCGCGGTGTTGATCGGGATCGCGAACCCGGTCGGCGATGCCTGCTGGCCGAAGCTCACGCTCTGCCCGGCCGTGTCCATCCCCACGACCTGACCCGCCGCGTCCGACAGCGGTCCGCCCGAGTCGCCCGGGACGATGTCGGCGTTGGTCTCGAGCATGCCGTGCAGCGTCTCGCTGGTGATCGTTCCGCCCTGGTCGGAGGCGGTGATCGTCTTGTTGACCCCGGTGATCGTGCCGGCCGCCGGCAAGATCGTGCCCTGCCCGTTGGCGTTGCCCAGCGCCACCACCGGGGCACCGGCCTTGATGTCCGAGGAGTTGCCGACCGGCACGGTCGTCAGCCCTGCCGCGCCCCGGAGCTTGATCAGCGCGACATCTCCGGTGGTGTCGTAGCCGAGCACCGTCGCCGGGTAGGTCTTGCCGGTGGCGACCACGGTGGCGGTGAGCTTGGTGCTGTCCTCGATGACGTGGTTGTTGGTCAGCACCAGGCCGTCGCTGTTGATCACCATCCCGGTGCCCGCCCCGGCTTCGCTCTGGTACTGGATCGTGCTGTTGATGATGACCATGCCGGGCTCGACCTTGTTGATGACCGCCTGCATCCCCCTCGCGCCGCCAGAGACGGACGAGGGCGGCGCCGGAGAGGGAACGGTCGCCGGAGCCGAGGACGGGGCCGACGGCACCGCCGGGGAACTCGACGCGGCCGTCGGGCTGCTCGTCGCCGGATGGTCAAGCCCCAGCGTCGCGGCTACGGCCACGCCCGCCGCGAGCACTGCCACGCCCAGGTGGCTCAGGATGCCGCCGCCGCTCCGCCTGGGCGGCGGCGGTGGCGGGGGATACCATCCGTAGCCCGGAACGCCAGGACCCTCGCCGTGACCGGGATCGCCGTGACCGGGGCCGCCGTGACCGGGATCGCCGTGACCGGGATCGCCGTGACCGGGATCGCCGTGACCGGGATCGCCGTGACCGGGGCCGCTGTTCTCGCCGGGGCCGCTGTTCTCGCCGGGGCCGCTGTTCTCGCCGGGGCCGCTGTTCTCGATCATCGCTGTCGTACCTCGCCGTCGCGTTCTCCTGGCCATTGCGCCGGGCGCCACGGTGCGGCGTCCCGGCGGCCGGCCGACTTCCGCTCCTATCTCATCATTGGCAATCTGGTGATTAGCTGAAGAAAACCCGCAAGAAAGTTCATGGTCTTCCAGCCGGAACGCCCGAACGCGTCGGCGCTGGCGAACCGCTCTCCGGCCGCGGGCCCG
>DAHVAN010000340.1 GCA_027314595.1 Actinomycetota bacterium | reverse complement strand
CACGGCCCGGTCGAGCGCCTCCTTCTTCGACGCGCCCCGGTGCAGCCGGACCGACTCCGCGATCTGGTCCCCGATCGTCCACGTCGGGTTCAGCGACGTCAGCGGGTCCTGGAAGATCATCCCCACCAGGTTGCCCCGGACATCCTGCATCCTGTTCTCGGGGAGCCTGGAGATGTCCGTACCGTCGAGCATGATCCGCCCGCCGGTGATGCTTCCCCCGTTGGGCAGCAGGCGCATCACCGATAGCGCGGTCATGGTCTTGCCGCAGCCCGACTCGCCGACGATGCCCAGGCACTCCCCCGGGTCGACGGACAGGCTCACCCCGTCGATGGCGTGCACGACCGACGAGCGCAGCCGGATCTGCGTGTGCAGGTCGTCGATCTGGAGAATTGGAGCCATGTAATCCCTGTTCGCTTAGAAGGCGCCCTGGTCAGCGACGCTGCAGGCGGACCTCGAAGGCGTCGCGGAGCGCGTCGCCGATGAAGTTGATGGCGATGACGACAAGGATGATGGCGATGCCGGCCGGGAAGATCTGCCACCAGTAACCGTCGTAGACCGAGTTGACGCCGGCGTTGAGCATGCCGCCCCAGTCGGTCTGCGGCGGCCGGACTCCCAGGCCCAGGTACGACAGCGCCACCACGAGCAGGATCGCGTCAGCGACCTGGAAGGTGGCGTTGACCACGATGGTGCCGATCGCGTTCGGCGCGATGTGCCGGAAGACCGCCCGGGCACTGCCGCCGCCCATCACCTTCATCGCCTGCACGTAGTCCCGCACTCGCAGCGACAGCGCCTCGCCGCGGATCAGCCGGGAGGTGGTCAGCCACGAGGTGAGCGCGATCACCAGGATCAGCTCCTGGACCGTCGGCGGGAACATCGACACCACGACCAGGGCGAGGAACAGCGTGGGGATGGACAGCAGCGCGTCGACCAGCCGCATCATCACCGCGTCCACGACGCCGCCGAAGTACCCGGCGATCGCGCCCCAGAGCACCCCGACCACGGTCGCCAGCACGGCCGCGGCCAGGCCGACCTCCATCGACACCTGCCCGCCGACCATGAGCCGGCCCATGACGTCGTAGCCGTTCTGGTCGGTGCCCAGCGGATGGCCGGTCTCCGGCGGCTGGTTCTCGATCGCCAGGTTCACGTGCACCTGGTCGGTGTGGTAGAAGAACGGGCCGATGAAGCAGAATCCCGCGATCAGCACCAGGATGACGACCCCGGTGATCGCGAGCTTGTTCTCGATGAACACTTCGAGGCCGCGCCTGAACAAGCCGCGCGACTTGCCAGCCGGGATCGTCCCCAGGGCGACCTCCGAGGGCGGCGCCTCGGTGACGATGCCGCCCGGGCCCGGGACCAGCGACTCAGATTCTGCCGACATACCGGTCATGACCTGGTGTACCTCACTCGCGGATCAAGGACGGCGTAGGCGATGTCGGCGAGCAGCGACCCGACGACCGTCGCCACGGCGACCACGATGATGAAGCCGAGCAGCGTCGGATAGTCCTGTTTTTGCGCGGACTGGTAGAACAGCAGGCCCATCCCGGGGTAGTTGAACACCGACTCGGTGATCAGCGCCCCGGCCATGATCCCCGGCAGCGACAGCCCGAGCAGGGTCGCGATCGGGATCAGCGAGTTGCGCAGCACATGCCGCCACAGCACGCGCCGCGGCGACGCGCCCTTGGCCCGTGCCGTCCGCACGTAGTCCTCGGTGATGTTGTCAAGCACCGACGACCGCATGTAGCGGCTGAACAGCGCGATCGTCACCAGCGCGAGCGTGACCACCGGCAGCGTCTGATCTTTCCAGTTGGTCAGGTCGGAGAGCGTGCCGCCCTGCGACCCCTCCGGGCCGAAGTAGTGCAGCTTGACGGAGAAGAACAGGATCAGCACGGTGCCCACGAGGAAGGTGGGCGCGGCGTAGAACAGGAACGACAGCGAGGTGAACACGTAGTCCACGGGCTTGTTGCGCCGTACCGCCTGCCACAGGCCGATCGGCACGGCGACGACCAGCGCGAGGATCGTCGATGCGCCCACCAGGATCATGGTCTTGGGCAGCCGCTGGGCGAGCAGCGAGGCGACGCTCTGGTCCTCGGTCCAGGAGAACCCGAGATTGCCCTGCAGCAGGTGACCGAGCCACAGCAGGTACTGGTCGACCCAGGGCTTGTCGAAGCCGTACTCGGCGTTGAAGGCCGCCACCACCTGCGGGTTGCGATAGGCGGCGGGCCCAAGGATCGCGATCGCGACGTTACCGGGAATCGCGCGAAGCAAGATGAAGGTGATCATCGTGACCAGCAGCAGAACGATGACGGACTGCACCAGGCGACGGACGAGGTAAGCGATCACCAGGCGTCCTCTCGGGGGAGCGTCTCGCGGGGAGAGTCTCGGGGGGCTTTTGGGGGTCTTGGGGGGAACGGGACGGTTACCGGCGCGTTGAGGATATCCGCTGCGGCGGGCCCGCGGACGCGCGGCGACGGGGGCGCCGGGCCAGCCCGGCGCCCCCGCGCGCGCTATCGGTTACGACTTGACGTAGTACCAGTTCTCCGGGTTGATCGAGAGCGTGGTGGGCTGCGGGATCACGCCCTTGAGGTTGTTGACCACCTCGGTGAGCTCGTACACGCCGTTCGGCTGCCAGATGACGGGCAGCTGGGCGGACAGGTAGTTCTGCCAGTTGTACATGGCAGACAGCGACGAGTTGGTCAGCGTCGCGTTGATCATCGAGTCGTTGACCGGGTTGGTGTAACCGCCGGAGTTGGCGCCCGAGCCGGACAGGAACAGCGTCTCGCCGCTCGGGTAGTAGTCCGGCGCGAACGACCAGCCGCCGCCCCAGTTGCCCATGTCCCAGTTGCAGGAGATCTTGGCGACCACGCAGTTGCCCGCGGCGACCGCGGTCACCTGGTTGAACGGCTTGGGCTCCAGGTTGATCTTGATGCCGACCAGCGAGGCGTCGGACTGCAGCTGGGTCATCTCCGAGTCGATCCAGGTGATACCCGTGGCGTAGGGCAGGTTGAACACGAGCTGGTGGCCCTTGGCGATCCCGGGGCCGCACAGGCTCGGGTTCGCGCAGGTCGAGACGCCGTTGGGCACCACGTTCCAGCCGTGGCTGGTCAGCAGCTGCTTCACCTGACCGGGGTTGTAGGGCCACGGGTTGCCCTTCATGGTCTGCGGTGAGGCGTAGCTGGTCGCCGGGTAGAGCGGAACCGGGCCGACGGTCGGGGTGCCGTACCCCTTGAGCGGGCCGGCGATGACCGCGTTCTGGTTCATCAGGATCTCAAGCGCCTGCCGGAAGTACAGCTGCTTGAGGACCGGGCCGTTTCCTGTGGTGGACTGGAAGTTCACCGGGAAGTAGTTGATGCCCCAGGTGTACAGCGGGTCAAGGGTGTACCCGTTGACCGGGTTGGCGCCCACGGTGGCGTTCGCCGGCTTGGTCGGCGCGTCCGTGGTCGGCAGGTAACCCACGTCGATGGTCTGCCCGCTGCCGCCGTTCGCGCCGGCCTGCAGCACGTTGTACTCCGCGTTCTCCGTGGTGAACGGCACTTCCTCGAACTTGGCCAGGGTCGGCTTGACCGGCCCTGAGTAGTCCGGGTTCGGCACGAACGTCGAGTTGCCGTCCGGGTTGAAGCTGGCCAGCTTCCACGGGCCGTCGACAACCGACCAGATCGGCGAGGAGGCCCAGCTCGACATCGCCTTGGACTGGCTGTCCAGGTAGGCGTAGACCTTGGCGCAGTCGGCGACCACGTTCGTGCAGTCGCTCGGCCCGGAGGCGGTGCGGTCCCACGCCTTGGGCATCGGGGTGAGCTGGCTCAGCTCGTTGTAGGTGAACCAGGTCGGGTTGTAGGCCTTGTTCATGGTCATCGTGAGCTCGGTGGGGCTGACCACCTTGATGTTGCTCACGTTGGTCGGGAAACCGCCTGGGACGTAGGCGCCCCAGTCCTGCGCGCCGACCGCCTGCATCATGTTGATCCAGAACATGACGTCCTGGGCGGTCACGGTCTCACCGTTGGACCACTTCCAGCCCTTCATGGTGATCGTGACCTGCCTGCCGTTGTACACGGGCGGGTCGGCCAGGCTCAGCGAGGCGTTCAGCGTCGGGCTGGCCCCGGTCCCGATCCAGTACAGCGGCCGGTACAGGAGGAAGGAGAAGTAGTTCAGGTTCACGATGCTGATGTAGGTGCTGCTCGTGAACGGGAAGATGTAGTTCGGCGTGGTCGACGGGGGCAGGGCGTAGGTCGCTACGCCGCCTGCCACTTTCGTCTGGCCCGCGCTGGCGGTGGCGGTGGCGGTGGCGCTGCTGCTGCTGGTGCTGCTGCCAGGGCTTGATGAGCAGGCGGCAGCGACGACAGCGAGAGCGGCCGCTCCGCAAACCGCGGCCAGCTTTCGGCTAGCCGAAGATCGGCGGCGGAATCCCCGCTCCCCTTGCTCAGGGACGGCTCCCATAGTGGGCAGCTCCTTACTCTTTGTGACGGAGGGCATCAGGCTCCGCGCGCGCCACACGTGCGCGCGTCCCCAGTGCTCGCAGTCAAGGTTGGGTGACCCATTGCCAATATGCACGAGCTGCACGGTGAAAGCCAGATCTGGAACCAGATCGTAAACTTTCGCCGAAATGCCGCGCGGTCCCGCTAACCTTAGCGTCGCCAGGTTTCAACGCGATAAAGTATCCGTCACGTTGTGATCGGGTTATTCCGTCGTGACCTGGCGTTATGAGCGGTGGGAAACCGCGCGCACGTGCGCGCACGTGCGGTTAATTGGTCGCTCTTGAGGGAGGGCTTCGCCCGGACCGTGAGTTCAGATTCCGCGGTTGCGGAGGATCTCCTCGATGTCCTTCATCTCGTCATCGGGCCGCGCCGCCTTGCCGCCCGATCGCTTGGCGGGCACGGTCTTGGCGGGCACGGTCCTGGCGGGCTCGGGCTGCCGTGCCGGCGGCAGCGCCGGGGTGGCGGACGCCGGTGTCACGTCGGACGGCGCCAGGCCCTGCTGCTGCGCGGCGCCGGCGGCCTTCTTCTTCCCGGCCCGCTCCGCCGCCTTGAGCCGCGAGGCCTTCCTGCGGTCCCTGCCGCCCGTGGCAAGGAACAGCGCGACCGCGCCCGCCGCCACGCCGATGCCCGCCCATCTGACCGGGGAGAACACGAACGCGGCGGCGAAGTTGCCGATCGCGTCGCCGATCTTCCAGAACATCTCGATGGAGCCGGTCAGGTACGCGGCAATCGGGATCAGCGACCAGGCCGCGCCGCGCGCCATCGCCCGGTACCCGCGCCGCTGCCCCGCGTAGTAGCTCGCCACCAGCCCGATCCCGGTGAGCACCGCGCATATCGGGAGCCAGAAGATACTGCTGTAGCTCATGTCTCGCCTCCTGCTCCTTCCATCGTTGCATACGCCGGGGACCGCCGGGAACCGCTCCGGCCCCGCCGCGGCGGGCACCGGCGGATCAGGCGGCCAGGGCGCGGAGCCTGTCGAGCGTGACCTCCGCCAGCGACCGTGCCACCAGGCGCCCCGGAGCCGGCCCGATCGGCACCAGCGACGGCACCGCCACCACACGGCAGCCGGCCGCGGCGGCGGAGGCGACGCCGTTCGGCGAGTCCTCGAGGGCGACGCAGCGCGCGGGGTCGGCGTCGCACAGCTTGGCCGCCAGCAGGTAGGCCTCGGGGTCCGGCTTGGTCACGGCCACGTCCTCGGCGCACACCATCACGGGGAACGACATCCGGATGCTCGCGACCACCGCGTCGGCGAACGCCCGCTGCGAGGAGGTCACCAGGCCGTACCGCAGGCCGGCGGCGGCCACCGCGGCGAGCAGTTCCCGCGCGCCCGGCCGTACCGCCACGCGGCCGTCCCTGACCCGGCCCAGCATGCCCTCCATCATCCAGCGCTCGACGGTCCGCGGTGGCGCGGGCCTGGTCGCCTTGGCCAGCAGGTAGCCGACCGCGTGCCGCAAGCTGCCCCCGAGCAGGGCCTGCTGGTCCCGCGGCGTCCAGCGGGCGCCCAGCCGCGCCATTACCTCGGTCTCCGTCTCAAGCCACAGCGGCTCCGTGTCCACAAGCAGCCCGTCCATGTCGAACAGCACCGCCGCGAGAGCATCGGTCACCTAACCACCCTAGACGCTGAAGTACCTGGCCTCGGGGTGATGGACGACGATCGCGTCGGTGGACTGCTCGGGATGCAGCTGCATTTCCTCGGAGAGCTCGACACCGATCCGTTCGGGGGCGAGCAGCCGGGCGATCTTGGCGCGGTCCGCCAGGTCCGGGCACGCCGGGTAGCCGATCGAGTACCTGGCGCCCTGGTAGCGGACGCTGAAGAAGTCCTCGAGGCTGTCCGGGTCGGCCGCGCCGATGCCGAGCTCGTGCCGCACCCGCGTGTGCCAGTACTCCGCGAGCGCCTCGGTGAGCTGGACGGACAGCCCGTGCAGCTCAAGATAGTCACGGTAGGCGTTCTTCGCGAACAGCTCCCTGGTCGCCTCGGACAGGGCGGCTCCCATCGTGGCGAGCTGGAAGCAGACCACGTCCGTCTGGCCGGACGAGGCGGGCCGGAAGTAGTCGGCGAGGCACAGCCGGGCGTCGCGCTGCTGCCGGGGGAAGCTGAAGCGCTCGAGTTCCTCCCCCGACTCAGAGAGCACGATCAGGTCGTTTGCCTCGCTCGCGCAGCGGAAGTAGCCGTAGACCACGGCGGCCTGCAACAGCCCTTCGGTCTGCGCCCGCTCCAGCCACATCCGCAGCCGCGGCCGTCCCTCGGTCCGCACGAGGTCCTCATAGCCCGGGCCGCCCTCTTTGCGCGACGGCTTGAGCCCCCACTGCCCCATGAAGGTGGCCCGCTCGTCCAGGTACGCCCCGTACTCCGCCAGCGCCAGGCCCTTGACCACGCGCGTTCCCCAGAACGGCGGCTCGGGCACGGGATTTTCATGAGACATGTCCGAACGGGCGGTGGCGTCTGTGTTTTCCCCCGCGGCGGCGACCCCCCCGGTGACCCGCTTCGGGACCCTTCTGGCGCGCAGGCCGGGGAGCTTGGCGCCGGGGTCGCCGCGCCTGACGGCCATCGCCGCGTTCATCAGCCGCAGTCCCTCGAAGGCGTCCCGCGCGTAGCGGACCTCGCCCTCGAACAGGGCCGCCAGGTCCTGCTCCACGTAGGCGCGGGTGAGCGCCGCGCCGCCGAGCAGCACCGGCCAGCGGCGGGACAGCCCTCGCGAGTTGAGCTCGGCGAGGTTGTCGCGCATCACCACGGTCGACTTGACAAGCAGGCCCGACATCCCGATCACGTCCGCGTCGTGGTCCTCGGCGGCGCTGATGATCGCCGAGATGGGCTGCTTGATGCCGATGTTGACCACGTCGAAGCCGTTGTTGGACAAGATGATGTCGACAAGGTTCTTGCCGATGTCGTGCACGTCGCCCTTGACCGTGGCGAGCACGATCGTGCCGCGGCCCGCCGAGCCGGACTTCTCCATGTGCGGCTCGAGGTGGCCGACGGCGGCCTTCATGACCTCCGCGGACTGCAGGACGAACGGCAGCTGCATCTGCCCGGACCCGAACAGGTCGCCGACCGTCTTCATGCCCTCGAGCAGCACGTCGTTGATGATCTCCAGGGCGGGCCGTTCGCGCAGGCCCGTGTCGAGATCGGCCTGCAGGCCGGCCCGCTCGCCGTCCACGATCCGCTGCTTCAGCCGTTCCCACAGCGGCAGCGCCGCCAGTTCGGCGGCGCGGTCCGCCTTGGCGGAGGCGGCGTCCACGCCCTCGAAGAGCTCAAGCATCCGCTGCAGCGGGTCATAGCCCTCCCGCCGCCGGTCGTAGATCAGGTCCAGGGCCACCTGCCGCTGCTCGCCGGGGATCCTCGCCAGCGGCATGATCCTGGACGGCTGCACGATCGCCGAGTCGAGCCCGGCGCGCACGCACTCGGCCAGGAACACCGAGTTCAGCACGGCCCGCGCGGCGGGCTTGAGGCCGAACGACACGTTCGACACCCCAAGGGTCGTCTGCACGTCCGGGTAGCGGTGCTTGAGCGCGGCGATCGCCTCGATCGTCTCGATCGCGTCGCGCCTGGTCTCCTCCTGGCCAGTCGCGATCGGGAACGTCAGGCAGTCGACGATGATGTCGGACCGCCGCATCCCCCAGTTCCCCGTCAGGTCCTCGATCAGCCTGGTGGCGACCTGCAGCTTCCACTGCGCGGTGCGCGCCTGGCCCCGCTCGTCGATGGTCAGCGCGACCACGGCGGCGCCGTGCTCGCGCACGACGGGCATCACCCGGGCGATCCGCGAGTCCGGGCCGTCGCCGTCCTCGTAGTTCACCGAGTTGACCACCGAGCGGCCGCCGATCAGCTCCAGGCCCGCCTCGATGACCGGCGGCTCGGTCGAGTCGAGCACAAGCGGCAGCGTCGCCGCCGTGGCGAGCCGCCCGGCGATCTCGCGCATGTCCGCGACGCCGTCCCGCCCGACGTAGTCCACGCACACGTCGAGCAGGTGCGCGCCGTCCCTGCTCTGGCTGCGCGCGATCGCGACGCAGTCCTCGTACTTGTCGGCGACCATCGCCTCGCGGAACGCCTTCGAGCCGTTGGCGTTGGTGCGCTCGCCGATCGCCAGGAACGCGGTGTCCTGCCGGAACGGCACGTGGCTGTACAGCGACGCCACGCCCGGCTCGGGCCGCGGGCGGCGCCTGGCCAGCGGCCGGCCGCCAGGCCGCCGGGTGCCGAGCCGCTCGACGACGGCGGCGACGTGCTCGGGGGTGGTGCCGCAGCAGCCGCCGACAAGCGACAGCCCGAACTCGCTGACGAACCGCTCGTGCGCGTCGGCGAGTTCGGCGGGACTGAGCGGGTAATGGGCGCCGGCCGAGGTCAGCTCGGGCAGGCCCGCGTTCGGCTCGCAGGAGATCGGGATCGGCGAGTGCGCGGACAGGTACCGCAGGTGCTCGCTCATCTCGCCCGGCCCTGTGGCGCAGTTGAGGCCGATCACGTCGATGCCGAGCGGCTCAAGGGCGGTCAGCGCCGCGCCGATCTCGCTGCCGAGCAGCATGGTGCCCGTCGTCTCGATGGTCAGCTGGGCGATGACGAGCGCGTCCGGCGCCACAGCCGCCACCGCCCGTTCCGCACCAATGATCGCGGCCTTAGCCTGCAGCAGGTCGGGGCAGGTCTCGATGATCAGCGCGTCGGCGCCGCCGCGCAGCAGGCCGGCCGCGTTCTCATAGTAGGAGTCGCGCAGCTCGCGGAAGGTGACGTGGCCGAGCGTCGGCAGCTTGGTACCCGGGCCCATCGACCCGAGCACCCACCGGACGCGCCCGTCCCCGGCGGTGAACTCGTCGGCGACCTCACGGGCGAGCCGCGCGCCCGCCTGCGACAGCTCCGTTATCTGCCCCGCGATCCCGTACTCGCTCAGGTTCCCCAGGTTCGCGCCGAAGGTGTTCGTGGTGACGCAGTCGGCGCCGGCTCGCAGGTACGCCCGGTGCACGTCCCGTATGATGTCCGGCCGCGTCACGTTGAGGACCTCGTTACAGCCCTCGTGCCCTCGAAAGTCCTGGTTGGTGGCATCGCTGGCCTGGAGCATGGTGCCCATCGCCCCGTCCGCCACTACCACGCGTTCGGCGAGGGAGGAGCGCAGCGCGCCAGCCCGTTCGGTAGCCTCTTCTATCGCAAGCCCGGTCATAGGTCTCCAGAGTGTAGACGTTTATGGCTGAACACAAAAGACACGCCGCAAAAACTGTGTGTGCCACAGGTAGCGCATCGGGAGAATGCGGCGACGTAGGCTGTAGTCGCAGGTGCGGCCAGCCGGGGCGACCAGGAGGTGGAGTCATCAAGTTCAGCGACGTCGACGGCCCGCTCCACCACCCGGTAGCGGTAGCCGCGTTCGAAGGGTGGAACGACGCGGCCGAGGCGGCCAGCGGCGCGGTCAACCACCTCGGGATCGCCTGGCAGTCCACCCCGATCGCCGCCGTCGATCCTGACGACTTCTACGACTTCCAGGTGAACCGGCCGGTGATCGAGGTCGTGGCCGGGAAGACAGAGCGCCTGGTCTGGCCGACCACCCGGCTCTCACTCGCGCGAGCCTCGGCCACCGGGCTGTCCCGTGACGTGGTGCTGGTGCACGGCGTCGAGCCGAACATGCGCTGGCGGGGCTTCACGGACGAGCTCATCGGCGGCTTCACCGAACTCGGCGTCGAGATGCTGGTCCTGATCGGCGCCCTGCTCGCCGACTCCCCGCACACCCGGCCGGTGCCCGTCTCTGTCAGCGGCTCGCACCCGCAGCTGCTGCGCGGCGTGGGTTCGGAGCCGGTCGACTACAAAGGCTCGTCGGGGATCGTCGGCGTGCTCGCGTACACCTGCGCCGGGGCCGACATTCCGTCGGTCTCGCTGTGGGCCTCGGTGCCGCACTACGTCGCGCAGGCGCCGTCGCCGAAGGTGACGCTCGCGCTGCTGCGCAGCGTCGAGGACATCCTCGACGCCACGCTGCCGATGGCCGACCTGGCCGAGGAGGCACGTGCCTGGGAACGCGGCGTGGACGAGCTCGCCCAGCAGGACTCCGACGTCGCCGAGTACGTGCGGACGCTCGAGGAGGCCAAGGACGCCACCGATCTGCCGGAGGCGTCCGGCGACGCGATCGCCCGCGAATTCGAGCGCTACCTGCGCCGTCGCGGCAACCGCGGAGACGCTGGCGACTCCTGACGCTGACTCGCGGGCTGCCCCCGATGGCGGGCGGCGCGGCCGGGATCGCTATCTTGTTACCGTGCGTAGCTGCTTCGCTACTAAGCGAACCAGGCGCGCCGCCGGGCGCCGCGGGGGGCCCGCGGGGTGAACCGCCTGTTCGGCTTCGGCCTCGTCTTCGGCATCCTGCTGGCCGGCACCGCGGGGGTGACCAGGCTCGCGTCGTCGGACGTGCGCGACTTCGCGGCGCTGCGCGGGACCGTGTCGGTGCTCACGGTGCGCGGCCCGTCTGACACCCGCCCGTTCCCGGTGTGGGTCTGGCGCCCGCCGGGCCCCGACTCGGCCTCCATCCCCGTGATCTACCTGCTGCACGGGTTCCCCGGCGGGCCGCGGGACGCGTTCAGGGCCGGGCTGGCCGCGGTGCTCGACCGCCGGCTCGCCCAGGGGTACCCGCCGGTGGTGGTGGCGTGCCCGGACGGGAACGGCGAGCATCACAGGGACACCGAGTGGGCGAACTCGTGGAACGGAGCCGACCGGGTGATGAGCCGGGTCGTGGCGGACATCGCCGCCGTCGAGGGAACGCACCGGCGCCCCTCATCGCTGCGGGTGATCGCCGGCTTCTCGATGGGCGGCTACGGGGCGATGAACATCGCGATGCAAAATCCCGGGCTGTTCGGCTCGGTGGTCAGCATCTCCGGGTACTTCGTGATCAACGATCTGTCGGACATGTTCGGCGACATCCCGGCGGTCATGGCGCAAAACGACCCGTCCGCCCACCCGGGCTGGGCGCGCGGGATGAACGTGATACTCGAAGAGGACTCCCACGAGAGGCTGCCGCTTGTCCGCGGCCAGGCCGCCTGGATGGCGGGCCTGCTCCGCCGGGCCGGCGTGCCTGCCATCGTGCGCATCCTGCCAGGCTCGCACAACTGGCCGTACGCCTTGCGCGCCCTCCAGGTCGCCCTCACCTACCTGGACGAAGACTGGCAGCAAGCCGCCGCCCGTGAGGAGCCGTAAGCCGCGAAAAGCCGTAAGCCGCGAGGAGCAGGCAACGTCCCCGTTGCCAGCGGCGCGCGCGGCTTCCCATTTCCCGGTCGCGGTGACCTCGCTCACGGGTGACATCATCCGTATCAGGCGCCTCCGCGCCGGGCCCCCGCCGACGGCCCCGCCGCCTGCGGTGGGTGGCCGGCATGCCCGCGCTGGACGTGGCCGGCATGGCGCGCGGGCGAAGGCGGCCTCCCGCCGTCGCCGCGCACGCCAGTTCGCATCTGGCCCTTCGTCCGGCCGGCCTGGCCGAGCGAACGAGGCCAGAAAGTCTGGTGCATCAAGTCTTCACGATAGCTCGTAGTGGCGGTATTTTGTCGTCGGTTGTGATATGATTCGAATATCAGAGCGTATCCGCTCGAGTCTCCCCCTCTCTCTCGTCAGGCAGGAGTCCCCCTCATGGCGCAGCCGCCAGTTCCCGGACACGGTACGGGCCCCGGGCCCGGCCGTGACCGCGGGCTGCCCG
>DAHVAN010000339.1 GCA_027314595.1 Actinomycetota bacterium | reverse complement strand
CAGCGCAGGGACAAGGTCGGCCTGGTGACCTTCCGGGGGAGCGGCGCGCAGCTCCTGCTGCCGCCCACGTCCTCGGTTGAGACCGCCGCCGCCCGGCTCGCGCTGCTGCCGGCCGGCGGGCGCACCCCCCTTGCCGCCGGGCTGCTGCGCGCCCGCGAGGTGCTGCGCGCCGAGCGGCTGCGCGACCCGCGCCGCCGGCCGCTGCTCGTGCTCGTCACCGACGGCCGCGCGACCGGCGGTCGGGATCCGGTCGCGTCCGCGTTCCGGGCCGCGGCCATGCTCGCCGCCGACCGCGTGGCAAGCGTGGTCGTGGACTGCGAGACCGGCCCGGTGCGAATCGGCCTCGCCGCCGCGCTGGCCGCGGCTCTCGGCGGGGTCGTCCTCGAACCCGCCGGACTAGCCGCCGGCCCGCTGGCCGACTCCGTCCGCATGCTCGGGGGACTCAAGCACGCCCGCTCATCGGGCAGTCATCGAGGGAAGGCAGCCTGATGCCCCAGGGGAAACCGCTCGCAGTGCCCGACGACGGGCTCACCACCAGGCAGCGCCGCCAGCGGCCGCTGCTCGTGGTGCACACCGGCGAGATGAAGGGCAAGTCCACCGCCGCGTTCGGGCTCACGCTGCGGGCCTGGAACCAGGGCTGGCCGATCGTGGTCTACCAGTTCGTCAAGAGCGCCAAGTGGAGGACCGGCGAGGAGTCGGCGCTGCGCGCCCTGGGCCGGCTGCACGACCAGACCGGCGAGGGCGCCCCGGTCACCTGGCACAAGATGGGCGAAGGCTGGTCGTGGATCCGCAAGACCGGCACCGAGGCCGGCCACGCCGCCGATGCCAGGGAAGGCTGGGCGCAGGTCAAGCGGGACCTGGCCGCGCAGGCGTACCGCTTCTACGTGCTCGACGAGTTCACCTACCCGATGAAGTGGGGCTGGGTCGACACCGGCGACGTGGTCGCCACCCTGGCCGGCCGGCCCGGCGCCCAGCACGTGGTCATCACCGGCCGGAACGCCGACCCCCGGCTGGTCGACGCCGCCGACCTGGTGGTCAGCATGACCAAGGTCAAGCACCCGATGGACGTCGGCCAGAAGGGCCAGGGAGGCATCGAATGGTGAGCCTGCCCCGCCTGGTGGTGGCCGCGCCCGCGTCCGGGCACGGCAAGACCACGATCGCGACCGGCCTCATGGCGGCGCTGCGGGAGCGTGGCCTGACGGTGTCCGGGCACAAGGTGGGACCGGATTACATCGATCCGGGCTACCACGCGCTCGCCACCGGCAGGCCCGGACGCAACCTGGACCCGGTGCTGTGCGGCGAAGACCTGATGGTCCCGCTGCTGCTGCACGGTGCCTGCGCTGTGCGTGGTGGCCTGGGGGCGTCCGCGGCGGCGGGCGCGGACATCGCCGTGATCGAGGGTGTCATGGGCCTGTTCGACGGCCGGGGCACGACCGGTGAGGGGTCGACCGCCCACGTCGCCGCCCTGCTCGGCGCCCCTGTGCTGCTGGTCGTGGACGCCGCGGCCCAGGGCCGCTCGGTCGCCGCGCTCGTCACCGGCTTCGCCGCCTACGACCCGGCGGTCCGGATCGGCGGCGTGGTGCTCAACCGAGTGGGCAGCGGCCGGCACGAGGAGATCCTGCGCGCCGCGCTCGCGGGCACCGGCATCCCGGTGCTCGGCGCGCTGCGCCGCGACGAGGCGATCGCGGCGCCGTCCCGTCACCTCGGCCTGATCCCCGCCGCCGAACGCCGGCCCGCCGCGATCGCCGCGATCCGCCGCCTCGCCGCCCAGATCGCCCGGTCCGTCGACCTGACCGCGGTGGTCGCGCTGGCCCGCACCGCCGGCCCGGTCCGCGGCCCGGCGTGGGAACCACTGGCCGCGCTCGCGGCAGAGCCCCCCGCCGCCCGCGCTCGCCCCCCCGCCCGCGGCCAGCTCCCTGCCCCGAGCCCGGCGCCGCGCCCGCGCCGCGATCCGCGGCCGATGATAGCGGTGGCCGGCGGCGCGGCGTTCACCTTCGGCTACGCCGAGACGACCGAACTGCTCGCCGCCGCCGGCGCGGACGTGGTCACCGTCGACCCGCTGCGCGATGAGTCGCTGCCGCCGGGTGCCGCCGCGCTCGTGATCGGCGGCGGCTTCCCCGAGGAGCACGCCGCCGACCTGTCGGCCAACGAGCGGATGCGCGCCGAGGTGGCCAGGCTGGCCGCGTCCGGCGCGCCGGTGCTCGCGGAATGCGCCGGACTGCTCTACCTCGCCCGCGAACTGGGCGGCGCCCCGATGTGCGGGGTGCTCCCGCTCACCGCGCGGATGACCGGCCGCCTCACCCTCGGCTACCGGGACGCGGTGGCGGCCGGCGACTCGGCGCTCGCCCCGGCCGGGCTGGCGGTGCGCGGCCACGAGTTCCACCGCACCGCCGTGTCGCCGCACGGGCCCGTGCCGCCGGATGGCTCCGTGCTGCCCGCGTGGACGGTGGGCGCCCGGAGCGAGGGCTTCATCCGCTCCGGCGTGCACGCCTCCTACCTGCACCTGCACTGGGCGGGCCAGCCGGCCATCGCCGCCCGCGTGGTCGGGGAGGCCGCGGCATGAGCGGGAGGACGCTGGCGGGCGTGGGGGTCGGGCCCGGAGACCCGGAGCTGGTCACGGTCAAGGCGGTCCGGGTGCTGCGCGAGGCCGACCTGATCCTCGTCCCCGTTCTCGACCTGGCGGAGCAGGGCCGCGCGGAGGCGACGGTCCGGGCCAACGTCAGGCACGACCGGGTCAGGCGGGTGGTCTTCGCGCTGAACGGGCGGGCCGGCCGGGGACGCCGCGAGGCCGCCTGGGACGCCGCCGCCGCGGAGGCCGCCGCCGCTTTCGCGGCCGGCGCCGGGACGGTCGCGTTCGCCACCATCGGCGACCCCAACGTGTACTCCACGTTCACCTACCTCGCCGCGAGCGTGCGCGCCCTGGTGCCGGGCCTGACGGTTACCACGGTGCCGGGCATCACCGCCATGCAGGACCTGGCGGCCCGCAGCGGCACCGTGCTGTGCGAGGGCAGGCAGACGCTGACGCTGCTCCCGCTCACCGCCGGCCTGGACGCCTTCCGCGCCGCGCTGGCCGGTCACGACACCGTGGTCGGCTACAAGAGCGGACGGCACCTGCCCGAGGTGCTGACCGCGGTGCGCGAGGCGGGCCGCATCGAGGAAGCGGTGCACGGCGCCTGCCTCGGGCTGCCCGGCGAGGACATTCGCCCGGCCGCCGAGGTGACCGGCCCCGCGCCGTACCTGTCCGTGCTTGTCGTGCCGGGCAAGCGCACGAGGCGGGGAGGCAAGATATGACCCGCGCCAAGGTGTGGTTCGTGGGCGCGGGACCCGGCGCCGCCGACCTGCTGACCCTGCGCGCCGCCCGGGTCATCGCCGCCGCCGACGTGGTGATCTGGGCGGCCAGCCTGGTCCACCCTGACGTGCTCGGGCACGCCAGGCCGGACGCGGAGATCGTGGACTCCGCCGCGCTCGCGCTGGAGGGCGTCCGGCCGCTGTACCAGCGGGCACTGGCGGAAGACCTGGTGGTCGCGCGCGTCCACTCCGGTGACCCGGCGCTGTGGGGCGCCGTCCAGGAGCAGCGAGAGCTGTGCGACGGCCTCGGCCTCGCGCACGAGACCGTGCCCGGGGTCAGCGCCTTCACGGCGGTGGCCGCCATCGCCGGGCGGGAGCTGACCGTGCCCGGGGTCGCCCAGTCGGTGATCCTTACCCGGCTCGGCGGCGGCAAGACCCCGATGCCCGCCGGGGAAGGACTCCGCGCGCTGGCCACCCACGGCGCCACCATGGCGGTCTTCCTGTCCGCGGCCCGTTCCGGCCAGCTCCAGGCCGAACTGCTGTCCGGCGGCTATCCGCCAGGCACCCCGGCGATCGTGGCCTACCAGGCGACCTGGCCAGACGAACTCGTGGTCGGGTGCACGGTCGCCACCCTCGCCGAGACCGTCAGGGCGCACAAGCTCTGGAAGCACACGCTGTTCCTCGTCGGCCCCGCCCTCGGCGCGAGCGGCGGCCGCTCGCACCTGTACCACCCCGGCCACTTCCACGGCTTCCGCAAGGCGGACCCGGCGGCCCGCCGTGACCTGAGGAAGGCACGCTCATGATGTGGCCGCCGTGGCCGCCGTGGCTGACCGGCCTGGCCGCCGGGCGCGAGGCGGCGACGCGGAGGGCACGGCCGTGACCCGGCGGGAGCCGCCGCTGCGCGAGCCGGACCTGCCCCGCACGGCCAAGGTCAGGCCGCGCGCCCTGCGCACCGGCTGGACGACGGGAACCTGCGCGTCCGCGGCGGCCAAGGCCGCGGCGACCGCGCTGCGCCATCAGGCGGGCCAGGACTCGGTGGAGGTCGCCCTGCCGGGCGGCCGCCGCGTCAGGTTCCCCGTCGAGTCGTGCGTGTACGACGCCGGGGAGGCGGCCGCCGTGGTCGTCAAGGACGCCGGCGATGATCCCGACGTCACCCACGGCGCCCGGCTGACCGCGCGGGTGCGGTGGCGGGCGGCGCCCGGGGTGGGCCTGGAGGGCGGTGACGGCGTGGGGGTCGTCACCAGGCCGGGTCTGGGCATCGAGGTCGGCGAGCCTGCGATCACCGCCACCCCGCGCGCCATGATCGCGCAGGCCGTGGGGGAAGCGGTCGCGGGCGCTGTCGACCTGTCCGCAACCGGGGTCCAGGTCGTGATCTCCGTGCCGGACGGCGAGCGGATGGCCCGCAAGACCACGAACGCGCGCCTGGGCATTCTCGGCGGCATCTCGATCCTCGGCACGACAGGCATCGTCCGCCCGTTCTCCACCGCGTCCTGGCGGGCGAGCGTGGAACAGGCGGTCTCGGTCATGGCCGCGCAGGGCCAGCGGACCCTGGTGCTGTGCACCGGGGGCCGCACGGAACGCGGCGCGATGACCCTGCTGCCGGATCTGCCCGGGGTGTGCTTCGTGGCGGTGGGCGACTTCACCGGCGCGGCGCTGCGGCAAGCCCTGGCCGCCGGGCTGACCCGGGTGATCTTCGTCGGCATGGCCGGCAAGCTCGCCAAGCTCGCCGCCGGGGTGCTGATGACCCACTACACCCGCTCCAGGGTGGACCTCGGCCTGCTTGGCGAGGTGACCACCGCCGCGGGCGGCCCCGGCACGCTCGCCGCGCAGGTGGCCGCCGCGAACACGGGCCGCCACGCCTACGAGCTCTGGGAGCGGTCCGGCCTGCTGCGCGCGGCGGGCGACGAGCTCTGCGGCCGTGTGCGCTCGGTCCTGCTGCGGGCAGGCCGGGGGCGGCTGACCGCCGACGTGGCCATGGTCGACTTCACCGGCGCCTGCGTGGTGGCCGCCACCCGCCCGGAATGGGTGACCGAGCCGTGATCACCGTCATCGGGCTCGACGGCTCGCCGCTCGCCCCCGCCGACAGCGCCGCGCTGGCCGCTGCCACGCTGGTGGTGGGCGGTCGCCGGCAGCTCGCCGCCGCGCCTCCGCCGCCGGGCTCCGCCGTGGTCGAGCTCGGCCCGCTGGCCCCGGCCATGAAGGCGCTGGCCGGCCACGACGGCGATGCCGTCGTCCTGGCCTCCGGCGACCCGGGGTTCTTCGGCATCCTGCGTTCGCTGCGCGAACGGCGTCTTGACTGCGCCGTCCGTCCGGCCGTGTCCTCGGTCGCTCTCGCCTTCGCCCGGGCCGGCCTGTCCTGGGACGACGCTCAGGTGGTGAGCGCCCACGGCCGCGATCCGCGCTACGCCCTCAACGTCTGCCGGGCACATCCCAAGGTGGCGGTGCTCACCAGCCCCGGCTGCGGCCCGGCCGAACTCGGCGCCGCGCTGGCGGGCTGGCGGCGGCGGCTGGTCGTCGCCGAGCACCTCGGCGCGCCCGGCGGCGAGCGCGTCACCACGTGCACCCCGGCGGAGGCCGCCGGCCGGCGGTGGGAGGACCCGAACGTCGTCCTGGTCCTTGGCGGGCATCCGCCCGCCGCTGGCCCTGGCTGGCGCTGGCCGCCGGACAGCCGGCAGGCCGGCGGGGCGCGAGGCGGCTGGGCGCTTCCCGAGGACGAGTTCTGCCAGGAGAACGCCGTCATCACCAAGGCGGAGGCACGTGCCGTGGCGCTGGCCCGGCTGGCACCGGGACCCGGCCGGCTGATCTGGGACGTCGGCGCGGGCACCGGCTCGGTCGGCGTCGAATGCGGCCGCCTCGGCGCGGCGGTCATCGCCATCGAGCGCGGCCCGCACCGGGCAGGGCTGGTCAGGGACAACGCCCGCAGGCACGGCGTGGACGTCCGCGTCGTCGAAGGCGAGGCGCCCGTGGCGCTCGCCGGACTCCCGGACCCGGACGCGGCCTTCATCGGCGGCGGGGGAGTGAGCGTCGTCGAGGCCGTGGCCGCCAGGCGGCCGGCCACCATCGTCGCGGCGCTCGCCGCGGTCGACCGCGTCGCCCCGGCCTGCGACGTCCTCGGCGCCGCCGGTTACACGGTGGCCGGCACCCTGCTGCAAGCCTCAAGGCTGCGCCCGCTCCCCGGCGGCGTGCACCGGCTCGACGCCATCAACCCGGTCTTCGTCCTGTGGGCGACCCGGCGGCCAGCCGGCGTCGGGTCGGCTCCGTGCACCGTCGCGGACTCGGCCGGCCCAGTGACCGGCACCGGCCAGACGGCGGCCATCGACTGGGCCGGCCTCGCGAGCCGGCCCGCCGGAGCGCCGTCCCCCCGGGCAGGGGACGCACGATGATCGGCCTCATCGCGGTCACCGCCGCGGGCCGGGTGGCCGCGGCGCGGCTGGCGGCCGGCTGGCCCGGCGAGACCCGCTCCTATGACGGCCCGGCGGCGCGGTCCCTGCCCCGGGCCTGGACCGAATGCGACGGGATCGTCTGCTTCCTGGCCGCGGGCGCGGTCATCAGGCTCATCGCACCGCTGCTCGGGAGCAAGCACGCCGATCCCGCCGTGGTCTGCGTGGACGAGGCCGCCCGCTTCGCGGTGCCGCTGATCGGCGGGCACGCCGGCGGCGGCAACACGCTCGGCTCCCGGATCGCGCAGGTGCTCGGCGCCGAAGCCGTGATCACCACCGCGTCCGACGCGGCCGGGCTGCCCGGCCTTGACGATCTTGGCTGGCCCGTGGAGGGCGCCATCGCGGCGGTGACCCGCGCGCTTCTCGACGGCGCCCAGGTCACCCTGGACAGCGACGAGACGTGGCCGCTGCCCCCGCTGCCCGTCACACCCGTCCTGCGACGCGTCGCAGGAGACAGCGCCAGGGGCGATGCCGCCGGGGCAGACGGACCTGGAAGAAGCGGGGCAGAGACGGCCGCCGGTAGCGCCGATGGAGTGGTCGCTGCCGACCCGGGCGGGTACCGGATCCTGGTCACCGACCGGATCACGGCCGCGGACGGGCGGACGGTGGTGCTCCGGCCGCCGTCCCTGGTCATCGGGGTCGGCGCCAGCAAGAATGCCGGCGCCGCCGAGGTGCTCGGCCTGATCGACGAGACGCTCGGCCGGGCGGGGCTCAGCGCGGCCTCGGTCACCGCGCTCGCGACAGTGGACGCCAAGGCTGCCGAACCCGGCCTGGTGGCGGCGGCCGCGCAGCGCGGCTGGGCGCTGATCACTTATCCCGCTGCCAGGCTGGCGGCGGTCCCGGTGCCGAACCCGGGCGAGGCGGCGCTGGCCGCCGTCGGCACCCCGAGCGTGGCCGAGGCGGCCGCGCTGGCGAGCGCCGATGTCCTGGCGGTGCAGAAGCGGAAGTCGGCCATGGCGACCGTCGCGGTCGGCCGGATACGCCCCCGGGGACGGCTCGCCGTGATCGGACTCGGCCCGGGCGCCAGGGACCTGCTCCCGCCCCGCGCGGTGGCCGAGCTGCGCCGGGCTTCTGTCGTGGTCGGACTCAGCCAGTACGTCGACCAGGTCCGCGACCTGCTCAGGCCCGGTACTCACGTGCTGGAGAGCGGTCTCGGCGCGGAGCAGGAGCGGGCCGCGGCCGCGGTGGCGCAGGCCTGGCTGGGCCACGCGGTGGCCCTGGTCTGCTCGGGTGATGCCGGGGTGTACGCGATGGCCAGTCCCGCGCTGCTGCACATCGGGAGCGACACGGCGGCAGGCGGCGCGGCGGCAGGCGGCGCGGACCCGGCAGGCGGGGACGGCGACATCGAGGTCGTGGTCGTGCCCGGCATCACGGCGAGCCTCGCGGCGGCGGCGCTGCTCGGCGCGCCGCTCGGGCACGATCACGCGGTCATCTCCCTGTCTGACCTGCATACGCCCTGGGCAGTGATCGAGCGCCGGGTGCGCGCGGCGGCGGAGGCCGACTACGTGACCGTCTTCTACAACCCGCGCAGCGAGGGGAGGCCCTGGCAGCTCGGTGCCGCGCTCGCGGTGCTTGCCGCGCACCGCCCGGCGCAGACCCCGGCGGCGATCGTGCGGAACGCCTCGAGGCCCGGACAGGGCGTGATGCTCACCACCATGGCCGGATTCGACCCGCGGGCCGTGGACATGCTCAGCCTCGTCATCGTCGGCGCGAGCACCACCCGGGTAGTGGCCGGGCGGATGGTCACACCGCGGGGGTACGCGTGGCAGCAGCGGTGACGATCGGCGCCTGCCAGGGCTGCGGCGCCTGCCTGCTCACCTGCCCGGAACACGCGCTTCGCCCCGACGGGGGCACGCTGCGGGTGCTCGCCGCCCGCTGCACCGGCTGCGGCGAGTGCATCGAGGTCTGCCCGGTCGACGCCATCGCCGACGATGGCGTTCCGCCAGGCGGGGACCGCCGCGCAGGGCCGCCGCGAAAGGGGCCGCCGCGAAAGGGGCCGCCATGACAGGGCCGCCATGGGCAGCCGCGACGAAGGGACAGCCAGTGAACCGCGTCATCCACCCCATCGAGCGGGAGTCCTACCGGATCCTGCGGGCCCGGCTCGACACCTCCCGCCTTCCGCCGCTGACCCGCGCGGTGACCGAGCGCGTCATCCACGCGAGCGCCGACCAGGCATACCTCGGCGACCTGGTGTGCGCCGAGGACGCGCTGGCGGCCGGCGCCGCGGCGCTGGCGGCCGGCGCGCCCGTCGTCGCGGACTCGGCGATGACCGCGGCGGGCGTCACCGCACGCCAGGTCATCTGCCGGATCGGTGACCCACGGACCGCGGATCTCGCGCGCCGCGAGAGCATCACCCGCTCTGCGGCCGGGGTCCGCCTGGCCTGCGCGGAAGCCGGCCCTGGCGCCGTCTGGGTCATCGGCACCGCGCCCACGGCCCTGACGGAGCTGCTCACCCTCGGCGTGACCCCGGCGCTTGTCATCGGACTGCCGGTCGGCTTCGTGGGGGCGGCCGTGTCCAAGGCGGCGCTGCGTGCCTCCGGCCTGCCGTCCGTCACCAACCGGAGCGAGAAGGGCGGCGCCGCGGTCGCCGCCGCCGCACTCAATGCCTTGCTCTGCGCCGCCCAGCCAGGTGAGCCCCGCGGAAGCGCCCGGACCGCGAGGAACATCCCGCACAGCGAAGAAGCGAGCCGCTCATGACCAGCGGGCCGCCGCTTGTGCTCGTCGGGCACGGCACCCGCAGCCCCGCGGGAGTAGCCGAGTTCTGCCGGTTCGTCGAGCGGGTCGCCACCCGCGCCGGGGAGTGGCTGCCCGCGGTCGGCGGCGGGTTCATCGAGCTGGCGCACCCGTCCGTGACGGAGGCGGTCGACCGGATGCCCGTCGCCGAGCACCAGGACATGGTGGCCGTCCCCCTGGTGCTCACCGCGGCGGGCCACGGCAAGGGGGACATCCCGGCCTCCCTGGCGCGGGAGCGGCAGCGCCACCCCGGTCTTCGCTGGCACTACGGCCGGCCCCTCGGCCCGCATCCCGTGCTGCTCGACCTGGTCGCGGAGCGGATCGACGCCGCACTCGGCGGCGAGCCGCGGGAAACGGCCCACGTGCTGCTGGCCAGCCGGGGCTCCACCGACCCGGACGCCAACGCGGAGGTCGCCAAGGTCGCCCGCCTGCTGTGGGAGGGACGCGGCTACGCGGGAGCGGAGTTCTGCTTCATCTCACTCGCCGAGCCGTCCGTCCCCGCGGCGCTCCGCAAGCTCGGCCTGCTCGGCGCCGGGCGGGTGGTCGTCGCGCCCTATTTCCTGTTCCCCGGCATTCTGCCGGGCCGGGTCGCCGCTCAGGCGCGCCAGTTCGCGGCGGAGCACCCGGGGATCGACGTGCGCGTGGCCGGCCTCATCGGCGACTGCGACGAGCTCGCCGGCCTGGTCCTGGAACGCTACCAGGAGGCGATCCGCGGCGACATCCGGATGAACTGCGACACCTGCGCCTACCGGATCCCCATGCCCGGATTCACCGACAAGGCAGGCCGTCCCCAGACCCCGCACCATCATCCGGACGACGACCGCCGGCACCTGCGCGAGGCCGGTCATGGCCGCTGAGATCGCCGACGCCGGCACGGCCAGGGCGAGTACGGCCAGGGCGAGTACGGCCAGGACCGGCGCCGACGCCAGCATCGCGGAGACCGCCGGCCTCACCTATCACGGCGACGCCGAGCTCGCCCCCGGCCTCGTCGATCTGGCCGTGAACGTGCGCCGCCGGGAACCGCCGGACTGGCTGTGCGCGGAACTGGCCCGCACCCTGTCCGGGCTTGCCGCCTATCCCGGCCCGGCCCCGGCCGCCCGGGCAGTAGCGGCGCGGCACGGGCGGCGCGCCGAGGAGGTCCTGCTGACCGCGGGCGCCGCCGAGGCGTTCGTGCTCATCGCCAGGGCGCTGCGGCCGGAACGCGCGGTGGTGGTGCACCCGCAGTTCACCGAGCCGGAAGCCGCGCTGCGCGCCGCGGGCCACCCGGTGCACCGGGTGCTGCTCACCCCGGCGGACGGCTTCCGGCTGACGCGGGCCATCATCCCCGAGGATGCCGACCTGGTGGCCGTCGGCAACCCCACCAACCCCACGTCCGTCCTCCATCCGGCAGCCCTCCTCGCCGGGCTTGCCCGGCCGGGGCGGGTGCTTGTCATCGACGAGGCGTTCATGGACGCGGTACCCGGCGAGCCTGAGACCCTGGCAGGACCGGCGGACGTGCCTGGACTGCTCGTCATCCGGAGCCTGACCAAGACCTGGGGGCTGGCGGGCCTCAGGGTCGGCTACCTCCTTGGCGACCCGGCCCTGCTTGAGCGGCTGCGCGGCACGCAGCCGCTCTGGGCGGTGTCCACCCCGGCGCTCGCCGCCGCCCGCGCCTGCTCCTCGCCCGCCGCCCTCGCCGAGGCCGACGCCATGGCGCGGGCATCCGAAGCTGACCGGGCGCACCTGATACGGCTGCTCCGCACGGTCCCAGGCGTGGAAGTGGCCGGAAACCAGCGGGCGCCCTTCGTCCTGATTCACGTTGCTGACGGCCTGAAAGTCAGGGACGAACTGCGCCGCAGGGGCTTTGCCGTGCGGCGCGGCGACACCTTCCCCGGCCTCGGTCCCGACTGGCTGCGGATCGCCGTGCGCGAGACCGCGACGTCCGACGCGTTCGCCCATTCCCTTCGCGAGGCACTGAGTGAGGAACTGACATGACCCAACCCGATCACGCTCCTGGCCAGCCAGAGACCGAAGCCTTCTACCGGATCGCCGGCGCCCGGCGGGACATCAGGAACGGCTTCATGCCCGACCCGGTCGGCGACGACGTGCTGACCCGCGTGCTCGGCGCCGCGCACCAGGCACCGAGCGTCGGGCTCAGCCAGCCGTGGGATTTCCTCATCCTGCGCGACCGGGCGGTCCGCGAGCGCGTGCATCAGCTCGCGCAGGCGCAGCGGGACAGTTACGCGGCGACCCTGCCGTGGGCGCGGGCCCTGGCCTTCAGCAGGCTCAAGGTCGAGGCGATCCTGGAAAGCCCGGTCAACGTCGTCGTCGCCTGCGACCCCACGCGGGGCGGCAGGCACGTGCTCGGCCGGCACGCGCAGCCGCAGGCCGCGCAGTACTCGGCCGTGACCGCGGTGCAGAACCTCTGGCTGGCAGCGCGCGCCGAGGGACTCGGCGTGGGCTGGGTCAGCTTCTTCGACGAGCGTGAACTCGCCGCGGCGCTCGAGCTCCCCGGCCACGTGCAGGTCGTGGCCTACCTGTGCGTCGGGCACGTCGAGGAATTCCCGCCCGCCCCGGAGCTGGCGCTGTCGGGCTGGGCGCGGCAGCGGCCCCTGGCATGGGCGGTGCACCAGGGCCGCTGGGGACAGCGCGGACTGCCCGGAGCGGAACCGGTCAGCCTGCTCGCGGACACGCTGGCCGCCATCCGCCCCCCGGACGGCATGGCGGCCGAGGCCGCGCGCGAACGCCAGTCTCAGCTCACCAAGCCCCCGCTGTCCCTGGGGTACCTCGAAGACCTGTCGGCGCAGTTGTCCGGGATCGCGGGCGAGTGCCCGCCGCCGCTGCCCGAGCCCGCGGCGGTCGCCGTGTTCGCCGGGGACCACGGCGTGCACGCCCAGCACGTCACCCCCTGGCCGCAGGAGGTCACCGCGCAGATGGTGGCGAACTTCCTGGCGTCGACAGCCGTGGTCAACGCGATCGCCGCTCAGGTCGGCGCGGAGGTCTGCGTGATCGACGTCGGCGTCGCGGCCGATCTTCCGGCCGCCCCCGGCCTGCTGCCGCGCAAGGTGCGCCGCGGCACCGCCGACATGACCGGCGGCCAGGCCATGACCGTGGAAGAAGCGAGACAGGCCGCCGAGGTCGGCATCGAGACGGCCAGGGACCTGGTCGCGGCTGGCAACCGCTGCCTGCTCACCGGCGACATGGGGATCGCGAACACCACCGCCTCGGCGGCGCTCATCGCGGCGTTCACCGGCGCCGACCCGGTGGAAGTGACCGGCCGGGGCACCGGCGTGGATGACCAGACCTGGGCGCACAAGGTGGACGTGGTGCGCCGCGCCCTGGCGCGGCACCGGCCCGACCCCGGCGACCCCCTCGCCGTGCTCGCCGCGGTGGGCGGCCTGGAGCACGCGGCCCTGGCGGGCTACCTGCTCGGCGCCGCGGCGCTGCGTGTCCCTGTCGTGCTCGACGGGGTGATCGCGTGCGCCGCGGCACTCGCCGCCGCCGCGTTCTCGCCCGCCGCCGCCGGGTACATGGTGGCCGGCCACCGGTCTACCGAACCCGGCGCGAGCCGGGCGCTGACCGTGCTCGGGCTGCGCCCCCTGCTCGAGCTCGACCTGCGCCTCGGCGAGGGGTCCGGGGCCGTCCTGGCGCTGCCCATCGTCGCCTCGGCCGCCCGCGTGCTGCGCGACGTCGCGACTTTCGACAGCGCCGGCGTGTCGGGCGCGAAGGAGTGAGGACATGTCCGAGGGGCCGGCTGCCAAGCAGATGCGGACGAATCGGGCCGGCCCGCGGGCAACGCCGGCGTATCTGCTCAGCCTGCGGCTTGACGGGCGTCTGGCGGTGGTCGTAGGCGGCGGGCCGGTGGCGGCGCGGCGCGTGGCGGGCCTGCGGGCGGCCGGCGCCGACGTGCTCGTCGTCGCGCCGGAGATCAGCGCCTCGCTGGCCGGCCTGGCGTCCCTGGGACTGATCAGCACCCGCCGGGGCAGCTACGCGGCCTGTGACCTCGACGGCGCCTGGCTGGTGCTCGCCTGCGCGGACCGGCCCGATGTCAACGCCATGGTGGCGGCGGACGCCGAGCGGTCGCGCCTGTGGTGCGTCAGGGCCGATGATGCCGCGGAGCCGGCGGCCCTGGTACCCGCCGCCCCGCCGCGGGCCGGCGACGAGAGTGACCACAGTGAATGGCAGGGCGACCTGCGGCTGAAAGGCGCGGATCCCGGCCAGCGTGCCCGTCCGCCGGTCGGTGGCCGCGTGCTCGTGCTCGGGGGCGCGAGGTCGGGGAAGTCGGCCACCGCCGAGCGGTTCCTTGCCGCCCACGGCGAGGTCGAGTACGTGGCCACCGGAGCACCGCCCGACGCCAGCGACAGCGAGTGGGCGGCGCGAGTAGCCGAGCACAGGCGGCGCCGGCCGCCGCACTGGCGCACCACGCAGACGCTGGACCTTGAGCAGGTGCTGAAGTCCGGCGACCCGGCGCCGGTCCTCATTGACTGCCTGTCCCTCTGGCTGGCGCGCGTCATGGACGAATGCGGCGCCTGGTCCGGCGGCGAGGGCTGCCAAGGCGAAGAAGACGGTGACGGCACCGCGGGCGGGGACAGCCGCGAGGAGGTGACCGCGCGGGTGGACCGGCTGCTGCGCTCCTGGCGTGCCACCTCCCGGCACGTGGTCGCGGTCAGCAACGAGGTGGGCTGTGGCGTCGTGCCCGCCACGGCGTCCGGCCGCCGCTACCGTGACGCGCTGGGCCGCCTCAACGCCCTAGTCGCGGCGGACAGCGACGAGGTCTGGTTCTGCACCGCCGGACTGCCCCGGCGGCTGCGATGACGCAGGCCGCCCGGCCACGGCCGGCGCAGGTCGCGGTGAGCATGTTCACGATCATCCCCGTCCCCGTGTCCGGCCCGGTGGACGAAGACGTAGCGGGCAAGGCCATCCTGTGGCTGCCCGCGGTGGGCGTGCTGCTCTCGGTGCCAGCGGCGGCCGCGCTGCTCGCCGTCGGCCTGGGCGGCGGCGCTCCGCTGCGCAGGCTGCTCGGCGCGGTCCTCGCCGTCGCGGTGCTCGCCGTGCTCACCGGCGGACTGCATCTCGACGGCCTGGCGGACACCGCGGACGGCCTTGGTTCCCGGCGGCCCGCGGACGCGGCCCTTGAGATCATGCGCCGCGGGGACACCGGGCCGCTCGGCGTCGCTGCCCTGGTGCTGGCCGTGCTCCTCCAGGTCACCGCGCTCGCCGCGCTGCCGTGCCGCCTCGCGGTGGTCGGCCTCGTCCTCGGTGCCGTCACCGCGCGCACCGCGGTGATAGTGGCGACAGGACCGGCCTTCCCGCCCGCTCGCCCCGGCGGATTCGGCGCGCTGGTAGCGGGCCGGACGCCGGCCCGCGCCCGCATGACCGCGCTCATCGTGCTCTTGGCGGCGGTGGCGGGCAGCGGCGAACTGGCGGCGGGAACTCCGCTCGCCGCCCGGCTGCTGGCCGCGGCGGCGGCGGGGCTGCTAGCCGCGACCGCCGTGTGCGTGGCGGCCAGGTCCCGCCTTGGCGGCCTTACCGGTGACGTCTTCGGCGCGGTCATCGAGCTGGCGATGACGGCGACGCTGACCGCGCTGACCGTGCTCACCTGAAGGACGGCAGGTGGGCGCATCTTTCGGCATTCGGCTGCGGGCCCTCCACGCGGCGCTGTCGTCCGCTGAGCGCGTTCGGCTCGGCGCGATGTTCGCCGTCATCGCGGCACTCAACGGCGCGGGCTGGGGAATCTTCACGCTGTACGTGCTGCCGCACCATTTCGACTACAGGGGCGAGGGCGGGAGCGCCGGCCTGGGCGCCGGCATCGGCGTCGCGCTCACGGCCTGGTTCCTCGGCGTCCGGCACGCGTTCGACGCCGACCACATCTCCTGCATCGACAATACGACCCGCAAGCTGATGGCCGACGGCAAGCGACCGCTCGGCACCGGGTTCTTCTTCTCCTTCGGCCACTCCACGGTCATCGTGGCCGTCGGCGCGGGGATCACGTTCGCGGCGCGCGCGGTGTTCGGCGCGATGGTTGACCCGAACTCGGCGTACGAGACCGCGGGCGGGGCGATCGGGACGGCGGCGTCGGCCGGGTTCTTGTACCTGATCGCGTTGCTCAACCTGATCGTGCTGGCCGGCATCTTCAAGGTGTTCCGCGAGATGCGCGCAGGCACCTACGATGAGCAGCAGCTAGCGGACCAGTTGCAGGCCCGCGGCCTCATGTACCGGTTCTTCGGCCGGTTCATGCGGTCCATCAACCACCCCTGGCAGCTGTACTTCGCCGGCCTGGCGTTCGGCATCGGTTTCGACACCGCCACCGAGGTGGTGCTGCTGGCCGCGACGACCTATGCCGCCCTGCAGAGCCTGCCGTACTTCGCCGTCCTCGCGCTGCCGTTCCTGTTCTCCGGCGGCATGATGCTGTTCGACACGCTGGACGGGATCCTCATGAACTTCGCCTACGGCTGGGCGTTCGCCCGCCCGGTTCGGAAGGTCTACTACAACCTCGTTATCACGGCCCTGTCCATCGGAGCGGCGTTCATCATCGGGACCATCGAGATCCTCGGCGTCCTCACATCCGAGATCCACTTGCGCGGCGCATTCTGGGACCTGATGGCAAGCTTCAACATCAACTTGGCCGGCTTCTGCATCGCCGGGCTGTTCATCGCCGTCTGGGCGGCCGCCCTGATCTACTGGCGCCTCGGCAACGTCGAAGACAAGTGGACCACCGACATGGCAAGCGCGCCGGCCGTCACCGCCCGGCCGCCGGAAGCCGCGCCTGAGCCATGACCGGCAGCGACCGGGCATCCAGCCATGATCACGACCATGACCATGCGACTCAGCCGCAGGCGTCCTCAAACGCCCAGCGCTGGGTGCCCGGCTCGCCGTCCCCGCCGGGGTCTACCTGCACCACAGCATCATCGGCGATGCCGCACGCGGCCAACTCCGGGTACCCCCATCGCACATCACGGTCTACGCCCCCTGGCAGCTCATCCTGCCCGGTAGCCGCACTGCTCGTCGGACGCCGTACGTGAGAGCCAACCCGGGGCCGAGGGCGGCGGTTGACGGCGTGCGGCGGCATCGGCGCGCCGGCCGGCTCCCGGAACAGGTTCACCAGCGAATCGAGCAGGTCATACCGGCTAAATCATCGCTCGAAGACCGTGGCCACGATCATGGCCGACACCGGGCTCGGTGCGAGCCTGCAACCAGGAGGCCCCGCCGATGCTGGCACGTGACCCCACGTACGCCCCGGCACGGATCCCGCCGCTGACGAGGCAGCCGCGCGTCGTGCCGGACAGCGATACCGAGCAGGCGCTCGCTCGTGCCAGGATGGGCCGGGTGAGCAGGATTGCGTACGTCTCGGGGAGGCTGGGGGCGGGGAAGAGCAGCCTTGCCGCGCCGCTGGCGGCGGAGCTCGGGTATTCGCTGGTGACGAAGGACCTGGTCAAGGAGGCACTGCACGACACCCTGTACGTGCCGGGCGACGGCGAGATCGACCGGGCATGGTCGCAGCGGCTGGGCGCTGCGTCGATGGAGCTGCTGTGGACGCTCGCGGCCCGCGCGGGCGACATGGTGATCGAGGCCAACTTCCACCCGCACAGCGAGTACGAGCTGGGCAAGCTGCGCGGCCTCGGCGACCGCATCGTCGAGGTGCACTGCGCGTGCCCTGCCGAGGCCGCGGTCGCCCGCTACAACGCCCGGCGCAGGCACGAGGTCCACTGGCTGAAGAAGGCGACGCTGGCCACGATGGACACGTACGACCGGCCGGTCGGCATCGGCCCGCTGATCACCGTGGACACCACCGTGCCGGTCGACGTCGCGTCCGTCGCCGCCGAAGTCCGCCGCCTGCATGCCAGCCGGACAGGCTGACCTCCGGGGGCGGGCGGGCACCGGCACGGTCCCCTGCGCCAGCTCAAGCCGCCGCGCGCAGTCCGGCAATTCCGCAGCTCCCACGCCAGCCCCCCGTTGCATCTGCCGCAACATTGATGCACGGAGAGTGCAGCCATGACACCGCGGCCCAACGACCCGAAATCACCGCGTGTCACGACCCCGACGCCCCCACGTCAGGCAAATTCAGGCTCTTACACGACTGCTCCGTTACCGCACCGCATCACCCCGGCCGTGCCAGCCCCGGTCCGGGAACGCGAGCCTGGAAATGCGAGTCGTTGCCTTTTTCTAGAGAAAAGACGGCAGGGACGAAATACTGGCGCCAGACTTCCCGATTTGCGATGACTGAATACCATGTGGGATAATAAGGAGGTGCGGAAGCGAGGTGCCGGCGTGGCGACAGGGCGGGGATACATATCGCATGACGAATATGTGTCCCCTCGCGATCAATATATTACCATTTACGGCCGTATGCCGGTGCTCGAGGCGCTGAACGACCCGTCTCTCGATGTCGCCAAACTGGTCGTCGCCGATAATGCGAACGGCCGTTCGGCGGACGATATCCTCAGGACCGCCGAGTGGCGCGGGATTCCGGTCGAGCGCGCCACCCCAGGGCGGATCAAGTTGCTTGCCGGCAACGGAAAGCACGATCAGGGGATCGTGGCCGACGTCAGAGCCCCGCAGATGATGCCGTTGCACAAGTTCATCGCGCGCCGCGGCACGCGTCCGACCCGGGCGTTCCTGCTAGACGGCGTGACCAACCCGGGCAACGTCGGAATGATCATCCGCTCGGCCACCGGCGCCGGCCTTGACGGCGTGATCTTGCCCCGGCAGGGAACCCCGCATGTGGGACCGCTGGTCATCAAGGCGTCGGCCGGCGTGGCGTTCCGCGCCCCGATCGTCAACGCGGTCTCGGCCGACCAGGCCGTCACCGAACTGCGGGGGGCCGGCTACCAGATCTACGGGCTCTCGGCCCGGTCGCGCTCGTCGCTGTTCCGCGCCGATCTGGCGCGCCGGTCGGTGTTCGTGCTAGGCGGCGAGACGAACGGGGTCTCAGTCGCGACGGATGCCGACCTGAGCATCCCCATGCACCGGGGAGTGGAGTCATTGAATGTCGCCGTGGCGGCGGCCGTGGTCGCCTTCGAAATCGCCAACAGGCGACCAGCGGGAGGTCTGGCTCGAAGGTTAGCGTATTGCGGACGTGAGTCTCGCCCGCGTTGCGGGGATGTGCACGGGAGGTTGTCGCGGCACTCGCCGGCTGCCGCGACTGGTTCGCGCCAGAGTACGCCGGCAACCTGGCGGCCTATCTCGCCCATGTCCGGGACCATGATCTCGTCGGCGGGCGGGCCTCGTCGCCCGGGGCTGCCGGGGCTGTTCAGATCCCGAGGAACCGCTTCAGCGCGCGGCGTGATGCCGGCAGCCGGCGGCCGGCGTCGAATTCCAGTGCCGAGATCTCCCGGGTCATGGCCGCGAGCAGCTGCGCGGTCGCCTCGGCGTCGTCCCAGCCCATGGCCTCCAGGTCGGCCACGCCCGCGGCCGTGAGGCGCTCGCGCCGCGCCGCCATCGAGCCCTGCACGGCCGGGTCCGAGCGGGCCTCGAGCGACAGCGCCTTGACGCCCCTGTTCGCGAGCGAGACGTCAAGGTAGGCCTCGGCGCCGCGGAAGAGCCGCTCGGCGCCGGGCGGCAGTCCCGCGACCGCCTCGCCGGCCGCGGCCTCGACCCGGGCGTGGAAGCGCGCGTGCATGGCATCGACGAACGCCGCACGGTCCTTGAAGTGCACGTAGAAGGTCCCCTTGGCGGCCCCTGCCCGCGCGACCACCATGTTCACGCTGACGCCGGCGAGGCCGTGCTCCTCCGCCAGCGCCGCGCCGGCGTCGAGTAGCGCCTCGCGTGTCTGCAGCGCGCCGGCTGCCCTGGTTCCCTCTGCCATCGCCCGGAGTATACGCCCGCCGCTGCCGGAGAGCCGAATATGGTGACCGACCAGTCGGTCATTATGTTATGATCGGTCTATGCCCACACTGTCGACATCCGCAGGGACGGTCGCCTACGACTCTCGCGGCAGCGGCGACCCGGTCGTCCTGCTGCCCAGTGGCGGCCATGACCAGCATGATTACGACGAGATCCGCGAACTGCTCCCCGACGGGCTCGCCAGCATCGGCATCGACTGGCCGGGCCACGGCCGGTCCCCGGCCGGCACGGCGCCCTCCACCGAGTTGCGGCTAGCCCGGATCGTCGAGGAGCTCCTCGGATCGCTCACGCCCGGCGGCGCGGTCCTGGCCGGCAACTCGGTCGGCGGCAACGTCGCTGCCCGGCTCGCGATCAGACGGCCCGACCTGGTGAAGGGCCTGATGATCATCGACGGCGGCGGCTTCGAGGGCTCCCGGGTTTCCGGCCGCGTGTTCTGCGCGCTGATGAGCCACCCCTGGTTCGTCCGCCTTATCTACCCTCTGTTTTCCCGTATCTATACCCGCCCGCGTACCGCTGCCGACCACCGGGCGCGGGCCAGCGCCATCGCGATCACGCGCACCGTCCCGGGAGTGACGGCGGTCACCCAGACCTGGCGCAGCTTCACCCTCCCCGAGCACGACCTCCGGGCCCAGGCCGGGAAGATCGCCGTCCCCACCGTGCTGGTCTGGGGGCGCTACGACCCCGTCCTGCCGCTCCGCGTCGCCGAGAGGGCCCGGGACCTGATCCCTGGATCGAGGCTGGTGGTCATCGAAAGCGGCCACCTCCCGCACACGACCTGCCCGGCCGCTGTCGCCGCGGAGCTCGCATCGCTCGCGAACTCCGCGTTCGACGGCGACAGCCGGACGAACGACCCCCAGAACCGGCCGTCAGGGTCGAGGCGGCAGCCCTGAACGCGATCGACCTGCATATCGCCTCAGGCCATCACCGGGCCGGGCCGCCGCAGCTCCCGTACGTTCCCGCCATCGAGACGGTCGGCACATCATGGCCGGACCCGACCAGGGTCTGCGAGTGAGCGGCGATCGTCGCGCCCCAGGTTGCGACGATGGCGGCATTCCAGGCATAGGCGACGCCGGTGCCGATCGCGCCGAGCGCCAGGACACAGCCGATGACCAGCCGCTCGGCAGGAACAGGTCATCAAGGCCGTGCTCGTACCAGTCTGGTACTGGTGGGTGATGGCGGCCGCGATCGTCGCCGCCAGGGACAGCGGGGACCTGGTCGTGCAGGCCATCACGATCCCGCTCGCCGTGCTCGTCATGGCAGTGCTGACCGGCGTGATGATCCCTGCCGTGCGCCGCCGCGTCCAGGTGCACAACGCCACGCAGCCCGGCGCCCGCGGCGCCGCCGCGATATTCGGCATGATAGTGCTGGTCGACGGGGTGATCGTGGCCACCGCGATCGGCCTGGCCGCAGCCCACGCCGCCTATCCCGCCACCATCGGCACACCCAGCCAGCCGCCGAGGCCGACCGCGGAATCCCAGGGCGCTAAGCCGCCGGACCTTCGTCGACGGCCGGGCCTTGCTCCGAGCCCGTATCAGTGCGCAGATCCGCTACCGGCCTGGCGGGAGCTGCTGCTGGCCATCGAGAAGGACCTCGTGCTCGTCGGCGCCCGCCGCGCGACGGCGCCCCGCCTGCACCAGCGACCCCGCCGCCACCCCGGCCGCCGCGCCGCCCGCCGGCGGGCGCGCCTCATGCCCCCCGAAGGGTTCCGCTTCCTCCCCTACCGGGCCGGGCTCTCGATGATGCCCGCCATCGCGGTGACCGGCGCGGCGGACTGCGCCACCGCCCAGCACCTCATCGGACTGCACTCGATGGTCTTGCTGAGCTGGGCCAGGCAGGTCGTCTTCCCGGTGCGGGCCGGCCCGGACAGGATCAGGCCGCACCGCCCGGCGTCGGCGCGCCGGTTCAGGTACTGCAGTCGGCGGCCCTCGGTGACCACCTGCTGGATCGTCGAGGTGGCCACGGTCGCCAGCCTGGCGTGATGGGCGAGCCGGGCCTCGTCGTAGTCAAGGCGCGCGCCGTCGGCCAGCGCCTTCCACTCGGCGTCAGGGAGCAGTTCCGGGGGACTGACGGGCGCTCGGCGACGAACTCCCGCCAGCCCCGCAGCGTGGTCAGCTGCCGTGTCCTGCCGTCGCGGTCCTCGCCTGTCCCGGGTGCTTCCCGGGCGGTGCCCGCGGTCACCAGCGCTTGCCCGCTTCGGCGAACGGGTCGAAGACGGGCATCGGGATGACCTTCGCCAGCGGCTCGCCGCCGGCCGTGCTCCCGGCCGGCGACGGCGGCGCCCGGCGAGGTCGTGGCCCTTCCCGGAGGGTGCAGGCGACCCGCCCGCGCATGCTGGCGGGAGCAGCGGCAAGACCGCTACCGCTGATGCGATGCTGGTGCGCTGGCGGTGCCCCGCCGTCGGCTGGTCGTTAGAGCCAAGGCCGCGATGAGCAGCACGCCGGCCGGCAGGACATAGATGCCGATGAGGAACGTCACGAAACCGGCGATGCTGGCCAGCAGGAGCGCCCCGGAGAGGATCCATGCGGTGACCGCGGCCCAGCGGGCGCGGGGCCTGGTCGCGTGAAGGAGGCCAACGACTATCGCGATCAGCAGCGGGACGGCCGCGATCGACAGCACACCGTAGCCGTGCGCGGCGACGAGGCTGTGCATGGGCTGCACGCCGGGACGGCCTGTGTCGACCGACTCGATAGGGATGACGATCGAAAGAACCAGAATCACGGCGCCCCAGCCAATCGCGGCACCGATCAGCACCCGGTCCGGCCGCTGCCCGGTTCCGGGCTCTCGGCGGGGACGGGGGTCCGGGCTGGCAGGCGTGATCAGCGCACTCCTTCCGTTTTCCGGAAGTGCCGGTTGAGCTCATTGGCATATTCGCGTCCGAGCCCCGGCGCATTGTCGGCCAGCCACGCCGAAAGTCTTGTCGTGCCCGTGGCGGGGCCGTCGGTGTCAGCCAGTCCGGCTGCCATGGCCCGGTACTCGTCGCCGGTGAGCAGCACGTCGCGAAGCGCCAGGCCCAGAAGGCGTGCCGTCGCGGGCACCATCCATCCCGGCACGAGCTGGATGCGAGAGCGGCTCTGGACGGCATCTCGGATCTCGGTGATCATTTCGAGGAACGTCGGGCGCTCCGGGCCGACGGCGTCGATCACGGTGTCGGGCCCCTCCGCGCCGTGCGCGACGCACAGCCGCGCCAGATCCTCAACGTGAATGGCCCGGATTCGATAGCTGCCGCTGCCGCCGACAGCGAAGACCGGCAGCCGCCGCAGCAGCCAGGCGATGTTATTGATGAGCACACCATCTCCCCCGAAGAGGACCGCAGGGCGCAGAATGGCGTGCGACAGCCCGCTCCCGGCGAGATGCTGCTCGACCAGGGCCTTGCCGCGGAAGTACGGGAATGGAGAGTCGGCGCTCGGGTGGGTAATGCTTACGTGCACGACTCGCTGGATGCCGGCCAGCACGGCCGCGTCGAACAGTGCCCGGGAGTTGGCCACGGCAAGATCGTGATCTGCTGCCTGGTGAGCGAAGCGCACCCAGTACGTGTTGTAAAGGGTCGTCGCGCCGGACAGTGCGGAGGCCAGAGCGCCGGGGTCGGTGAAGGCAAGGACCCGGGTATCGACCGGCGAATCGTGCGGTGCCCGCCCGGGATGACCGGTGAGGGTGCGGACGCGGCGGCCCGCGGAGATCAGCTCGCTGGCGATCGCGTGCCCGGAGTAACTGAACGCTCCTGTCACCACGTCGAGGCCGGTGTCAGGCATGGTTCATCGCCGAGTCAGACATGGCAGCCTCGGCAGCCGCTGCAAGACGAGGTGCCGCCTTCACGGTGACGCCTCCTTGGCTGGGGAGGAGAAGCCAAGCACCTCGGCCAAGGCGGCGAGCTGCTTGGCCCGATGGAAGAGGGCAAAAGCCCGGTCACGGTCTCCGTCAAGGTGGCTGAGCATCTCCAACCCGAGGTAAAGCGCGACGAGGCTGTAGGCGACATCCGCTGATGGCAGGCTGAGGCCAAGCACCGAGGAATCAGCCGCCTTCTCGACTGCGTCCTGCGCGAACTGCGTCCAGGACCGGAGCCGGGCCGCTACCTCGGTACCGAAGCCAGGCACTGACGCCGCACCGGACACCAGCTCCGCCAAAACTGCCGCGTGCCCTTCGTCAAGATCCTCCCGGAAGATCACCTCTGCGACATCAACCAGTTGGGAGAGCGAGCCGATCTGCGCCGCCGTCGCGCTGTAGCGCTCAAGGCGATCGGCACTGACCTCGTCCAGGGCCGCCAGCAGGAGATTGGCGACGGATCCGAAGTGGTAGAAGATCAGGCTCTGGTTGCTCCCGGCGCGGCAGGCGATCACCCGCGCACTGGTACGGGCGAAGCCGTCCGTCTTGAGTGTCTCGATGGCGGCCCGCACGAGAGCCTGACGAGTATGAGCGGAGCTTTTCGAGGAGCGCGGTTCGGGTCTGCTCAGCTTGCCGGATTTTGCCATGTACACCTCGTTTTGAGCTACTGCTCAATGCACCTGCTCAAAATTAGCGCCGCCGACTCCCGGCTGTCAACAGGACGGGCGCGGCGGCACCGCCACGGACCATCTGGGCGGCCGGGCTGGCTACGCCAGGCAAACATGCGCGCGACCGGCAGCGCCGCGCCCTCATAGCCCACCGCGATGGCGGCCCGCCCGCGCACCCACACCCGCGTGCGCGGGTCGCCGCCCCGGTCGGCGGCCTCGGCGGCCATCCGGTACCAGTGCGCGGCCTTCGCGCCGTCGCTGCCGGGGGTGACCTCCCCGGTGGTCTCGGCCTCGCCTTCCAGGTCGGCGACGCGGAGGGCGGGCTGGACTCGGGACATGGGGTTCCTCCCTCGTCGACGGGCACAGGACGCGCTGATTAAAGAGTCCTCTAGCCAGAGTCCGGCCTCAGTTTGGCGCTCTGCTTAAAGATGTGTCAAATTAGAGGGATGGTTAACCCTAAGCTGCTCCCGGTCATTGACCTCACCGCGGCTGCGTGCTGCGAGCCGCTGGCGCGCGAGCCGCTGCCGCCGGCCGGCGCCGCTGAGCTGGCGCCGCTGTTCAAGGCCATCGCCGACCCGGTGCGGCTGCGGCTGCTGTCGCTGATCGCCTGCCACGACGGCGGGGAGTCGTGCGTGTGCGACCTGCTGGGGGCGTTCGACGTGACCGCCCCGTCAGTCAGCTACCACCTGAAGATCTTGCGCGAGGCCGGCCTGATCAGCTCCGAGCGGCGCGGCACCTGGGTGTACTACCGGGTCAATCCGGGCGTGATGGAGCGGATGTCGGCGGTGCTCGCGCCCCCGGTTGCCCTTGCGGGAACTGCGGGCTGACCCGTCTGCGCCTGCCAGCGTGCTCCCGGTGGGTCTTCGCGCGGGGCAAGGCGGCGGGGATGCCGGCATGTCAGCTGGCCTTTCCGGCGGCGCCTGCTGCGGCCAGCCGGGTCGGCGAGCGCCGCGTGCGCCGCCGCCCGCCGCGCCAGGCCGCTGTCTTGCTCAATATTTATTGACTCAATTTTTACTGAACGATCTCCGGTTCCCCGGCTTGTCCTGGACTCACCTGGAGCCTGGGGCTAGCGTGCCAGGTATTCATCGTCTATCGTCGATTAACGATGAATAGTGAGCAGGGCGGGCCGCTGGACCGGGTGACGGCGGCGGAGTACGCGTCGTGGTTCCGGGCGCTGGCCGACGCGACCCGGGTGCAGATCGTGTCGCTGCTGGCCCGGCGGGGCGAGCCGATGACGGTCGGGGCGATCACCGCCGAGCTGGGGGTCGGCCAGTCCACGGTGTCGGAGCACCTGAAGGTCCTGGCCGGGGTCCGGTTCGTGCTGGCCGAGCGGCGGGGCACGGCGGCGTACTACCGGGTCAATGACGCGTGCGTGGAGTGCTTCCCGTCCGCCGCCGACATCGTCATGGGCCGCCCCGTCCCGGCGGCCCCGTCCTGCTGACCCTCGCGATCGTGGAGGTAGCAGTGCCCGATGACACTGATCAGGTCCGTGCCGCGGTGGTGGCCCGGTACAGCCGGCTGGCCCGGATGGCAGCCGCCGGGGGTGAGGTCACCGACGGGGAGGGCTGCTTCGGTGCCGCCGCATACGGTGAGGCGGGCGGGGTGCCGGAGGCCGCGCTGCGGGCCAGCCTTGCCTGCGGGAACCCGGTGGCGGTCGCCGCGCTGGAGCCGGGCGAGACCGTGCTGGACCTGGGGTCCGGCGGCGGCCTTGACGTGCTGCTGTCGGCGCGGCGGGTCGGCCCGGCGGGCCGGGTCTACGGGCTGGACGCCTCGGCGGAGATGATCGCCCTGGCCCGCGCGAACGCCGCCGCCGCAGGCGCGGGCAACACGGAGTTCCTGCCCGGGAGCATCGAGGAGGTCCCGCTGCCTGACGCGCAGGTGGACGTCGTGATCTCCAACTGCGTGGTCAACCTGTCTGCGGACAAGCCGCGGGTGCTGGCCGAGGCGTTCCGCGTGCTGCGGCCCGGCGGGCGGCTGGGCATCAGCGACGTCATCGCCGACCAGGACGCCGATCCCGTCCTGCGCGCCGAGGCTGAGCGGCGGACCGGCTGCGCGGCCGGGACGGTGACCGCCGCCCGGTACCGGGACCAGCTCCTGGCGGCCGGCTTCACCCAGGTCAGCATCACCTTGACGGCGGATGCCTGGGGCGGCCTGTCCTCGGCGGTCATCCAGGCCGTGCGGCCCGCCGCCCCGGCCGGCGTGCTGATCCGGCCGATGCGGGCCGGCGACGCCGGGCAGGTGCTGGCCATCTACCAGGCGGGCCTGGACACCGGGCAGGCCAGCTTCGAGACCGCCGCGCCGTCGTGGGCGGCGTTCGACGCAGGGAAGCTGCCGCTGCACCGCCACGTCGCCGTCAGCGCCGCGACCGGGCGGGTACTCGGCTGGACAGCCGCCTCGCCGGTGTCCAGCCGGCGCGCGTACGCGGGCGTCATCGAGCACAGCGTCTACGTGGACCCCGGGCATCACGGCAAGGGGATCGGCGGGGCGCTGCTCGGCGCGCTGATCGCGTCGTCGGAGGACGCCGGGATCTGGACAGTCCAGTCCGGGGTATTCCCGGAGAACACGGCGAGCCTGGCCCTGCACGAGCGGGCCGGGTTCCGGGTCGTGGGCGTGCGGGAGCGGGTCGGCTGCCATCACGGCCGGTGGCGGGACACGGTGCTGGTCGAGCGGCGCAGCCGTGTGACGGGAACGGGCTGAGCCGTTCCCAGGTACTGCCCGCATGGCCGGCGGGGAACGGCCCGGCGCCTGCTGCCCGGTTACCGGCAGCTGCGTGCGGGCGGTGAAGGCCCGGCGCCCGGTCGGGCCCTGCGGCTCTCACGCCGACCGAGCGGCTGGTCGCGGCACTGGCGGCGAGCGGGGGCGCCGCCTGCAGCGGCCGGCCCCAGGTGCAAGCCGAACTGCGACGTGGCTGAAATAATGAGTCCCTGGATTTCTGCCACGGAGGTTTGCCATTCCAGTTGGGGCTGTAGACCCGCCGGGCGGGCCGGCTGCCGGCCGCGCCCAGCTGCCACAGACGCTGCCAGTGGTGCTTGTGCCCGGGCTGCTCACCTCGCCGCGCCTGTATGCCGAACAGCTCCCGGCGCTGTGGCGCCAGGGGCCTGTCATGGTGGCGGACAATACCCGGGGTGAGACGATCGGGCAGATGGCCAGCGCCATCCTGGCTGCCGCACCACCCAGGTTCGCGCTGGCCGGCCTGTCCATGGGCGGGTACATCGCGCTGGCCATCATGCGCCAGGCGGCCGGGCGCGTCGCGAGACTGGCGCTGCTTGACACCACCGCGCGCCCGGACACGCCGGAGCAGACGGCGCGCCGCCAGGCGCAGATCGCGAAGACCCGGGCCGGGCGGTTCACGGAGGTCCCCGGCGATCTGTGGCCGATCCTGGTCGCGCCTGCGCGGCTGGGCGACCGCCGGTTGCGGGAGATCGTGCAGCTCATGGCCGAGGAGACGGGACCGGATGCGTTCATCAGGCAGCAGCTGGCGCTGATGTCCAGGCCGGACTCGCGGCCGAGCCTGCCCTCGATCCGCTGCCCGACCTTGGTGCTCGTGGGAGAGCATGACGCGTACATCCCGCCGGAACTGTCGGCCGAGATGGCCGCTGCGATACCCGGCGCGCGGCTGGTCGTGGTGCCTGGCAGCGGGCATCTGTCCACCCTCGAGCAGCCCAGCCTGGTCACCCAGGCACTCGGCGACTGGCTCGGTTCTGGATAGCGCCCACGAGCTTGCCGGGGGGCGGGATCGCGGCGGCGCGCTCCCGTTGACGAGCAGCGCAGGGCGGGGTGTACTACTGCGCCCGCGGCGAGGAGGCCGCATGGGACCCGAGCCACTGACCCACCCGAGGCGCTCGCATCTAAAGACGCTCCCGCGGGTTGCGCTGGAGCACCGGCTGGCGGCCTCCTCCCTGCCGGTGTGATCAGCGGGGGACTGCCCGCTCCTGCGTGATGCCCGGGGCGCTGGCCGCGGCGGGTGAAGGCGCGGGCAGGGACTGCTCGGTCCAGATGACCTTGCCGGTCGTCACGTTCCGGGTTCCCCAGCGGTCACAGAGCGCGGCGATCAGCTGCAGGCCGCGGCCGCCCTCGTCAGTCCAGGCCGCCCGGCGGGGGCGCGGCGTGGTCAGGCTTCCGTCGAAGACCTCGCAGACTAGGCTCCGGCTGCGCAGCAGCCGGAGCCGGTACGGGCCGCGGGCGTGCCGGACCACGTTCGCGACCAGTTCGCTGACGACCAGCTCGGTGGTCGTCGTGAGCTCCTCCAGCTGCCAGGAGGCGAGCTGGTCGCGCACGTGCCGGCGGGCATCGCCGGCCGCCCGCGGGTCCTCGGGCAGCGGCCAGGTGGCGACGGCGTCTGGTGCCGTGGCCCGGACCCGGGCCACGAGCAGGGCAGCGTCGTCGGGCCGCTGCTGGTCATCGGGCAGCAGTGCCCGCGTGAGGCTGTCGCACATCCGGTCCAGGCCCTCGGCCTTAAGCGCCCGGAGCAGCCCGGCCATCCGGCCCATGCCTACAGCCGGGTCGCAGCTGGCCGAGCCGATCAGGCCGTCGGTGTACAGCACGAGCAGGGCGCCGTCCGGAATCGGCAGCTCCGACACCTCGAACGGGGGCCCGGCCACGCCCAGCGGCGGATCGGCGCCGGCCTGCGCGAACTGCACGGTGCCGTCCGGGCAGACGACAGCGGGCGGCGGGTGGCCCGCCCTGGCGACGGTGCAGCTGCTGGTCGTCGGGTCGTAGATCGCGTAAAGGCACGTGACGAACGAGTCGTCACCGAGGCCGTAGACCAGGTCGTTGAGGTGCGCCAGGACCTCGTCGGGCGGCAGCTCGAGGTCGGACAGGGTCTGCAGCGCGGTGCGCACGCGCCCCATGATGACCGCTTCTGGCAGCCCGTGCCCCATGACGTCACCGATGACCAGGGCAACCCGGTCGGCCGACAGGGGGATGACGTCATACCAGTCGCCGCCCACGTCCATGCCCCGTCCGGCGGGCAGATACCTGGCCGCCGCGGTGACGGCGGGCAGCTCAGGCAGCTGCCGCGGCAGCAGGGCGCGCTGCAGCGCCTGAGACCGGGCGTGCTCGGCGTCGAAGAGCCTGGCACGCTCCAGAGCCTGCGCGATCAGGCCGCTGAGCGTGCTCATCAGCGCGCGCTCGGCGCCGGTCAGCAGGCGCGGCCGGGCAAAGGAGACCACGCACAGGCCCACCACCCGCCCAGAGACGACCAGCGGCAGGTACGCCCACGCCTGCTTGCCGCATACGCCAAGCACGTCCGCCGTGGCCGGGTAGCGCCGCACGTACTCGTCCGCCGACGAGATGAACGAGGGCTGGCGGCGGCTCAGCACATCCGCGACCGGGGTGAAATCGGGCACCGGGCCGTTGACCAGGTCCAGGAAGGGCTGGGAGTAGCCGACCGCCCCGACCGTGCGCATCCGGCCGTCCTCGACTACCTGGATGATCAGCCCGGAGGCCCCGAACGGCGGCAGCACCCGGTCGGCGACCGCGGCCACGATGTCCAGCGAGGTGACGGCCTCGGCCAGGGAGGAGGCCAGGTCCTGGATCCTGGCGGCGCGCTCGGCCGCCGTGCGCTCGGCCGCTTCCTGCCCGGCCTGGCGCGCGCGCGACTCGGTGATGTCGGTGAAGTACCAGGCCAGGCCGTCAGGCACGGGGACGAGCCGGAAGCGGTACCAGTGTGCGGTGTCCGGCCACCGGACATCGAAGCTCGCCGGCGTCGTCCCGGCGGCCGCCTCGCGGCAGCGGGCCTCCAGGCCCGGTACCCGCCGGATCACCAGCAGGTCCCACAGCAGCCGCCCTGTCAGGTCATGCTGTGCGGCCAGCAGGCGCTCGGCCTCGACGTTGGCGAAGATCACCCGCCAGTCCCTGCCGACGGAAAGGAAACCGTCGCTCATGTACCGCAGGGCGCTGCGCAGGCCGTCGCTGGCCGCGCGTGCCCGCGTCGTGTCCCACGCCGTGCCCAGCATCCGGAACGGGTTCCCGTCCCCGTCCGACTCGACCTGGGCGCGGACCTGCACCCAGCGGGTGCTGCCGTCCGGCCGGCAGACCCTGCACTCGGCCTGGTACGGCCCGCGCGCGCTGACCGCCTTGCCCACCCCGGCGGTGACCCAGGCGATGTCGTCGGGATGAACGTGACTGATCCAGGTTTCGACGCGTCCGTCGTAGGTGTCCGGGTCGACGCCCAGCAAGGCCATCGCAGGCCCGTCGAGGCAGACCAGCCCCGAGTCCATGTGCCACTCCCAGGCGCCCACCCCGGTTGCCCGGTAGCCAGCCCACGAGCCGGCCCTGCCGCCGGGGACCAGCGCCTGGTCCGGCTCTTGCGGCGCCTGGCAGAGCCGCTGCGGGCTGCCCGCCCCGCCTCCCGCGACGCGCGGGACGCTCTGCTGCCCGGCCGCCGCACTGCCTGCTCCACCCGTCACGCCTGCCGCCACCCCCCGGAAGCGCATGTCATCACTTTCGTACGCAGAACTTTTCATACGCACCTTTAGCAGCATAGCCGGTCCCCGCTGGCGGGCGGCAGGCCCCGGCGCGCCGGCCGTCTTCACGGGGGCGCGGGCGCGGCACCCGGCCGGTCGGATAGCTTTGCGGGGAACCAACCGCCCAAGAGGGAAGGAGCTGGGAGCTGGCTGTGACACGAGTTGCCAAGCGCATCAGGCTGACAGCTGTTATCCCGGCTGCCATCCTTGTCCCGGGACTCGCGGTCACCGCGTGCTCGGCGAGCGCCGCGCACGCGCGGCAGCCGGCGGCTACGCCCGCCACGCATGCCGTGTCGGCCCAGCCTGTGACGCCAAGCCCGGCAGTCAGGACCACTCCAAGGCCCGCGGCCAGCACCGCCGAGCCGATGGCCGCCGCGGGCGCGCTCGGCGCCTACCAGGCGCGCGAAAGCCAGGTGGTCTTCGCCGAGCCGGCGCACACGGGCGCGACCGGCGAGTTCCTCGGCCAGCGGACGCTGGTCACTGACATCTGGTATCCCGCGGCCCGGCGGTCAGCGGGGTCACCGGCGGCCCGCGGTCCGTTCCCGTTGCTGATGTTCGCCCCGGGTTTCCTGCAGTGCGGCAGCACGTACGCGGACCTGCTGAGGGCGTGGGCGGGCGCCGGGTACGTCGTCGCGGCGGTGAACTTCCCGCGCACCAGCTGCCAGGACGGCGCCGCCGCCTACGAGCCGGACCTGGTCAACCAGCCGCAGGACGTGTCCTACGCGCTGACCAGGGTGCTGGCGATGAGCGCGCGGCCGCACACCGTGCTTTCCGGCATGATCGACCGCCAGGAGATCGGCGGGGCCGGCCAGTCCGACGGCGGTGACACCGTGGCCGCGCTCGCGGCCAACATGTGCTGTGCCGATCACCGGCTGAAGGCTGTCGCCGTGCTGTCCGGAGCGGAATGGCCGCCGATGCCGGGCAGCTACTTCACCCATGGCGCGCCGCCCATGCTGTTCGTGCAGGGCAGCGCCGACACGATCAACCCGCCGTGGACGAGCGTGCAGCTCTACACCGCCGACCGCGATGAACCCCGGTACTACCTCGACCTGTTCGGAGCGACGCACATGGAACCGTACTCGGGAACCAACCCGGTGGAGCGGCTGGTGGCCAGGGTCACGGTGGACTTCTTCGACCGGTACGTGCTCGGCCAGGCCGGCGCGACGGCCAGGATGGCGCGCGAGGTCACCCGCAGCGGAGCCGCGAGCCTGGCCAGCGGGGACGAGCCGGCGCCCTGAAGCGCCGCTCTGGCACGCGTGAGGGGGACGGAGGTCACATGGACGAGGTCAACGTCGCGGTCATCGCTCCGATCCTGGGGCGGGATCTGTCGTTCGTGAGCGAGGTCGGCTCCCGGGTCCGGGTCTTCGGCGCCAACTTCGCAGCAGTCGCGGCGCGGTGGCGGCCACGGCCATCGCCGAGTACGCCCCTGGCGGCGGCGGTCCCGTGCGGCGGGCGCGGTTGTGCCGATCACCAGGAGTCGCGCGGCGAACGTTGGGCGGCGCGGCCGAAGACCGCGGCCCGCGCCTGGCTCATACTGGCTGATGCGTACCGGAACCGGCGATCGCGGACCCGGCAGCGGCGACCGCGCCCGCCGCGACAGGTCAGTGAGGGGCAGCATGAGCGAGAGCGGCTACCTTTTCCGCGGCCCCCGCAGCACGCCCGAGTCGCGGGCGGGGCGGCCGCCCGAGCCGCGCACGCAGACCTTGCCCGGCATGGTGATCGACCGTGACGTCGCGGTCACGACAAGTGCGGGCACGACCATGTGGGTGGACGTCTACCGGCCGGCGGGCGGGGAGGCCGCGGCGCCGATCATCGGCTGGTCGCCCTACGGCAAGCACAACCCGGCTCCCATCGGCCAGATCTATCCCGCCAGCGGGGTGCGCCCGGAGTGGAACTCGCCGCTGACGACTTTCGAGGCGCCCGACCCGCAGTACTGGGTGCCGCACGGCTACGCGATCGTGATCGCCGACCTCCCGGGCACCTGGTACTCGCAGGGTCCGGCGACCTACCTGTCGCCCGAGGAGGCCAGGGCGTACGCGGACCTGATCGAGTGGGCCGGCACGCGGCCGTGGAGCAACGGGCGGGTCGGGCTGTCCGGGGTGTCGTACCTGACGTCGTCGCAGTGGCGGGTGGCCGAGCTCAATCCTCCGCACCTGGCGGCGATCAACCCGTGGGAGGGCTGGACCGATACCTACCGCGAGGTCGCCAGGCACGGCGGCATCCCTGAGACGTCCTTCTGGCCCTACATCTGGGACCGGTGGGGCGCCAGCACGGGCATGATCGAGGACCTGGAGGCCGAGACCGCGCAGCACCCGTGGTTCGATGAGTTCTGGGCCTCCAAAGCCGCCAGGCTCGAGGAGATCCGGGTGCCCGCTTTCGTGGTGGCCAGCTGGTCGGACCAGGGCCTGCACTCCCGCGGCACGCTGGAGGGCTTCCGCCGGATCTCCTCGCAGCGCAAGTGGCTCGACGTGCACGGCCGGAAGAAGTGGGGCTACTACTACGACCCGGCGAACGTCGAGCGCCAGCGCGCGTTCTTCGATCAGTTCCTGCGCGGCGCCGACCGCGGCGTCCTGGACTGGCCACGGGTCCGGATGGAGCTGAGGGAGCGCTCCTACCAGGGCACCTGCCGCACCGCCAGGGACTGGCCGCCCGAGGAGACGCAGTACCGGTCCTGGTACCTGGACGCTGCGGACGCGGCGCTGCTCCCGCACCCGCCGGCCGCCGGCTCGGTGGCCGAGTACGACTCGCTGGGCAGCGCGCCGGGTCCTGTCGACGCCCGGTTCACCATGACCTTCGGCGAGCCGGCCGAGATCGTCGGGCACTCCCGCCTGGTCCTGCACGTCGAGGCTCCCGAAGCCGACGACCTCGACCTGTTCGCCGCGCTGTTCAAGACCGGCCGCGACGGCGAGGTCGCCGGGTTCCCGTACTACGCCCAGTTCGAGGACGGCCCGGTCGCGGTCGGCTGGCTGCGCGCCTCGCACCGCGAGCGCGACGCCGAGCTCAGCACCGAGTTCCTGCCCGTCCTCGCCCACCGCCGCGCACTCCCGGTCCCGCGCGGGCAGGTCGTCGAGGTCGAGATCGAGATTCTCCCCTCGGGCACCCGGTTCGAGGCTGGCGAGGGGCTGCTGCTGATCGTGCAGGGCACCGACATCAAGCGATACCCCAAGCCGCTCACCTATGCCCGGCACGAGAACACGGTCAACGCCGGCCCGCACCGCATCCACACCGGTCCAGGCCACCCGTCGCGAGTCGTTCTCCCCGTCCTCCCGGCAGGCGACGGCGGCGATTGACTCACACCCCTGCCGTGGACGCAGGCGATCAGGCGACACAGCGGCGAAGTACGATGGAAGCGCGTCGAGCGGAGGCCATGATGGGAAAGCTGGTCAGGGTCCTCAAGGCCACCGGGCGTTGTGTCAACCGCGCGATCATGGACATGGCCGCGGATCGCCCCGGGGGCGGGATGGCCACCAGGCGGGAGCGGGTCGCCGGCCAGGAATGGGAGGGCGACTTAGCTCCACGTGACCGATCCGCATGAGCGCCAGCTACGCGCATCTGGGCGTCTACAGCGACTGGGCCGCCGCCGCCCCCGGTCCCGCGGCCCGGGCGGCCCGGCCGGCCGCCGGAGCAGTCCGCCGCCTCGCCGGCCAGACCCTGGTCGCCCCCGGCCTTAGCCGCGGCGCGGGCGCGCAGGGCCCCGGCGGCGTGCAGGTGGAGCGGCAGTGGAGCGCCGACGGGCTCGCGGGGGAGGAAATCTCCTACTCCGTCGGCTACGGCCCGCGTACCCGGGCCTGGGTGATCAAGCCCGCCGGGGCCGTCGGCCCGCTGCCGGGCGTGCTCGCCCTGCACGGCCACGACGGCTTCAAGTACTACGGGAAAGAGAAGATCGCCGACGGCCCGCAGCCGGCCCAGCCTGTTATCGCCGCCCTGCGACGCCACTACTACCAGGGCCGGGCCTTCGCTAACGATCTGGCCCGGCTAGGTTTCGTGGTGCTTGTCCCCGACGTCTTCGGCTGGGGCAGCCGCCGTTTCCCGCTGGCGGAGATGCCCCCGCTGATCCAGCGGCTGAGCGAGCTCAATGCCGGAACGGTCCCGCCCGACACCTTCCCCGGCGAGGTGCCCGGCGACATCGCCCGCTACAACGCCGCGGCCTGGCACCACGAGCACCTGATCGAGAAATACTGTGCGCTGCTCGGCACCACCCTGGCCGCCGTGATCGCTGACGAAGACCGGCTGGCCCTCCGCTACCTGCGCGCACGGCCCGACACCACCGGCCAGGCGGCCAGCATCGGCTTGTCCGGCGGGGGCTGCCGGTCCGCCTTGCTGCGCGCGACGACCGGCGACGAGCTCACCGCGGCCGCCGTGGTCGGCATGATGGGCAGCTACGACTCCCTGCTCGACCATAACGTCATCGACCACACGTGGATGCTCTTCCCGGCTGGGCTGGCCGCCCGCGCCGACTGGCCCGACCTGGCTGCCTGCCGGGCCCCGGCCCCGCTGCTCGTCCAGTACAACCGCGACGACGAGCTCTTCACCATCGCCGGGGCGCAAGCCGCCCACGAGCGCATCACCGCTCACTACGCGGACGCCGGCGCCCCGGACGCCTACACGGGCCGGTTCTACGACGGGCCCCACAAGTTCGACCAGGCCATGCAGCGCGACGCGTTCGGCTGGCTGACAGCCCAGCTGCATTGAGGAGGCCCTGAGCCGCCCGCCGCGTCCGGTACTCAGGTGCGCCCAGTGGTGGCCGTCCGGTCCCGCTGGAGCTCCTTCCGGCTGGCTTCACCCAGCCCGCGCCACCGGCGGCGATGACCTCCCGGCCCGGCCGGGAAATCTCGCGCCGCTCCCCATCCTCACGACAGCACGTGCGGCCGGGCCGCGGGTAGGGGCCCAGTTCCCGTCCCGGATGGCCGAAGAGCCCTTTTCCTGTCACGTCCCTGGCGGTGTCCTCCCAGGGCGCCTTGGCCGTGGCAACAGATTTTCGGTCCGCGAATTGTACGAGCTGAAACGGGCGGTGGCGCTAACGCGGTGAGCGGTGGATTATGGATTAGCCGCGGGCCTGCCGCCAGTCGGCACCGCGTGCCGGCGGTCGCCTGAAGCCATCCGAGGAAGGGTCCACATGAGCATCACCACGCGAGCCGCGGTCTGTCGGGTGCCCGGCCAGCCATGGGAGATCACCGAGCTTGATCTGGACGAGCCGAGGGCGAACGAGATCAGGGTCAAGTTCTTCGCGGCCGGGCTGTGCCACTCTGACGACCACATCCAGAAGGGCGACGCGCCGATGCGCCTGCCGGTGGTCGGCGGGCACGAGGGCGCGGGCATCGTGGAAGCGGTGGGCCCCGCTGTTACCCGGGTCGCCGTCGGCGATCATGTGACCTGCTCGTTCATCCCCGCCTGCGGCAAGTGCCGGTACTGCGCGACGGGCCGCCAGCAGTTGTGCGACGCGGGCAAGAACGCCGGCACCGGGTTGTTCCCCGACGGCACGTTCCGGTTCCACCAGGGCGGCGAGGATTTCGGCGGCCTGTGCGTGCTCGGCACGTTCTCCCAGTACGCGGTGGTGCACGAGTACTCCGTCATCAAGATCGGTGACGAGATCGGCTTCGACGTCGCCGCGCTGGTGGCCTGCGGCGTGCCGACCGGCTGGGGCTCGGCGGTCCGCGCGGGCGACGTGCGGGCCGGGCAGACCGTGGTGATCTACGGCGCCGGCGGCGTCGGCAGCAACGCGGTCCAGGGCGCGGCCCTGGCCGGGGCTAAGAACGTGGTCGTGGTGGACCCGGTGGAGTTCAAGCGGAAGATGGCCCTGTCCGAGTTCGGCGCCACGCACGCGTTCGCCACCGCCGAGGAGGCGCACGAGTTCGTGCGGGAGACCACCTGGGGCGAGCTCGCCGACCGCGCCATCATCACCGTGGGCATCCTGAGCGATGAGGTGATCGCCAGCGCCATCCGGGTCGTGGGCAAGACCGGCCAGGTCACGATCACCGCGGTCGGCAAAGGCCTGATCGATGAGAACCCCGGCATGCTGATCGGCTACCAGCGCCGGATCCAGGGCGCGATCTACGGCGGCTGCAACCCGCTGACCGACGTGCCGCTTCTCATCGGCCTCTACCAGGCGGGCAAGCTCAAGCTTGACGAGCTGATCACCCGCCGCTACAAGCTCGAGGAGATCAATGAGGGCTATCAGGACATGCTCGACGGCAAGAACATCCGCGGCGTGATCGTCCACGAGCACTAGCGCCTGTCCGGGAAGGGAACCGCAGACAATGAGCATCACCACCCGAGCCGCGATCGCCCGGGCCCCGCACGCCGGCTGGGAGATCGCCGGCCTGCAGCTCGACGAGCCGAGGGCGCACGAGGTCCGGGTCAAGCTGATGGCCGCCGGGCTCTGTCACTCCGACGACCACATCACCACCGGCGACGCCCCCATCCGGCTGCCGGTCGTGGGCGGGCACGAGGGCGCCGGCATCGTCGAGTCCGTCGGCCCCGACGTGCAGCGGGTCAAGCCGGGCGACACGATCATCTGCTCCTACATCCCGGCCTGCGGCGCCTGCCGGCCGTGCTCGACCGGGCACTCGAACATGTGCGTGAAGGGACTCAACGCCGGCACCGGCATGTTCGAGGACGGCACCTGGCGGTTCCACGAGGGCGAGACGGACATCGGCGGGTTCTGCACGCTGGGCACCTTCTCCCAGTACGCGGTCGTCTCGGAGTGGGCCACCGTGCCGGTGCGGGAGGACTTCCAGGACATCCCGTGGGAGGTGCTGTCCCTGATGGGCTGCGGCGTGCCGACCGGCTGGGGGTCGTCGGTGCACGCGGCCGGCGTGCGGGCCGGCGACACCGTGGTGATCTTCGGCGCCGGCGGCGTCGGCAGCAACGCGGTGCAGGGCGCCCGCTACGCCGGCGCGCAGCACGTCGTCGTCGTCGATCCGGTGGAGTTCAAGCGGGAGATGGCCACCACCGTGTTCGGCGCCACCCGCGCGTTCGCCACCGCCGGGGAGGCGCACGAGTTCGTCCGGGAGACCACCTGGGGCCAGCTCGCCGACCACGCGATCATGACCCCCGGCGTGGTCACCGAGGAGATGGTGAACGCCGCGGTGCAGATGACCGGCAAGGGCGGCAAGGTGACGATCACCGCCGTCGGCCATGTCAACGAGCGCGCCGTGCACCTGCCGGCGGGCATGCTGATCGGCTACATGCGCCAGATCCGGGGCGCGCTGGCCGGGGACAGCAACCTGCTGTACGACATACCGAAGCTGCTCAGCCTGTACAAGTCGGGCCAGCTCAAACTGGACGAGCTTGTCACGCGCACGTACACCCTCGACCAGGTCAACCAGGCCTACCAGGACATGAACGACGGCAAGAACATCCGCGGCGTGATCATCCACGAGCACTAGCGGGCGCGCCCGTTAACGCCCCGGGGCGCCCCCCGGGGCCGCGGGGGCCCCGGGGGGGTCCGGAACGGCCGGTTGAGCTGTCCCGGTTGCCGGGTCCGCCTCGTTGCTGGAACGATGGGGCCGTGAAGCTGGGTATCTTGTGCGGCGGCGGTCCGGCCCCGGGGATGAACTCGGTCATCTCGGCGGCCACGATCGAGGCCAGGAAGTCCGGGTGGGACGTTTTCGGCATCATGGACGGCTTCCAGCACCTCATCGAGGGCCAAATCGAGCAGGCGCGGCCGCTGTTCATCGCGGACGTGTCGAGGATCCACGTCCAGGGCGGGTCGGTCATCCGGACCTCGCGGGCCAACCCGACGGTGCGCGACGAGGACGCCGCCGACCCGGACTGGAGGCTGCACGCCTGTCTGGAGTCGCTGCGGAAGCTGGGGATCGGCGCGCTGGTGACGATCGGCGGGGACGACACCGCGTTCTCGGCGTCCCGGCTGGCCGCGGCGGCCGGAGGGGGCCTGCGCGTGGCGCACGTGCCGAAGACCATCGACAACGACCTGCCGCTGCCAGGTGGCGCGCCGACGTTCGGCTTCGAGACCGCCAGGAGCGTGGGGGTCGGTCTGGTCGGCAACCTGATGAC
>DAHVAN010000334.1 GCA_027314595.1 Actinomycetota bacterium | reverse complement strand
TGCGGATGCCGGCGCCGCCGACCAAGCCGGAGCGCGGGCTGCCGCCGGACGAGCCGGCGAAGCCGGCGCCGCGCAGCAGGCGGTGGACCGCCGCGATCGGTGGCCTGGTCCTGGTTTTCGCCGTGCTCGCCGTCTATGACCTAGTGGCGCACCGCGGCGCGCTGCTGGCCAAGCCCATCGCGGCCTCCACTGCCTCGCACAGTGTGCGAGCCCGCCCGTCCGCGACGCCGCCTGCGGCGTCCGCGATCGCGGGTGCGTCGGCCGTCGGCTCGCCGTCGCCGAGCGTCAGCCCGTCCGCCGCCGTCAGGCCGGTGCGGGAACTGTCCGCGCTGAGCGTGGCGGCGTTCGGCCCGGACGGGACGTCGGATGGCGACAACCCGGGCATCGCCCCCCGCGTGCTGGCCGGCGACGGGGTGAACGCGTGGTCGAGCAACTGGTACGCCTCGCCGGGCTTCGGCGAACTGCAGGCGGGCACCGGACTGCTGCTCGACATGGGGCGGGAGGTGTCGGTCGCCAGCGTGCGGATCGTGCTCGGCGGCTCGGTCGGCACCGACCTGCAGGTGCGCCTCGGAGCCAGCGCGGGGACCCTCTCCGACCTGGCCACGGTGGCGCGCGCGTCGGACGTGGGCGGCACCGTGCGCCTGTCCCTGCCCGCGCAGGTGCGCGCCCGGTACGTGCTGGTCTGGTTCACCCGGCTCCCGCCGGACAACGCGGGCACGTACCAGGTGCTCGTCTACAGCATCACCGTCTCCGGCCGCGGCTAACCGGCCGCGGCTAACCGGCCGCCGCCCGGTCCGTGCCAGCGTTGGGCCGGATGCGCGAATGCCCCAACTCTATTGGGCCAGATGCGCAGCCACCCCAAGCCGTGTTCGGCTGATGCCCGCGACCGAGCCCGGCAGGGCAAGCGGCGCCATCGCCGGGATCGGGCGATGGCGCCGCTTCGCGCCGGGTGACGGGATCAGCCGCCTGCCTCGTAGCGAACCGGGCCGCTGTGGACGACCTTTCCGTTGACCACGGTGAGCGCCGAGTAAATCCGCTTGAGGTCCTCGTCGGGGACGGCGAAGTAGTCGGCGCTGGGGACCACCACGTCGCCCTTGCGGCCGGTTTCGATCACCCCGAGCAGGTCCCCGTCCGGCGGGCCGAGACCCGCCGGCGGGCCGACGAACCACGTGTTGCCGTTGGTGTAGTGGAACAGGGCCTCCTGCCGGGTGGCGTGCTGGCCGGGGTTGATCTGCTGGCCAAGGACGTTCTTGCCGGTGGTGGCGTAGTACATCTGCACCCACGGGATGAAGACCGACACGTCCGCGGCGTCCGAATCCATCCCCACCCGGATCCCGTTGTCGAACAGCATCCGGTAGGCCGGGCCGCCGGGTCTGGTGCCCAGGCTGGTGCCCTGAAGGTACTGCCATCCGGAGGCCGTGACGCCGGCCCCGAGGGCCTTGAGCCTGTTGATGTAGTCCTCGGTGATGTAGTTGGCGTGCGCGATCATCCAGCGCAGGTCCGTGATCGGGTACTTGGCGTTGGCCGCCTCATACGCCTGGACCTGCCCCGGGTAGTCCGCCGTCGTGATCGACTGGCATTCGGCCCGCCAGCGGTTCTGGGCGAGGAGCAGGCACGCGGCCTGGAAGACCGGTCCGGGCGAGAACTGATCGCCGGCTATCCACTCGCCGATGCCGCCGGTGCGGACCATGTCGTTGCCGTTGAACTGCAGCGAGTTCAGCACCCGCTGGGTGAGCGTGGGCAGGCTCACGTCGGTGTCCATGTGCAGCCAGTTGATCCGCATCCGGACTGTCCCCTGGCCGGCGGCGTACCCGGCCATCGCCGGAATGTTGTACGTGAAGTTGTCTTCGCTCGCCACGTTGTCGGCCGGGCTGTTCGTGGTCTGGAAGGCGCCGGTCTCGATGTTCGTGGTGAGGCCGATGCTGGCGAGGTAGGCGAACGCGTCGCGGAAGCCCCGCATTCGCGACGCGAACGTGAGCGTCTGCCGCAGTGCGAACGTGGCGCGCCCGGTCTGCTCGCCTTCGGCGATCGACCCGTCCGCGCCCACCGTGACCGGATAGGGCTGCGCGTTCTCGAAGAACGCCTTGCCGAGGGAGTTGGTGACCGACGGGCCGGTGAAGTTGACCGTCAGGTACACCGGGTGGTGCGGGACGGCCGCGTCCAGTTCGGCCAGTGTCGGCAGCCGCTGCTCCTTGAACTGCTCGGGGACGAAGTCCCCCATGGTGGTGATGAAGCTGTCCGCCGACACCGGCGGGGAAGGGCTCTTCGGAATCGTCCGGGCGCGGCCGCGGTAGATGGCCAGCACGTCCGCGATGGAGGTGGCGTACTCCAGTGGCGTGTGGTGGCCCGGCCGGTTCCCGAGCAGCGAGACGTGGTTCGTGGCGTCGATGATCCCAGGACACGCCATGCGGCCGCGAAGGTCGATGACCCGGGGGTTCGGGCGGCCGCTGAACTGCCTCATCGCCGGGCCGAGGGCGTCACCCGTGTAGACGATGGTTCCGTCCGCGATGGCGACGACCCCGACGATGTCATCGCGGTCGTTCATCGTGTGGATCCTGCCGTTGTACAGGACAACGTCCCCTTCGTACGATTCCTGGGAGCCCGGCGGTCCCGCGCCGCGTCCTGGGGGAATCTCACTCGCGTTCGCCTCGCCCGCGGCGCCGAAGCCGACCATCGCGGCCGAGCCTGCCGCCGCGCCTGCCACGAGGGCGGCCCGCCGTGAAAGGTCCTTGCGCTCGCCGCGTTCGTTGTCGCTCATGGAGTAACACCACCTTGTGTCCTGGGGGTCCACAAGCACAGACATCAGGCGCCCTGATGGGTGACCAATGTGCCGCGCTTATTCCGGCATACCTAAACCGGCAATAAACGTCAATAACTTGCGAATCACTAATAATCAGTTTATGTCACATGATGACTATAGTGATGTCTTTTATTTGTGTTGCGACACAGTCTCTAGCTGCCCAGACGTCACGCGGCGTAGCTGTCGCCGAATGGACTGGGGCGGATTAGCCGGCCGCAGCCCGCTGGCGTCCTCCGCGTATCCCCGGCGCGAGCCCGGTATTTATCCCGAACGGAACCGTGGCGTCTGTCCGCCCGGCCAGGCACAACCGTCTCCGGGGCCGGCGAGGCGGCCAGCGCGGGCGCCGCGGGAAGTCACCATGGACGATCCGGGCCGAGGGCGAGCAGCGGGCGCACGGCGCGGTCGGCCTGGCGGATCGCCTGCTCGTCTGCCCGGTAGACGGCGGCGGCGTCGGCGAACGTGGCGCGCCCGCCTGCCCGGTAGCCGACAAGGCGCCCGACCGCGGCGGCCACCACGGGCGGCTGCCGGCCGTCGAGCACCCGCTGGTGAGAGCCGCGGATCCGCTCCCACGCCGCCACGCAGCGCGCGGCTACCGCCAGGCCGTGCCACGACGGCCCCGTGCCGAGCAGGATCCTGCCGACCAGGTCAAGGCCGGCGCCGGGCGGCACCCTGCCTGGCGTCCACGCCGGGTCCCCGTAGCCCCACATCCAGAACCCGTGCCACAGTGCCCCGTCGCCGTACACCGGGCACGGCAGCACCTCCGTGACCAGCCCGTCGCGGCAGCTCAGGAAGTAGGCGCGCTCGGATTCGTCCGTGCCGGTGAGGCTCCCTGACACCATGTCCGCGCTCGCGCCGAACTGGTACTTCCCCGCGGTGCAGGCGCACGGCGGCACGTCGGGCGCCATCCCGATCACCTGGGTCAGCCCCGGCGCGCCGAACACCCGGTAGAGCACCGCGGCCGGCGACCCCGGCTCGAGGAGGCGCCCCGCGCTCCCGTTCAGTCCGCGCGCCACGGCGATCCACAGCTCCTCGGCGATCTTCTCCCCGGCCTTGCGGCTGACCCGCTTTTCCTCCCGCTTGACATGCGGCGGCACAACCGGCCGAGCGGACGGTGCCGTGCTCCTGGCAGCCGTGACCTTCGCCGCGGGCGCGGCACTTCGCGGGGGCGCTGGCCCGGGCTCGGGAGGCGCCGCGGCCTTTGCGGCCGGCGCCGGCCTGGGCGCCGTCGTGGTCCGCACCGGGGCCGGCTCGGCGCGCGGCGGGAGGCAGGTCTCGCAGCCCAGGTTCTGCTTGCCGGCCACCAGCGGCGCCTCGTCGCCGCACGACGGGCAGCGAACCGGGGCGAACGCCCCGGCGGGCAGCAGCCAGTCGAATGTCATCGGGTACCTGCGGTCGCCGCGCCGCACATCGGCCGGCAGCCGCAGCGCGGGAACCTCGATGACGTGCAGCCGGTAGGGCCGGATCGTATGGCTGGCCGCGTGCTTCTCGGCGATCTCCGCCAGCCGGCGGGTCTCCTCTTCCCGGGTGCTGCGCAGCCGCTGCTCGAGCACCGCCTTCCGGTCCCCGGGTGCGGTCGCCAGCCGGCGCTCGATCCCGGCGATCGCGTCCGCGTAGTAGGCGGCGGCACGTGCCCGCTCCGCCTGGTAGGCGCCGCTCACCTCGCCGGCCAGCGCCGCGCGGCGGGCCAGCGCGGCCGCGTTGATCACCCGGTGCGCTTGCGTGACCGCGGCCTCCACGTCGCCGCCCAGTTCGGGCGGCGCGTCCTCGCCGGCAGGTGCCCGCGTCAGCCGGCCGATGATACCCGCGGGCAGCAAGCGGCGGGACGGGATGTCCACCCAGCGTTCGGTCTGCTCCTGGAAGTGATCCTGGGCGGAAAGCTCGAAGGTGACGAGTGCGCCGACGCGGAGTACACCGTGCCGGACGAGCTCCGGCGCCCCGCTGGCGTCGATCCTCCCGTGGTCGACGGGGAAGGCCTCCCTGGCGGCGGCCAGCAGCACGTCGGGACCCGGCGGCGCCCCGGCCGGCCCCGCCAGCAGGAGCCTTCCGGCATCACCAGTCAGCAGCGTCCGTTCGGCGGCATCGGACAGAACCGGATGCCCGAGGGCAAGCAGCGTGACTCCATCATCCCGTGCGACGTCTGGGTCGGCCGTGACCCGCAGCTCGTCCGGCAGCCGGTACCGCTCACTGAGAACGGGCGGCAGGACGACGTAGGTGGCGTCGCCGGATGGCTCGTGCAGGCCGCCCTCGGCCGCCACGTGGCGGAGCCAGAAATCCAGCGCCGGGTCAGTCATCGGGGTCTGCCGCGAGCTCGTCGACGGCCTCGCGGCTGGCCAGGTAGTCGGTGCGGGCGCGGGCCAGGTCGTCGCCGATGGCCGTCATCCGCGCGGCGAACTCGGCGTCGTCACCGGAGGCGACGAACGCGTCGAAGACCGTGGACTCGAAGTCGAAGTCGTCGTCCACCCGGCCCAGGATCATGTCGAGCTCGCCCACCACGAGCTCGAACAGGTTGATCTTCGCTTCCAGCACGCGCAGCACCTGCTCCTCTATCGTGCCCTTGGCGACCAGGTTGGTGAGCAGGACGTCGCGGGACTGGCCGACCCGGTGCAGGCGGCCGAGCCGCTGCTCGATCTGCATGGGGTTCCACGGCAGGTCCATGTTGACCATGACATGGCAGAACTGGAGGTTGCGCCCCTCGCCGGCCGACTCGGTGGACAGCAGCACGTTGGCCTGCTCGCGGAACGACGCGATCGCGCGCTCCTTGTCGGCGCGCGGCAGGCTGCCATGGTAGACGGCGGCGGGGATGCCGGCCGCCTCCACCATGGCGGCCAGCCTGTCGAGTGTGTGCCGGAAGGCGGTGAACACCAGCACCTTCTCGCCCGGCGACTCGCCGGTGCCGGCGTGGCGGCGAAGATGGTCGAGGAGGACGGCCGCCTTTGGCCAGTCGGTCAGTGCCCCGGCGCGGTCGGCGAGGTCGTCCCAGCCTGCCTTGCGCAGCGCGGGGGCGGCCGCGGCAGGGCTTGACCCGGCGAGCCGCGCGATGGACCGCAGGGTAAGCCTCCTGGCCGGCGCTGCCTCGCGCCCCTCCCTCCGTATCCGGTCGCCAAGGTCGCCGTACCATTCGCGCTCGGCAGGCGGCGGGTCGAGCAGCAGCGTCTCCGCCAGCCGCTGCGGCAGCAGCACGCTCACCTCGCTGCGCCGGTGCCTGATCATCACCTCCGCGGTCCGCTTGCGCAGCGCGGCCAGGTTCCGGGGCTCGAGCGCCAGCTTCTGCCCGTTCGCTCCGCCCGCGGCGCTCGCTCCGTGCGCGGCGCGGAACTGGGCGGCGGTGCCGAGGAGGCCGGGTGAAACCAGGCTGATCATCTCGTACAAGTCCTGGAGCCGGTTCTCCACCGGGGTCGCGGTGAGCAGCAGCAGATGCCGCGACCGCAGCTCGCGGACCAGCTTGCCCGACGCGCTGCGCGGAGTGCGGACCCGGTGCGCCTCGTCGACGATGAGCAGGTCCCACTGGCCGGCCGTGAGCTGTGACTTCAGCGGATCGCGGCGGGCGGCGGCCAGCGAGGCGATGGTGACGGGCCGGTCAAGCCCGGTGTGCGCCCTGGCGGGCTGTGCGGCCGCGGTGACGGTCGGTACGGCGAACTTGCGCTCGAGCTCCTCCTGCCACTGGGTCACCAGGCCCGCCGGGGCGATCACGAGTGTCCGGTCGGCCAGGCCGCGCAGCCGCAGCTCGGCCAGCACCAGGCCGGCCTCGATCGTCTTGCCGAGCCCGACCTCGTCGGCCAGGATCGCCCGCCCGCGCATTCTCCTGAGCGCGACGCGTGCCGCTTGCACCTGGTAGTCGAACGGTTCGAACCGAAGCGACGACAGTGACAGGAACGTGTCGAACCCGGGCCTGCTCCACACGCGCACCGCGTCGTCCACCAGGCTGGACAGCTCCGCGCGCAGCAGCGGCCTGTCGCGCAGCCGCGCGAGCAGCGGCGCGTACAGGGCGAGCACGGTCTCGTCGGGCTGCGGTCCGGTCGCGGTCATCCCTTCGGTCGTCCTTTCCGCGCAGGGGAAGCGGCACGGGATTATGGTGCCATGCGCCACCGACATTCGGTGAGCTTACACGTCGGTGCTCAGGTTTCCTTCGGCCGGTACTTCAGCCGCAGCCGTGCCTGCTCGCAGATTCCGGCGCGTTCGTTCTCCGCGGCGACCCGCCTGGCTTCGTCGAGATCGGCCGGGGTCAGCAGGCCGTTGCCGAGCAGGAAGCCGGCGAGGTCCCGGGCGTGTCCGCGCTGTTGCCAGATGAAGCCCTGGAGCAGCTTCTTGTAGTCGGACACCGCGCCCTCCCCGCTCAGGTCCAGCGCGATGACCACGTTGACCATCGGCACCGGTTGCGGGGCAGGCCGGCCGAGGATGAATTCCTGGTAGTAGTAGGCCATCGCCAGCCGCGCCCTGGCGTTCCGGTGGAAATAGGACCGCACTCGGGTCACCGCGTCCGCGCCGGGCCAGGCGCCGCGTCGCGTGAGCTCGCTCTCCCTGGTGACCGCTTCGTTGTCGGCACCGCGATCCGGCTCGGCGCGCGGGCGCTCGGGCACCTCGTGCCGCAGCCGCACCACCCAGGAGCCGACGCTGACCAGCCACAGGCCGCCGTCGAGCGCGACCGGCAGCGCTTCGTAGCGTGCCGGGGCGACGGGGAGCACGTGGCATGCCGTCCTCCGGACCACATCAGGGCCCGGAATCGGCCCGGTCACATCGGGCGCCAGATAGACGCGGTGTGACGTGTCACGGCTGAAGAGCTCCCAGCCGTGGCCGACGTAGCGAAGTCCCGCGCATCGCGGCGCACGGTGCAAGCTGCGATCCTCATTACCGCTGAGCAGCGCCCGGTCCAGCCAGGTGATCTCCTCCTGCGGGCAGTCCGCCCACTCGGCGCGCTTCGCCGACCAGACAAAGAGCTGACCAGTCGCCACCACTGTGACGATAGCCGCGAACCTTAGCCGATCTCGACCCGGGACACCGGCGCGTCCGGCTGCGAGCCCCAGCGGATGGCATCGCCATCGCTGAGCGGATGCTCGCTCACCGCAGGCGCACCGTTCACCGCCAGGCCGTTGATGCCAGGTTGGTCACCCGCCACCGGCCGTCGGCGAATTCAAACCTGGCGTGCTCCCTCGATATCGTGGGGACGTTCGGCAGCGCCAGCTCGACGGACCCGCGCCCGGCCCGGGCACCGGTCATCTGGGTTTGCGCTACCGAGTCCCCCGTGACCAGCCGCAGCACGGGAACGCGGGGGATCGCCTCCTCCAGCACCGTGACAGGGCCGTCGCCCACGCCGCCGCGCGCGTCGATGGTGCGCGCGTCGATGGTGCGCGCGTCGACGGTGCGCGCGTCGACGACCGTGCGGGCCGGCCCGGGCTCGCGCCACGTCCATCCGTCGCCGGCATCAGGCATCTCGCGCCGAGCGGCGGCGGTAACCGGGTGCCCCTGCCGGAGGCGGTAGCGGCCCCGCGGGACCAGCTCGTCCGCGACCACGGACACCCAGGCTCGTTGCGATCCAGCCAGACGAGCGCCGTACCGCGCAACCTGCTCCTCGTAGACCTCGGTCACGCCGGCGATGGCCACGGCGAATTCCATCCGGTCGCATAGCGACGCCAGGTCTTCCGGGTTCATCTGGATCTCGACGCTGGCCGGGGCGAACACGGAGCCGCTCGGCGTCACCACGAACACCTCGTGAAGATGGCTCACGGCCACCCGCAGCACCGCCTGCCCGTCGCGCCAGGGCCGCGACGCCAGCTGGCGTATCCGCGGGTGATCCCGTGTCACGCCGATGGATCGCAGGAACAGGACCGCTATCACGCCCAGTGCCGCGAATGCCGCCAGCAGCACGGTCGCCGAGAGGCCGGAACCTGCCGCGAGGTACAGGACGAGCCAGGCGCCGGCGACACCGCCGGCCACGATCCAGCGCTTCCGGCTTCGCCCCGGGAACGGCGCGCGCCCCGCTCTCCCGCCGGCCGGCCCCCTGTCCTGAGCCATCGAACACCGCCCCCTTCAGCCGCTGGTCAATGGGTCGGTCCCCGTGAACAGAGGATGCCGGCGGAGTATGCGCCAGTCAACGAAAAACGGCCAGCTTCCAGACATCTGGAATTTACGGTGATCGGGCCGGTTCGTGCGGTTCGGCGCCACGTTCGGCGGGGCCGGCGTGATCCGCGGTGACCTCACCCCGGAGTGCACCGCCGCCATCACCGCCGTGTTCGCCGCGCTTGGCAACAAGCGCGGCGCCGAAGACCACCGCACCCAGGACCAGCGTTACCAGATGCCCCGGTCCCTTCAGGAGTACCTGCGAGCTAAGCTCATCGAGCTTGCCGGGCAGCCCGATGCCGAGGCGCTGGTAGCGCGCATTCGGGCCCGTAAGGCCGCTCATCCCGTGTCGCTTACCGCCAAGCAGATCCTCGCCTACCGCGACGAGGACCGCCGGTGACCCTAGTCATCGACGCCTCCATGGTGGTCGCGGGACTCATCGACAGCGGGACGGACGGCAGGTGGGCTGAGGGTCTTCTTGCCGGCGACTCACTGGCAGCCCCCCACATGATGACAGCCGAGGCGGCGGACATCCTGCGCCGGTCTGCCGCGGCTGGTGCTATCTCTGCGGAACAGGCGTCACTCGCGCATGCCGATCTGCTCGACCTGCGAGTGGAATTTTTTCCCTACGCGCCCTTCGCAACGAGGATCTGGGAACTCCGGGAAAACGTGACCTGCTACGACGCTTGGTACGTGGCGATCGCGGAAGCGATCGGGGCGCCGCTCGCCACGCTAGACGCCCGGCTCGCGAACGCGCCCGGCCCCCACTGCCGGTTCTTGATCAGTGCAGAGTCCGGCTGAGTGCAGCCGTTGGGGCGCTGGTCCTGGCTGAATTCAAGACGCAAAACTGGAATCACCCCTGCGCGCAGCGTAAGTCAGCATGAAACGGCCGGCTCCGTGGTTCTGCCGGTAGAGGCCCGGTGGAACGTGCCTCTTGGCTTATGTCGTGGGTCGTCTCACGCTGGTGTGCAGGAATGCCGACCGGAGGCGGAGCCACAGGCAGAAGGGAGCCAGCCGTCATGGCCAGTTTGCCATCAGGACGCGGGGTGGTCCACGTGGGCATGGACACCTCAATGCCCAGGCCCTAGAGGGTCGACGAGAGGGGCGTCATCGGCCACGCGGGGCGATGCCGCTGCACCGAGATGACCCGCGGCGTCACCCGCGACGCCGCCGCCGTCGCCGCTCCCGCCCGGAAAGGGCGCCGCGCCGGGCAGCCCGTCCGCTCCCGTGACCTGTCCCTGACCCGCGCCCGCCGCGCCATCCTCGCCGCGATCCGCTCCGGACGGGCCGGCTACCAGGCGGTGGCCAGCCAGATCGCGAAATACCGCACCGTCGGCGACCGGGACCGGCACCGCGCCCGCAAGTCCAAGTCCCCCAGCACGTTCGGGCACGCAGGCGTGAAGGACACGATCACCCGCATCGCCCCGGCCATCATCACCCTGGCCAACACGCCCGCCTGACCAGCGGAAACCCCAGTAGACGCCCCTGGCAAACCATCCCGGAACACCGCAAGCAACCCGGTCGGCCCGTGGAACCGCCCGTTACCGGCACGGCACGCCGGCCACCGCCATGCCCGGAAAGCACAGACTACGCAACGTCACCGAAAAGAGAACCACCCATTAAGGCCTGAACACCTAAACCCCGAGGCATTGGCCAGCTGCGGGGGCGGCAGCCGCGCGGCCTAGGCCGTCTCAGGGTGCGGCCGGCGGGTTCGCGGACTCGGCGGCGCGGCGGTATTCGGCGTTGATGCGCTGGGCCTCTTCGAGCTGGTCTTCGAGGATGACGATGCGGCAGGCGGCCTCGATGGGGGTTCCCTGGTCGACAAGTTCCCGGGCGCGGGCCGCGATGCGCAGCTGGTAGCGGGAGTAGCGGCGGTGGCCGCCCTCGGAGCGGAGCGGGGTGATCAGGCGCGCCTCGCCGATGGCGCGCAGGAAGCTCTGGGTGGTGCCGAGGATCTCGGCGGCCCGGCCCATCGTGTAGGCGGGGTAGTCGTCGTCGTCGAGCCGACCGTAGGAGTCGCCTGCTGTCATAGCACCTCTTCGCGGAACGCCTGGAGGGGCCCTGGTGCCGTGCGGCACCAGGGCCCCGAAGGAACTTGCTACACCATCGGCCGGCCCTTGCAGGGCGCCGGCCTCTTGTTTCCGCAGACCCGACCGAAATGCCGGGGGTGCGGGGATCGCGGTTGCTTGACCGGAGACCACCTCACTATCGATGTCCTGCGGTACCCGGGCTCGAGAGTCCCGCCCGGGCGATCCTGACGGTGCCTGGCTCCTCCGTCCTTTCCCTCTGGTATCACTCACTGTTTACCGCGCGGCGGCCTGCGGTAGCGCCGCCCTCCGGCAGCCAGCCCGTCGCCCGTCCTTCCCTGGCCCGGGGAGCCTGCTGCCGATTTTCCCGGGGCGCGCGTCCGCAGCCGACGCCTTCACCGGGAGCACTGCTCACTGACTTCGCTGCCGCCCGGCAGTTCATCCCTGCCGGGCCCTACTTTCCCTCTGGGTTACAGCAGGAACCATACCTGTGTAACTGCCGGATGTCTACTCCAGCCGCCATAGATTTTGCGGTGCCCGGGGAAGAGGTAATCTGCTCCGAGCTGCCCGATGCCGCGCTTGCCCTTGCTGGCGGCCATGACAGGTGTGGGCGGCCGGACGGCGGGAAGAGGCTGCGCGTTATCCCGGAGTGACAGCGCGCGAGGCCGCCAGCTGGCCGGCCGCGGCATCGTCCTTAACAAGGGTCACGAGTTCCCTGAGAGGAGTAGATCGCATGCCTGAGCGCGGCGTCGTCGATGTGCTGCACGTCGAAGACGACCCCGGATATGCCCTGATGGTGCGCAAGTCCCTCGCCCTGGCCGGCAGCAGCCGCCTCCACGCCGTCAGGGACGGCAGGCAGGCCCTGCGGTTCCTCCGCCGGGCCGGCGAGCACGCCAGCGCGCCCCGCCCCGGGCTGGTCATCTTGGACCTCAGCCTGCCAGGACTGCACGGCCTGGACGTGCTGGCCGAGATCAAGGCCGACCCCGGCCTGCTGACCATCCCGGTGGTGATCCTGTCCTCCTCCACGGACCGCGGCGACATCACGCGCAGCTACGAGCTGCACGCCAACGCCTACTTCGTCAAGCCCGCCGACCTCGGCCGCTTCGATGACGTGATCAAGGCTATTGACACGTGCTTCCTCAGCCTGATCGAGCCTCCGCCGCCCGCATGACACCCGAACCCGGACGTGCCCCGCCCTGACCGCGCGGGACCACCTCGCCCCGGTAGTCCGGCCACGGCCGCTGACCTGGCCGCACGCCCCTGTCGCAGGCCGGCCTGCAGTCGCCGGCGTCCACCAGCAACGCTGCCGCTGACCAGGCCGGCAAAGGGGCGCGCGCTGCCGGCTCATGCAAGCGGATACCGCGAGGACTGCCGCCGAGCCCACGAAAGCTGCAGGCCAGATCTCGAGCGCGGTCATGGCGCCTGACAGGCTTTCTCCGGGGAACCGGGGTTCGTGAGCAGACCCTGACCGATACGCCGGTCCTGGACCCGGAGCGGACGGCCCGCGCCAACGTCGACCGGGCCTGCTGCGGTACCACGGATACCGGGAATAGCGCACGACTTGAGTAAGTACTCTCTCCCAGTACTACCGCACCCCTGCTGATGTCTCTGCCCGGCGACTGGCCGCACCATACGGAATCTGGAGTCGTGCAAGCCGTCCCGGGCTTTTCTTCCGGGTGGTAGCCGAAGGCACGCCGCTGGACGGCTGGTACCGGACACGGCTTCGCGCGCCGGACTGGCCGTGTGCATGCCAGGCCAGCGGTTGCCGGCGGCCCCGCAGGCACTGATGCTGGGGTACCGCGCAGTCCTGCCGCTTTGAGTGCGCCGCCTGGCCGCCGGGGCGCGGCGGGGTAAGCGCCGGGCTGGAGGAAGGGCGAAGCGGGCGGTGACGGTGGTGCCGGCCGGGACGTGGTCGATGCTGGACTGGTCGGCGACCTGGGCGACTATCCACAGGCCGTGGCCGTGCTCGGCGGGCCACGGTACCGCGCAGGTGCAGAACAGCAGCGGCCCGTCCGGGCCGCCGCCGGCAATGCCGGACCAGAAGGTGACTACGGTGACTTGCTGCAGGCCGTGCCTAGTCCCGTCGGCGTAGCCGATGCGGCTGTAACCCGGCTGGCGGCCCAGTTCCTGCCATCGCTGCTCGCTGACCGGCCGGCCGTCGCGGTCGTAGTACCGGGCTTGCATCATCTGCCCAGGGCCGCGGGCGGCCCGGTTCAACTCCTCACGGTCCTGCTGCCCGTGCCCGGGGCGGGCTGCGCGCTGCGGCCCGCCGGGAATGCCGGGACCGGCAAGCGGCGGGACTCCCCGCCGGGGGAGGCCCGCCGCGTTCCGGGCGCTGTGCCCGGGTGTTCCTTTGCCTTGGCCTGGCTTGTCCTCCTTCCGTTGCCGGGACGGGGCTGTTGCGGGGCGCCCGTCTTCAGCGGCCGGGCGCGGCGGCCGGGCGGGCCGCCTAAGGGTGCGCCGGGGGTGAGCGCTGCCGGCCGCGGGCCGGCCCGGCCGCGGGGAACGGGA
>DAHVAN010000333.1 GCA_027314595.1 Actinomycetota bacterium | reverse complement strand
TCCCGTTCCGTCCCCGGGATGGGGCCGTGCCCGCGTCCCGTCCCGTTCCGTCCCCGGGATGGGGCCGTGCCCGCGTCCCGTCCCGTTCCGTCCCCGGGATGGGGCCGTGCCCGCGTCCCGTCCCCCGGGGTTGGGGCCGTGCCCGCGTCCCGTACCGCCCGAAGTCGGCGGAATGCGGCTGATCGGCGCGGAGTTGTCCGTGCTGAAACGCTGTCGATGTTGAGCAACAGGAGTGTGCATGGCTGAGCAGGAGCGTACTGTGGTCGACTTCTGGTTCGACCCCGTCTGTCCGTGGGCGTGGATCGCGTCCCGCTGGATGCACGAGGTGGAGAAGGTGCGTCCGGTCAGCACGAACTGGCATGTGATGAGCCTGTCCGTGCTGAACGAGGGCCGGGACGTGCCGGAGCAGTACCGGCAACTGCTGAGCACCGGATGGGGACCAGTGCGAGTCTGCATCGCCGCCGAGCAGCAGCACGGGCCCGAGGTGCTCGGGCCGCTGTACACGGCGCTTGGCGCCCGGTTCCACCACGAGAAGGCTCCGCGGGAGCGCGCGACCTACGAGGCGGCCCTGGCCGAGGCGGGACTGCCGGCCAGCCTGGCAGACGCCGCCGACTCGGCCGAACACGACGAGGCCTTGCGTGCCTCGCACAAGGAGGGCATCGAGCGCGTCGGTTACGACGTGGGCACGCCCGTCATCTCGGTGAACGGGCTGTCGGTGTTCGGACCGGTGGTCTCCCCGATCCCGCGCGGGGAGGCGGCGGGCCGCCTGTGGGACGGCGTGCTGGCGATCGCAGGCACAGACGGCTTCTTCGAGCTGAAGCGGTCCCGCACCCGCGACCCGATTTTCGACTGACACGACCCGAACGGGCAGTGGTGCCATGATCGCCGCCTCGTCCGCCTAGCGAGCTTCACAACATATTACACCGAGTGCCCGTTCCGTCACTGCTTGCCTCGGACGGTAATATCGCCGCGGACCTGTGGGGCAGTCGGCCACGATGCGTCCCTTAACCCCCTAGGGCCGCGGCGGCTTGGGGGCTTCTGGCAGACTGCCGGGTATGCGCGTATACCTGGGATCCGACCATGCTGGCTTCGAGCTGAAGGCGAACCTGATCAGCTGGCTCCGGGAGGCCGGGCACGAGCCCGTGGACTGCGGGCCGGCCTCGTATGTGCCTGACGACGACTACCCCGTGTACGTGATGCGCGCGGCGCGCGGGGTCGCCGACGACCCGGGCAGCCTGGGCATCGTGATCGGCGGCTCCGGCAACGGCGAGCAGATCGCCGCGAACAAGATCCCCGGCATCCGGGCCGCCCTGGCCTGGACCGAGGAGACCGCCCGGCTGGCCAGGCAGCACAACGACGCCAACGTCCTCAGCCTCGGTGCGCGGATGTACAGCGACACCGACGCGCTGGGGTTCGCGAAGGTCTTCATCGAGACCCCGTTCTCGCAGGAGGCCAGGCACGCCAGGCGGCTGACCATGATCGCGGACTTCGAGAAGTCGGGCGAACTGCCGCCGCTGCCGGGCACCGCCTAGCGGGTCCGGCGCCGACGCCGGCGGGTGCGGGGCTGCGGTGATAGATCATCCGGCGTCGCCGTGACGTGGCCTTCGGCGGCAGCCGGCTCTTCACGTGCGGCGGCCTCGGCGAGTTGCTCTGCCCGCGGACGCGACACGTCCCTCGCCCGCATCGCGGCGCTCAGCGTGACCTTCATGCCTGCCATGCGTTCCAGTGTCGGTCAGAAGATCCTCGGACACCAGGGGGCCGGGTCCCAGGACATGGCCGCGGACAGCGGCGCCAGGGCGCCCGTCCGCAGCTCGGTGACCAGGCCGGCCGCGGCGAGCGCGCCGAGCCGGGTGCCGCCGAGGTAGGCCGCGCCGAGCTCACGGACGTCGAGCGCGAGATCGGCCGGCTCGGACGTCCGTTCACACGTGGCGCTCCCGGCCGGCCCGGCGGCGCGCAGCCGCCAGCGGCCCGCGTTGCTCGTGAGCAGGTCATCGACGACTTCGAGCACGACGTCCAGCTGGCAGGAGTAGGCGCGCGCGGCCAGCGCCTTCGGCAGGTCGGTTATCCGCACCCACAGTGCGTCGGTGACCTGCGGCCGTGCCCGCCGCGCGTCAAGCAGCTGGAAAAGCACCGGGTCGCTGGCCGGCCGCAGCCTCGCGATGACCCGCGCTGCCAGGTCGCGGCTGAGCAGGTCGCGCCAGAGCGCGGCGCCGGCGGCCGGGTCAGCGGCTATCAGCTCCGTGATGACGAGCAGGCCTTCAGGGAGGAAAGTGTCCTCATCCCAGTCGCTCCTGGCACGGTAGAGCGCGTAGCCGCGCGGCCCTGAGCAGTCCTCGGCGAGCACGCAGCGCAGCGGGCTGAACCCGTTCCTGTCCTGCTCATGATCCTTGAGCACCCGGTCCCACCACGCGTCGTTCCTTGTGAAGAAGCCAGGCTGCGCCGGGAGCACGGTCTCGTAGACCTTGGCGAGCTCCATGGCAACGGCGCCCGGCTCTGTCAGCCGCAACCGCAGGCCGGGGTCGGAGGGCGCGGACGGCGCGAGCGTCCCATCGCCTCGCTGGAACTTGAACGACGCCTGCGTCGAGGCCCATCCGTACCCGTAGCGTCCGTATAGCGGGGTCTCCGAGGCCCACAACACCGCGATCGGCTCGCCCTTGGCCGCGATGTCGCCGAGCTGGCGGCGCATCAGCGAGCGCAGGATGCCGCGCCGCCGGTAGGTGGGCAGCACCCCGACGAAGCTAACGCCCGCGGCCGGCACGATCGCGCCGGGCACGCACATCCCGAAGGTAAAAGCGCCGGCCGTGCCGACCGGCCCGGCCGCGGGCAGCGCGGGGTCGAACGCGGCAAGCGACCGGTCCGCCTCGAAGAGCCGTCGCAGCAGCGGCACGTCGCGCTCGGGCGCCGGCCCGCCGTGAAACGCGTGCTCGTTCACGGTCCGGAAGGCGGCAAGCTCATCATCGGTAACCGGGCGGATTGGATACGGGTCTGCCATGATGGTCTTCTTATCCTGCTGCGGACACCAGCGCGAATCTTTTTCGCGGGCAGGTGAGAAAGTAAGGGGGAAATTGTGGCAACGCGTGCGACGGCACCGATGTGCGGATAACCTGCGCCAGTCATGATCGTTCCCAGGCCCGCCGTCGTCATGCGCACAGTGATGCGCAAGCTACGGAGTGCTGGCAGCTGGCTGAACAACCTCGTTCGGCAGCAGTTCATCACCAGGAACCGGCGGGTGGCGTTCGGCCTCACCGTGCTCACGGTGGCGATCGCGGTGGCCGCCGTGCACGTGTCCGAGTGGTGGTTTTCCCCTGGCGTGATGATCCTGCCGATCCTGTGCGGCGGCCTGCTGCTGTGGCCGCGGGCGCTGCGGATCCTGTTCGGGATCGTGGCCATCGGCATCATCTACGACGCCGCCAAGGACAAGGCAGGCGCGGGGATCGTCGCCACGATCGCGGTCACCGCCTTCTTCGCCGACGTGCTCGCCAGGACCAGGGGCAAGCTTGGCACCCGCGGGCTGCGCGCGGACCGGATGATGATCGAGCTGCGGGACCGCATCAGGGCCCAGGGCACGCTGCCGGAGCTCGGGGACGGCTGGCAGTCGATGGTGGTGCTCCGGCCTGCGGGCGGTTCCTCGTTCGGCGGTGACTTCGTGGTCTCGCACTGCGATGGCAAGTCGCTCGAGGTCGCGCTCGTCGACGTGTCCGGCAAGGGGATGGACGCCGCCACTAGGGCGCTGCTCCTGTCCGGCGCGTTCGGCGGCGTGCTCGGTTCGGTCCCCAGAGAGTCGTTCCTGCCCGCGTGCAACGCCTACCTGCTGCGGGGCAACGCCGCCGAGGGATTCGTCACCGCGGTGCACCTCGCGGTCGACCTGGGGTCTGGAGAGTACACGCTGTCGTCGGCCGGGCACCCGCCAGCGGTGCGCTTCGACGCGAACACCGGCCAGTGGCACGTCACGAAGGCTCGCGGGATGGTCCTCGGCGTCGTCCCTGACCTGGCCGGGGTTCCCGAGGTCCCGGAGAAGGGCGTGCTCCGCCGCGGCGACGCGATCATGCTCTACACCGACGGCCTGGTGGAGGCGCCCCGCAGGGACATCGACGAGGGCATCGAGCGGCTGCTCGGCGAGGCCGAGCGCCTGGTGGTCGCCGGCTTCAGCGTCGGCGCGCCCGAGCTCGTCACCACCATGCAGCGCGACATCGCCAGCGGCGACGACTGCGCCCTCGTCCTCATCTGGCGAACCTGACCGTCCCGGCCTCCCTAGGCCTCCGGCATTCAACAGCCCGGGGGGTTTAGCGTTCGGAAGCCCTTTCCAGGGCTGTGACCTGGTGTTTCGCGTATTTCGGGTGCGGAGGAGGCTGCACCTTCCGGGTGCGGAGCGGTCCAGCAGGCAGAAGCGATGCCTCCACGAGGCCGTGACCTGCGGTT
>DAHVAN010000332.1 GCA_027314595.1 Actinomycetota bacterium | reverse complement strand
CACCGCCCCCAGTCCCCGACCCGGAAATTCAGGACGCGCCGCACAAGAGGTGAGCGGCGAGGTCCGCATGCCCTGATTCACCTACGGAAACCCCTCGTGGAGGCGAGAGGCATCACCTAAAACAGCCGGTGGATCCAGGCTCAGACAGTCCTTGTTGCTGAATTGCGGAGGCTAGACGGCGATGATGGTGACGGCTGCGTCGAGTCCCCGGAAGTCGTCGGGGTTGCGGGTGAACAAGGGCAGCCCGTGCGCGGCGGCGGTCGCGGCGATCATGAGGTCGATGCGCCGGGGGCGCGGGTTACGGCTGGCGGCGATGGTGAGCGCGACGAGGGTTCCGTAGCGGCGGGCGGCTTCCCGGTCAAACGGGATGGCGGCGAATGCCGCCTCGATGTCTGCGAGCCGCTGGGAACGGATCATGATCTGCTCGGCGCTTTTGGTCATCGCGACGCCTTGGGCGAGCTCGGCCAGGACGACGGCGGAAATGGCTACCTCGACGGGAAGCCGGGCTGGATCAAGGGTCGGCAAGTCGATGACCGTGCAGGTGTCAAGCATGCCGCGCTGGACACGAACCGTCATCCGCGCTCCCAGGGGTTGTCGTCCTCGACGACATCGTCGTCGCGGAAGAAGTCGCCGGCCTCGGTGCGCAGCGCTGCCGGGTCGAAGGCGGGAGCGTCACGCCAGCGGCGCTGGAGTTCCTCGGCGGGCACGAAGCGGCGGCGATCGCTGAGCGGGCGGACCTCGGCGATCTCGGTGCCGTTCCGGGTGATGTGGTAAATCTCGCCTGCCTCGACGTCGTCAAGCACGGCCTTGGAACGGGCCGCGAGTTCTCGTTGGGTAATCGTCTTCATGGGTTCATTGTATTACGCTGCGACGCACTGTAATGCAAGTCTTGCGATCCTGTGTTGTCGCCAGCCAGTCCGTGGTTACCGGCCCGATGAAGGCCAGCATGCTCCAGGCTTACCATCATGAAACTTGGGATACCGGTTGGCCGGGGTAACGTCGTCAGCCTGTACGGCAGGGCTGCGGTCAAAGTGTTTCCGCTGTTCACAGGGCCGGGTCGAGGCGGGTGAGGGCGATGAGCAGGTCTTTGTCGTATTCGGCCTCGCGGATGGTGGCGGCGATGTCCTCGAGGCCGGCCTGGCGGATGAGCCCGGTGGTGAGGTTACGGAGGGTGGCGAGGTTGCGGGGCCGGCTCCCGGCGCGGACCTTGGAGGAATCTTCACTCAGCGTTGCGTCGCGGACCCAGTGAGGTTTTCTCAGCGACTTTGGGCTAGATCATCTTGTGCTCGATTTGGGTGAGGACGAGGGCGGCCTTGGTGATGCCGCCTATCTGGCCGGGGTCGGTGGTGACGCGCTGGAGTGCGGTCCAGCGTCCCTTTAGGAGGGCGAAGCCGCGTTCTCCCTGGTAGCGCAGGCCGCGGAGCAGTGAGTTGCGGGTTTTCGTGTTGATGTCGAGGTCTCCTTTGCGGGGCTTCTTGACGGGGACGTGGACGCCTTTTCCCGCGCCTTCGTAGCCGGAGTCGGCCAGGATCGGCATCTTCGCCGTGTAGGGGCGGGCGGCGGGCAGGAGGAGGTCGCGGGCGGCGGTGATGTCGTGAGTGCTGCCGGGCAGGGCGTCGCTGGTCCACCGGGGGATGCCGTCCGGCCCGATGAGGCCCTGGACGTTGCCGGCGTGGTGGTGCGCCTTGCCGGAGTACCATTTGTCAATCTCTGCGCCCTTCCGGCTGGTTTTCTTGTCGGAGCAGCGGTCGGAGGCGATGAGGGTTCCGTCGAGGATGAGGTAGGGAAGTCCCTGCTCAGCGGCCTTCTCCAGGGCCTCGTGCAGGGTGGGGGCCTTGGCGGCGAGCACCTCGACTCCTTCGTCCTTGTAGCGGTAGGCGGTGGCCTGGGAGATCCCGGAGCCTTGGCCGAGGCGGCGGATGTCCGGCTTGTCGCGGAACCAGGCGAGGATGAAGACTGCCTGCTGCCAGCAGGTCAGGGCGCGGGTTCCGTTCCTGGTTCCGATCTCCTCCCGGTGTTTCCCCAGGAGGCCCGAAACCTTGAGCGCGAGGGGCAGGGGCACGTCAAGAGCGACGCGATAATAGATCACGCGGGACCTCGGTACGGGTGGGGATTGTGGTGAGAACCACTTGTACCGGGGTTCCGCCCTATGCCTCGAATCATCCCCCGCGTCCCCGAAGCAGCCTGAACAGGCGGTTACAGCGCGAGTGCCGGGTTCAACCTTGCTGAGAAAACCTCAATTGGCAATACGGTGATGGAGCTCGCCGGAATCGCCCTTGTGGCTGATGGCTCCTGTCGGAACGGCCCAGCGGCCAGGACACAGGAGGTCACGCCATGACGCTGCGGGAAACCACGGACCGGGAGCCAGGGACCGGGGACGCCGTGTCCTCCGCAGGAGTGCCGGTGAGCCCGCATCCGCAGCCGCCCGCTCCGCGAACCCGGTCTCATCCCCTCAGCCTGCTGTCCGGGGTGCCAGCGGCGCAGGCCTCCGCGGGGCAGGATGATCGCTCCTTCGCACGGGACCTGAACCTGGACCAGATCGTGGCGGCAGTCGCGGGTGATCGCGAGGAGCGTGACCTCATCACCTCGGTCCTGTTCCGCCGCCTGCACGATCCCGGCACGGTGCGCTACCGCCAGGAGGTCTTCCAATACCTAGAGGACCCCACCCTGCTCGACGCGGTCCAGCGGTTTTCCGGGCTGATGAGCGAGGTGCGAGCCCACCTGCGCCAGCTGGAGCAGATGCGGGACCGCCACCAGCGCCAGGGCTGGTTCCTGGACGCGGCGGCCATCTACTGCGACGCGGTGGCCTCGCTGGCCGGGCACCTGGCCTCGGCTCAGCCCGCCTCCCGCGCACTGCGGGACTTCCGCGACTACCTGCTTCCCTTCGCCGCCTCGCCCGGCTTCACCGGCCTGGCCAGCGACACCAGGGACCGGAAGGAGTCCCTCGGGCGGATCCGCTACTGCACCCGTATCCGGGCCGGCCGGGTCGAGGTGAGCCGCTACGACGGCGAAGCCGACTACAGCGCCGCGGTGCTGAAGACCTTCGAGCGGTTCAAGCAGGGCGCGACCAGGAACTACCTAATCCGCTACGGTACGTCACCGGGGATGAACCACATTGCCGCCCAGATTACCGAGCTGGTGGCCAGGCTGTTCCCGGACGAGTTCGCCGACCTTGAAGCGCACTGCCGCCAGCACGCCGGGTTCCCCGACGAGGGCATCACCCGCGCCGACCGGGAACTCCAGTTCTACCTCGCGTACCTGGACTACATCAGGCCGGTCCAGGCCGCCGGGCTGCGCTTCTGCTACCCGGAGGTCTCCGCCAGCTCCACGGACGTCCACGCCGCCGGCACCTTCGACCCGGCCCTGGCGCGCAAGCTCGTCACCGGGCGCCAGCCGGTGGTCACGAACGACTTCCGCCTGGACGGCCCTGAGCGCATCATCGTCGTGACCGGCCCCAACCAGGGCGGCAAGACCACCTTCGCCCGCACCTTCGGCCAGCTCCACCACCTGGCCGCCACCGGATGCCCGGTCCCTGGCACCAGCGCCCGGCTGTTCCTGCCCGACCGGATCTTCACCCACTTCGCGCGGGAGGAAGACCTCGCCGCGATGACCGGGAAGCTGGAAGACGACCTGATCCGGATCGGGGGCATCCTGGAGGCGGCCACCGGGCGCAGCGTCGTCATCCTGAACGAGACCTTCGCCTCCACCACCGTGCACGATGCCCGCTTCCTGGGGACCAAGGTGCTCACCAAGGTCACGCGACTCGGCGCCCTGTGCGTCTACGTCACCTTCGTGGACGAGCTCGCATCGCTCGGGGAGCAGGTCGTGTCCATGATGAGCACGGTCGTCCCGGACAGCCCGGCCGAGCGCACCTACAAGGTCGTCCGCAGGCCCGCTGACGGGCTGGCCTACGCGCTGGCGATCGCCGAAAAATACGACCTCACCTACCCGCGGCTCCGCGAACGGCTCGGTACGGGCGAGCCCTGGCCAGCAAAGAAGGGGCCGACAGCGCAGCTGGGAGAAACAGCAAAGCAGGGAGAGGGAGCATGAAGGTCCACCTGCTCTACTCCGACCGGGACTTCGACTGGGCAGCCGGGCCGCCCGTCGCCCACGCGGACCTGACCCAGGACCTGGAACTGAACACGCTGCTGGACGCCATGGCCGCCGGCGACAAGTTCCTGCGCGAGGTGTCCGCCAAAGTGCTGCTCGCCAGCCTCGACGATCCGGAGGAGATCCGCTACCGCCAGCAAGTCCTGACGGACTGCCTCGCCCAGCCTGACGTCATCCGGGACCTGTACGCGGTCGCGGCCGGCGCCCTGGAAGACAGGCGGCACCTGTGGCTGGGAGGCTACGGCGGCAGCTACCAGAACGCATCCTCCAATCTGTCCGGCGCGGTCAGCCAACTGGACGCCTACGTCGCCCGGCTGCGGCAGCTCCGGCAGATCACCGACGACCACGCCGGGAAATTCACCTCCGACGGGCTGCGGGCCCTATTCGCCACCGTCCAGCACGAACTGGACGACGAGTACTTCCACGAGATCAGCGACCACCTCAGGCAGCTGCGGTTCCGCGCCGGAGTGCTGATCAGCGCCGAACTCGGCCGGGACAACAGCGGCACCGGGTTCGTGCTCCGCGCCCCCGCCGGCCCTCGCCGACGGTGGACCGAGCGGCTGGGGATCGGGCCGCGCACCGTCTACTCCTTCACCATCCCGCCCCGCGACGACGCCGGCGCCCAGATCCTGTCCGACCTCAACAACCGGGGTATCAACCTCGTCGCCAACGCCGCCGCCCAGTCCGCCGACCACATTGGCAGCTACTTCACCATGCTCAAGGCGGAGCTCGCCTTCTACGTCGGCTGCCTCAACCTCGCCGGGCGGCTAGCAGCCAAGGGCGTCCCCGTCACGGTCCCCGACCCGGTCAAGCCCTCATCGGGCACGTTCTCGTGCGCCGACCTGCGCGACGCCTGCCTCGAACTCCAGTCACCCGCCCCAGCCGTCGGCACGACGTCCAGGGCGGCGGGAAGCCGCTGGTCATCATCACCGGCGCCAACTCCGGAGGCAAGTCCACCTTCCTGCGCAGCGTCGGCGTGGCCCAGCTGATGATGCAGTGCGGGCTGTTCGTCACCGCGAGGTCCTACCAGGCGGACGTCGCCCGCGGCGTCTTCACCCACTTCATCCGGGGAGAGGACCCCGGCATGACCAGCGGTCGGCTGGACGACGAACTCAAGCGCATGAGCGTCATCGCCAGCCAGATCGGCCCCCGTGCCCTGATCCTGTTCAACGAGTCCTTCGCCGGGACCAACGAGCGCGAGGGGGCCGAGATCGGCTACCAGGTCGTCCGCGCCCTGCTCGAGGCGCAGATCAGGGTTTTCTTCGTCACCCATAGGTACGCCTTCGCCGACCGCTTCCACCGCGAGCACCCGTCGGCCACCCTGTTCCTGCGCGCCGAGCGCCAGCCCGACGGGCGCCGCAACTACAAGCTCGCCGTCAAGGACCCCCTGCCGACCAGCTTCGGGGAAGACCTTTACTACCGGCTCGGCGGCTGGCTGGAAGAAGACAGGTCCTTCACCCCGGCTGCCCGTGCGGCCACCCTGGACGGCGAACCGGAGGCGAGCAGCCCTGCCTGGCAGGCCAGCGGGACCGCTGCCGCATCATCGCACACACCAGAAACCGGATGACCCGTCCCCCGCTGCACCTGACCGGCGCGGCTTTGCCGCCACGGAATCCCGCCTCTTGCGGGCCAGCGCTGGCCGGCCGACAATGACGGCACTGGCGATGAGGCTCGCCACGGTCCGGTAGACGGGGGTCCGGCACCGGAACCGCGGGACGTTCCCGCTGACGGCTTCTGCATCCTGGCGCTTGGAACACGCAGTGGAGGCCGACGATGGCTACCGGGCAAACAGATGTCAGGCCAGCGCGCAAGATCCTGGTGGGCTGGGACTGCTCGCCGGGCGCGGCGGCGGCCCTGCGCGCGGTCGCGGCGCTGGCCGTCGACGGGACCGCGGCGGTGGTCGTGCTCGCGGTCCTCAGTCCTGCCCCGCACACCGAGGACTCGGCAGAGGGTGCCGCCGACTTCGACGAACGCAAGCGCTTCGCCGAGAAGACCTTCGCCAGTGCCAGGGAAGGGCTGCCGGGCGCCCTGCGGGAGCGGGTGTCCCTGCGGTTCGCCGAGAGCGGCGACGCCGCGGGCACCGTCTGCGAGTACGCGCGGCAGCACGGTTTCGACCTGCTGGCCGTCGGCCGGCACGGCACCGGCGGCGTGCTGCACCCGCGGCTCGGCCACGTCGCCGCGACCGCGGCCCGCAAGGCCTCCCTGCCGGTATTGCTGGCTCCTTAGAAGCTGGCTCCCCGGAAAACGGCCATGTATCGTTGGAGCTGATTACGCGATGAGGCTCGCGTACCGCCGGGGCTGATCCCGGCTGATGGCCTCTACCTGCAAGGCGTGCATGGCGTCGGATGCGCAGGGGAGGCCAGGAAGTGCCCGAGCTGATCCAGGTTCTGCAGAGCCTCGTCGTGGTCGTGTTCGCCCCGCTCTACGCGGGGGCGATCGCCCGCGTCGAGGCGGTCGTCGGCTCTAAGCGCGGGCCGAGCGTGCTGCAGCCGTACCGGGACCTGGGCAAGCTGCTGCGCAAGGGCAGCGCGGTCAGCGACCAGGCGTCCTGGGTGTTCCGCGGTGCCCCGTTCGTCGCGTTCGCCTGCTACCTGACGGTCTCGGTGATCGTCCCGGTCATCACGAACGAGCCGTTGCCGCTGGCGTTCCTCGCCGACCTGATCGGCGGGGCGTTCGTCCTCACCCTGGCCAGCTTCGTGATCTCGCTGTCCGGGCTGGACACCGCGAGCCCCTACGGCGGGCTCGGCGCCAGCCGGGCCAGCTGGATCGGGTCCATGGCCGAGCCCGCGCTGATCCTGGTGTTCTTTACCGTCGGCGCGGTGTCCGCCTCTGACAACCCGTACCTGATGAACCACGCGGTGGCGTCCTCCCCGTACGGCCGCCGCGCTGGCCGGCGCCCGCGCCCGGCTGTCGGCGGTCGCGCTGTCGGCCGGCGCCGCCGCGTCGCTGGCCTGCGCGATCGCGCTGCTCGTCACCCTGCACGACGGGCGGGCGCTGGAAGGCTGGGGCGGCTTCCTGTACGCCGACTCGCTCAGCGGATTCTTCCTGCTGACCGTGTCCGGCGTGACCCTGCTCGCCTCGCTCGGCTCCATGTCCTACATCGGCGCGCAGGAGGACAGCGGCGAGCTCACAAGCTTTCAGGTCAAGCTGTACTTCACGTTCTTCGGCCTGTTCGCCGCGCTGATGCTCGCGTCGCTGGAGACCGGCAACCTCGGGCTGCTGTGGGTCCTGGTCGAGGCCAGCACGCTGGCCAGCGTCGCCCTGGTCGGCCTGGAGGGCCGCGCCAGGTCCCTGGAGGCGGCGTGGAAGTACGTGATCATCAGCTCCCTCGGCGTCACGATCGCGCTGGCCGGGACGCTGTTCCTGTTCTACTCCGGCAGCGCGCTGCACCTGGGCTCCAACCTGGGCCTGACCTGGCCGTACCTGGTGGCGCACGCGGGAGCGCTCGCGCCGCAGAGCCTGCGCCTGGCGTTCCTGCTCGCGGTCGTGGGCTACGGGACGAAGGTCGGCCTCGCGCCGATGCACACCTGGCTGCCCGACGCGCACGCCGAGGCCCCCAGCCCGGCCAGCGCGATGCTGTCCGCCGCCCTGCTCAACACCGGCATGTACGCCATCATCCGGTTCCTCGCCATCGCCCAGGCGCGCCTCGGTCACACGTACCCGCGGGCGGTCCTGCTGTCGTTCGGCTTCTTGTCGATTGTCATTGCCGCGCTGTTCATGGTGCGGAAGGGCAACTTCAAGCGGCTTTTCGCCTACTCGTCCGTCGAGCACATGGGGATCATCGCGGTCGCCCTCGGCTTCGGCGGCGTCCTCGGCCTGTACGGCGCGCTGCTCCAGGTGATCAGCCATGCCCTGGCCAAGACCGTGCTGTTCCTGTCCAGCGGCGATATGTCGCTCCGCTACCGAACCCGGGAGGCGGCTGGTGTCACCGGCCTGCTCACCGCCGTGCCGGTGACCGGGGGAGTGCTGCTGCTCGCGACGTTCGCGGTGCTCGGCGCCCCGCCGTTCGGCGTGTTCCTGTCCGAGCTGACGATCGTGCGCGCCGGGTTCGCCCACGGCAGCCCGGCCTTCCCGCTGCTGCTGCTCGCCCTGCTCGGCGTCGCGTTCTTCGCCTTCGCCCGCACGGTCAGCGACATGGTGACCGGCCCCCCGCCGGCGCCAGCCAGCCCGGCCCCCGAGCCGGTGCTCGCCGGCCACCTGGCGATCCCCGACGGCCAGGCAGTCGCACCCGCGAGTCCGCCGGGTGCGCCCGCCGGATCAGCGGCGCTGCCCGGCCCGCCGGAAGCGCTCGCCAGGCCCTACCGGGGCGCTGCGGACGTCGTGGTGACCGCGGTCCCGCTGATTCTCGGCCTGGCCGCGCTGCTGGCCCTCGGACTGTGGATCCCCGCCGGGCTGGACACGGTCCTGCGGCAGTCGGCGGCGGTGATCGGATGACCCCCGACCTCATCGCCGCGGGCGCCGCGCGGACCGCCCCCGGCGCGGTCACCACGTTCCAGGTCGCTTCCCCGGACCTCGAAGCCGTGGCGCGCGACCTGGGCGGGCTGCGCCTGGCGGACATGTTCGCCTCCGACGGCGACACGCCCGTCCTCCGCCTGGTGTGGGCCAACGACACCGAGGACCAGTCCGGCTACGTCATCACCGAGACCCCGATCGACGGCGGCCAGTACCCGGCGCTGTCCGACATCGCCCCGGCCGCGTTCGTCGAGGAATGCGAGATCTACGAGCAGTTCGGTATCCGCCCCGCGACCGGCAAGCCGCTGAACCGGGTCATGCTCCCGCCGCACGCCGCCCTGCCCACCCTCGGCCATAAGCCCTCAAGCGAGCCGGAAGAGGCCCGCGCCCCGCACACCGTGGCGGGCGAGGCGTTCGAGTTCCCGTTCGGCCCGGTCCGCCAGGCGGGCACCGAGTCGCTCTACTACGGGCTGGTCACCAGCGGCGAGGAAGTCGTCGACCTCTACCTGTTCACCTGGCACAAGCACCGCGGCCTCGAATGGCGCCTGGCGGGCAAGACCCCGCAGCAGGCAATGTTCCTCGCCGAGCGCGCCGAAGGGCTCAGCGCGGTCGCCCAGGGCTGGGCCTTCGCCGCCGCCGCCGAGACCGCCTCCGGGGTCCGGCCCCCGGAGGCGGCGCAGCGTACCCGCGCCGTCGCGCTTGAACTGGAGCGGCTGTACAACCACGCCGCCGCGATGGCGGCGCTGTGCCAGTCGACGGGACTGTCCGTCGGCCAGTCCGCCGCCGAGATCGCCCTGGAACGGCTGCTCCGGCTGAACGCCCGCGCGTTCGGCCACCGGTACCTGTTCGGCGTGACCGCCGTCGGCGGCGTGAGCCGCGCGCCCGACCCGGACGCGGTCCGCGAAGACCTGCCCGGCGCCTACGGGGAGTTCAGGCGGGCCGCCGACGCCCTGCTAAGCACCAACTCCTTCATCGACCGGCTTGAGGCGACCGGTGCCCTGACCGCCGGCCAGGCCCGCGCCCTCGGCCTGGTCGGCCCGGTGGCCCGCGCCACCGGGCAGCCCGGCGACGCACGGCTGGTCCCCGGCGGCCCCTACCGCGCCGGTACCAGCAGCGCGGCAGCCGTCGCCACCGCGACCGCCGGCGATGTCCTCGCCCGCTTCACCGTCATGCTCGCCGAGGCCGCCGAGTCCGTCCGCCTGATCGGCCAGTTCCTCGACGCGGGCACCGCGGCCGGCACCGCCGAACTCCCCGTGCAGGGGCACGGGGACACGGGCGGCGGTACCGGGCTCGGCTGGGCCGAGTCATCCCGGGGCGAGGCGCTCGCCTGGCTGCAGCTTGACGACGCGGGCCGGATCAGCAGGGCCCGGCTGCGCCCGGCGTCGGCGCGGAACTGGCGCGGCTTCGACGACGCCTGCCGGTCGCGGAACGTGTTCACCGACGTCCCGATCATCGAGGCCAGCTGCTGGCTGACCGCCGCGGGAATGGCCCGCTGACAGGAGGCACCGATGACGCTGTGGTTCGTCCGCGGTCTCCGCCGCGGCGTGGTCACCACCCGCTACCCCGCGCGGCCCGAGGAATCGTCCGCTTTCCTGCCGACCCCGCCCGCGTTCCGGCCGCGAGCACTGACCCCGGTGACCGCTGGCCGGCTCGCGGAGACCTGCCCGAGCGGGGCGCTGCAGGTGGTGACGGGGGAGCGGGGCGGCGACGTGCTCGCCTTCGACGTCGGCCGGTGCACCGCGTGCGGGAGGTGCGCGGCCGAGGCGCCGCACGCCGTCACGCCGAGCGGTGCGTTCGAGCTCGCAGCAACCACCCGTTCGGTACTCATCAAGACAATCCCGCTGCGGGGGGAGGAACGATGACCGCCGACGAACTCCGGGAGACGATCGCGCGGCAGTTCGGCCGCAGCCTGCACATCCGCACCCTGGACACCGGGTCGTGCGCGGTCTGCGAGCAGGAGATCCGGCTGCTCGCCGCGCCGCACTACGACCTGCACCGGCTCGGGTTCTTCTTCACCCCGGCGCCCAGGCACGCCGACCTGCTGCTGGTCACCGGGCCGATGATCCGCGCGTTCGAGGTCGCCGCCCGCAAGACCTACGACGCCATGCCAGGACCGAAGATCGTCGTCGGTGTTGGCGCCTGCGCGCTCGGCGGCGTTTACCCGGCGGACCCGTTCACCTACGGGACCGTGGACGCGGTGCTGCCGGTCGACGTGTGGATCCCCGGCTGCCCGCCCAGCCCGCTCGCCCTGCTGCACGGCCTCGGGGTCGCCGTTGGCCGCCTCGCGGAAAAGGTGCGGGACCTGCCGTTCACCGCCGGGGACGATCCCGAACGGGTGCGTGGTGTCTCATGACCCCCCTCGACCTGTTCTACATCGCGGCCGGCGCCTGGGCCGCCGCCGCCCTGGCGGCCCCGCTCGCCGCGCGGACCCCCGGCGGGCTGCGGGGCTGCTGCGCACTGTCGGCGCTCGGCGGTGCGGCCGCCGCGGCCGGCGGCGGCTGGTCACTGCTGTACGGCAACACGACGGTCGTCCCGGCCGGCCTGGCAACGGTCACTGGGGGACCGCTGCAGCTCCAGGCGACCAGCCTGGCCGGCGTGTTCGCCGCGCTGCTCGGCGTCGTCGCGGTGGCCATCGCGTGCTACGCGCCCCGCTATCACGAGCCGTCGCCAGGTACTGCGCTGTACCTGGCCGCCTACAACGTGGCGCTGCTCGCCAGCCTTGCCGTGCTCGCCGCGGGCGGCATGGTCACCTTCCTGATCGCCTGGGAAACCATGAGCCTGGCCTGCTACCTGCTCATCCTTCGCCACCCGCGGGATTTCGCCGTGGCGCGCGGTGCGTTCTGGTTCCTGGCGCTGTCCGAGGCGGGGTTCCTGCTCGTCGTGGCCGCGTTCGTGATCCTGTCGTCGAAGACCGGGGACACGACGCTGTCCGGCATCGCCGCGCACGCCGCAGCCGTGCCCGGGGGGTGGCGGGCCGCGGCGTTCCTGCTGGCGCTGGCCGGGTTCGGGTTCAAGGCGGGCCTGGTCCCCTTGCACGTCTGGCTGCCCGAGGCGCACCCGGTCGCGCCTGCCGACGGGTCGGCGTTCCTGTCCGGCGTGGTCGTCAAGCTTGGCGTGTACGGCATCGCGCTGTTCGCCTTCCGGCTCGCCCCGCCGGCCGGCACCTGGCCCGGCCTGGTCACCATGGGCGGCGGCGCGGTCACCGCGGCGATCGGCATCCTTTACGCGATGGCCGAGCGCGACATCAAGCGGTTCCTCGCCTACTCCACGATCGAGAACGTCGGCATCATCGTGACCGCGTTCGGCGCCGCCATGATCTTCCGCGCCAGCGGCCAGCAGGCCCTGTGGGCGTTCCTGCTGATCGCCGGGATCTACCACGTGGCAAACCACGGCTGCTACAAGACGCTGCTGTTCCTCGAGGCGGGCGTCACCGAGCACGCGACGGGCACCAGGGACATGGACCGGCTCGGCGGCCTGATCCACCGGCTGCCCCGCTCGGCGGTGATCGCCTTCGCCGGGACGCTCGGTATCGCCGCGCTCCCGCCGCTGAACGGGTTCGTCAGCGAATGGCTGATCTTCCAGGGCCTGTTCCAGGGGTTCCGCGCCGGCAACCACCTGACTGGCATCCTCATCGTGCTCGCCGCCGCAACGCTCGGACTGACCGGCGGGCTGGCGATCTACGCGTTCGTCCGCGGCTTCGGCATCCCCTACCTCGGCATGCCGCGGACGCGCCAGGCCGCCGAGGCGACCGAGCGGGGGCAGCCGGTCCTCGGCCCGGCGCTGCTCGCGGTCGCCTGCGTCGCCCTGTCCGTCGGCGCCCCGGTGGTGCTGTTCGCGCTGTCCCGCACCGCCAGGACCGTCACCGGGGTGACGCTCGGGCCGCTGCTGCTGCCCGGCAACCTCACCGTCATCCCCGCGCACGCCGGCTTCGCCGCGTTCTCCCCGACCTACCTGGCGGTCTTCCTCGTCTGCGCCCTCGCCGTCCCGCTGCTGATCTACCTGGCCGGGCGCCCGCGTGCCCGCTCGACCCGGGTGCCGGTGTGGGACGGGGGCATCGTCTCGTTCCGGCCCCGCATGCAGTACTCGGCCATGACGTTCTCCGCCCCGACCCGGGTCACGTTCGACGCCCTGTACCGGCCCTCGGTCTCGGTCACCCGGCCGTCGGACGACGACCCGGCCGGCCGGTCAGGGCCGGTGCACTACGAGGCGCAGGTCACGCCGGTCTTCCAGCGCTATCTGTACCGGCCCCTGGTCCGCTGCCTGGAGTGGCTGGCGGACCTGGTGCGGCCGGTGCAGTCCGGCGACGTCAACCTCTACCTGCTGTACGTATTCGCCGCCATCCTGCTTGCCTACCTGCTCGGCGCGGTTTGACACGCCGGCCAGGAGCCAGCAGGACCTGGCAGGTCCGGCGCCGGGCCAGCAGCCGCAGCCGTGACCGTGTCTTCCCGGCCCGGAGCGCGCCGAGGTCGGCAACCGTCATGCAGGCAGCATCCGCCCGGGCACTGCCCGGCGCGCCTGCTCACCTCAGCGCGGTGACCGCGGCGATCACCGCGACAAGGGCGATGAGCATGTACAGCAGGTAGGCGTCCAGCCGGCCGGACTGCGCCCGCTTCGCTGTCGCGACCACGACGGCGAACAGCCGCGCCGCCGGCCGGTACAGCCAGCTTTCCACGACCTCCACCACGTCGGAGGTGTACCGCAGGTGCGCCGCGCCGTCCTCGCTGCCCGCGGCCGCGCCGTTCTCGTCTGGGGCAAGTTCTTCCAGTCCGGTCCGGGTATGGAGCACGCTGGCGAGCACCCGCCGCGTCGGGTTCGCGTACCCGAACGGCGTGTACGAGTCGGCTCCTTCCACCCCGATCGTCGCCGACCGCCACGCGGGGACCCGGCGCACCCGCACCAGCCGCCGCCCGGACAGGCCGAGCGCGAGCAGGGTCACGAGCGCCAGCATCACCGGGAGCTCGATCCACAGCCAGGACGGCGACAGGATCGAGAAGCTGGCGAATACCGGCTGCAGCACCCACGGCGACTTGAGCGCGCCCATGGTGAGGCCGCCCGGCACGGCCGGCGACAGCCCGGCGGCGATCACCCGGATCTCCAGCGGGGTCAGCGCCGCGATCGCCAGCGGGAACACCGACAGCACCGTGACCGCCGCCCGCCCGGGCCAGCCGTACTCGCCCGGACGCGTGCCTCCGGTGCCGCCCGGGCCGAGCACCGTCATGCCGACGAGCCGGACGAACGTCACCCCGGCGAACCCGGCGGTCAGCGCCACCGCGGCGCCGGCGACGGCCAGCGTCAGCCGCCCGCTGCCGCCTCGAGTCCGGCCGCGGACGTGAAAAGCAGCGTCTTCGCCGCCGTGTGCGCGACCATCTGCAGCGTGGCGGCCAGCAGCCCCACCGCGGCGAGCCGCTGGTCCCCGGTCAGCGCGACGCCGAACCCGGTGATGATCAGGCCGCTGTTCTCCACGCTGGAGTAGGCGATCACCCGCGACAGCCGGCTCTGCACCGCGGCGTGCGCGATGCCAAGCAGTGCGGCGAACCCGCCCAGCACCAGCAGGATCCCGGCCAGCCAGCCCGGCGGCCGGCCGAGCAGCGCGAGCGTGCGCCACATGCCGTAGAACGCCACGTTGACGCACACGCCCGCCATGATCGCGCGGGCCGGGCCAGGCGCGGCAGCATACCCGCGGGGCATCCAGACCTGGAACGGCACCAGGCCCGCCTTGACCGCGAACCCTGCCAGCAGCAGTACCAGCGCCGTGGTGCGCGCCGCGCCGCCCGGCACGTGCGCGAACGAGGCCAGCGCGATCGAATGTGACCTCGTGGCGAGCAGCAGCAGCCCGATGAGCAGCGCGGCGCCGCTCACCTTTCCGAACGACACGGTGACGCGCGCCGCGCCGTCGCGGTCATGATCTGCCCGGTTGGCCCCGGCGAGCAGCCAGAACGCGGCGGTCAGCGCCTCCCAGCCGAACAGGGCGGTGAAAACGTCCTGCGCCGTCACGATCACGACGGTAGCGCCCAGTGCCAGCGCGTATCCTTCGGCCAGCATCCGGGTAGCCGCTGCTTCCTGCCCGGCCGCCCAGCTGGCGAACGCGACCGATACCGGGACCGCCGCGCCGAGCGCCATGACCAGGAACATGCCTGACATCCGGTCGGCGGACAGCGCCAGCGCCTGCTGGCCTGGGAGCGGGTCCCCGAGCCACCCGGCGACGTTGAGCTGAACCGCGCGGCCGGCTAGGGCGAACCCGCCCGCGGCCGCGAGGCACGCCGACCCGGCCGCGCCGAGGGCGTACGGCACGCTGCGCGCCCGGCCGGGCGCCGTGATGGCGAGGCCTGCCGCCGCTGCCGCTGCCAGGAGGATCATGCCTGCCGCGAAAAGCGCGCTCACCGCGGTGCCCCTTCCCGGCTGCCCGACAGCCTTCCGGTCGCGACCAGCAGCGCGGTCAGTATCCCGAACGGGCTGGGCGGGCTTCCCGGCACCCACACGTCGACTGGGACGGGGCCGGCTACCCCGGTGAGCCGGTCGCCCAGCAGGCCGCCGCTGACCGCGTCGGTTCCGGCGGCGATCACCACCTTGGGGTCGGGCATGCCCTTGTAGGTGGTGCGCAGCGGCCCGGTCATGCCGGGCGTCCCGGCGCCGGTGACCAGCAGCACGTCGGCGTGCCGCGGGCTGGCGGTAAAGAACACGCCGAGCCGGTGGATGTCGTAGACCGGGCCGAGCAGCGCCTGGATCTCCCATTCCTCACTGCCGTCGGACCCGGCGTCCACGTGCCGGACGTGCACGCTGCGGCGCAGCGCGGCGGTCCGGGCAGCGAGCGCGGCCCTGGCCGCCGCGACGGCCTCGTCCGTCTCCGGTGCCTCGGGGACGACCAGGGCCTGCCGGGCAAGCGCCGCCGCGGCCGGCCCCGTCGCGCCCGCCGACCAGGCGAACAGGTCCGGCCGCGCCGCCACGCGGCGCCCGCACAGGATGCACCTCCCCTGGTCGACGCGGAGCCGGTCGATCACTTCGATCGCCCCGGCCGGGCACAGCCGCTCAACCTCGGCTTGGTCGAAGGATGCCCCGGCGTCCGGAACCGCAGCACCGGTGAGCACCGTAGCAGGGCCGCGAAAGGAGTCCGCGTACTCATCGGGACGACGCGGCCAACGGGT
>DAHVAN010000330.1 GCA_027314595.1 Actinomycetota bacterium | reverse complement strand
ATCCCGGACGACATCATCGAACACCCGCCCACCCCCTGAATTGGATGGATCGAGGTCTACCTGTCAGCAGACAGCGAGAGCTACTCCCGCCTCGGCGTGTCGCTCGCTAGTCCGGTCAATAGGCTGCACCCACTGCTATGCCGACAGCGGCCCGCAGGGCGGACCCGGCACTATGACGCCCGAGAACTGGGAGCACGTCATCGACCAAGCCGCCGCCATCGGCGTGAGCATGGTGCAGTTCATCGGAGGCGAGCCAACCCTATCGCCGGCCCTTCCCCGGCTCGTCCGCTACGCCCTCTCCGCCGACCTGAAAGCCTACGTGTACTCCAACCTGGTCCACGTCACCCCGGACCTGTGGGAGCTATTCGGCCAGCCCGGCGTGTCCCTGGGAACCTCCTGGTACTCCGCCGACGCGGACACCCACGCGAAGATCACCGGCAGCCGCGCCAGCCACGCCCGGACCGCCGCGAACATTGCCGAAGCCGTCACCCGAGGCATCTTCGTCCGCGCCGCCATCGTCGAGGTCACCGAAGGCCAGGACACCGAGCGGGCAGCCGAATTCCTGCGCCGCGCGGGCGTGACCGACATCCGCATCCGCCCGCAGCAAGATCTCGGCCGCGCGGCACGCGACGAGAACACGCAGGACGCGGCGCAACTGTGCGGCCGGTGCGGAATGAACCGCGCCGCCATCATGGCCGACGGGCGGCTCACCCCCTGCGTCGTCGGCCGCTGGCTCGACTGCGGCAACGTCAAGATCACGCCCCTCGCCGGCATCCTCGCCGGCCCGGCATGGCAGCGTACGCTAGCCACCGTGCCCCGCCGCGATCCCGAACCCTGCGCACCGGACACCTGCCCGCCCGCCAGCGACGGCGACGACTGCCCGCCCGCATCGTGCCAGTAACCGCCATGGACTGGAAAGAGCACGCCGCCCGGCTCGCCGCCGACGCAGCGCACCCCGCGTCACGGTGGCGGCCCGTCATCGCCGCCGTGCCCCGGCACGTCTTCGTCCCCCGCTGGTGGACCAGCGGGGCCGACGGCTGGACCCTGCGCGACGGGCCGGCCATGCCAGCAGAGAACTGGGCAGCAGGCGTCTACCGGGACAAGTCGCTGGTCACCCAGGTAGGCACCCTGCACGCCGACCACGCCGGACCCGACGACCACCCGGCCGGACGGCCCACATCATCCAGCACCCTGCCCAAACTCCTCCTCCAGCTCTACCGCCACGCCATGATCAGCGACAGCACAGACGTCCTAGACGTCGGCACCGGCACCGGCTACGGCACGGCACTGCTCACACGGCGACTCGGAGAACCTCACGTCACCAGCATCGACGTAGACCCCTACCTAGTGAAAGCAGCCACGGAACGCCTCGACTCCATCGGCCTGCACCCCGCTGCGGAGACATGCGACGCCACCGGCCCGCTACCCGGCGGCCCCGGGCGCTATGACCGCATCATCGCCACCGTGGCAGTCCGCCCGGTCCCGCCAAGCTGGCTCGCCGCGCTCAGGCCAGGCGGGAGGCTCGTCACCACCATCACCGGAACCAACCTCATCATCACCGCCGACAAAACCCCCGACGGCGGCGCGGCCGGCCGCACCGAATGGGACCGCGCCGGATTCATGCACACACGCTCCGGACCCGGCTACCCCCCCGCCATGCGGGAACGGCTCACCGAAATCCGCGACGCCGAAGGCGACCGCGTCACCACCAGCCCCTACCCCGTCGTCAACGTCAGCGACGGATGGGAACTGTACTCCACACTCGGCCTCATCCTCCCCGGCGTCCAAGACCACTACGAGGAACACCCAGACGGCACCCGGACGGCGTGGCTGCTCCACCCCGACGGATCATGGGCACGCGCCACCGCCGTAGGCGACCAGCCCCCCGAGATCCACCAGTCCGGGCCCCGCAGCCTCTGGAACACCCTCGACGGACTCCGCGCCGACTGGCTCCGCGACGGATCACTACCCGCCTACGGAGCCAACGTCACCATCAGCCCAGACGGAAGCCTCCACTTCCAGCGCGGACGATGGAAAGCCACCATCCCCGCCACCCCCTGACAGCCCCCAGGAAGTCAAAGACGACAGGAACAGCCAAGAACTTCCTGGATTTTTTACGCAGAGCGGCGTAACGGCCATCACCCACGGGCGCACAAAGCAGCGCCCCGCGCCAGCACTCCCGTGCTCGGCTGATGCGAGATCAACATCAAACCCCCGGCACCCCCCAGCCCCCATCCCTCCGGCCCCCGCAGGCCCGCCGCACCGGGCAAGTCAAACCCGCCGCGCCTATCGGGGTTGGGTGAGAACCGCGCTCACCCAACCCCCGCCCCCCATCGTCGGAGTCTCCCGGAACCTGTCAAATGAAAACCGCATTTGACAGAACCCGCGCGACAGGGGAAGGCCGACACCGGCAGGCCGCCGCAGCCCCGCAAGCCCGCCGCGTCACGCGGCGCGCGAAGCGCGCCCGAAACCCCAGCCAGGCAACCAGGACCAGGCCCGGCCAGGCACCGGCCCGCGCACGCCCCGGCCGCACCGCCCCCCGACGCGCGGAACGACGACATTACATTTCATTGCAAGATTACATTTCATTTCATTGCCCTGCCGAACCCTGCCTCGCCCACGGTCGGACGCGGTTCTGTCAAGAGCCGGGCTTGCCCGGTCGCTTGCGACGCCGCAGGCGCTCTTGACAGGTTCCGGGAGACACCCACAATTCCCCGATGGCGGCCGGGGAGCGCACTTTCTCCCCAACCGCGCAGGTGCCAGGCTCCCGACGCCAGCCCGCCGCAGGCCCGCACTCCGACGACCACCCCCGCCACGCACCCCCCACCCCGATGGCGAGCAACACCCCAGCCCACGCACCCCCGCACCCCGAAGGAAACGCCAGCCTCCCCCCAAGTCAGGAACCCGCCAGGCAAAACCCCAGGCCAGACCGGAAACGCCAGTCATCGCAGTCAGGCCACAGTCAGGAACCCCCGCCCGGCAAAACGGACATCAAAGCCTATACAGGTACCAAGCAGTCATGCGACAGCGAGCAACGCGATTTTCGAATAAACGCCGTGACGTGCCTGTATAGGCCCTGTTCGATCACTGTGAGGGGTTACCGAAACCACTTGACTAATGTTGTCCTTGCCGCCAAGCAGGTAGTCGTATGCGCGCGCGATGTTCGGTTTGCTTACGTCATAAGGCAACAGCGCGTCATCTGGGCTCATCCTCATAGTCTATTTAAATGAGTTCAGCTCTGCCCGCCTGCGGGTGCCGATAATCCTGTCATCCGATGCGACCTGCGAATATTCAGCAAGGCCCGCACCAGCTCGTGGCGGCGGGCAATCTCGGCAGCCTCCGGCCGCTGTTCGCCACCGGCGACCCGAAGTACGCTCAACCCGGCCCTATGGAGCGATGGAGCCAGTGCGGAAGGAGCCCCGTGTCCCAGATCGCGATCGCCCCCGGCAGGATCCTCGGCACGATCGACCGCAAGGTGTACGGCGGGTTCGTCGAGCACCTGGGGCGCTGCGTCTACGGCGGCCTGTATGAGGAGGGTTCCCCGCTTGCCGACGAGCGAGGCTTCCGCAAGGACGTGCTCGCCCTGCTGCGCGAGATGCGCCTGGGAGTGCTGCGCTGGCCGGGCGGCAACTTCGCCAGCAACTACCACTGGACCGACGGCATCGGCCCGAAGGACCAGCGGCCGCGCCGCCCCGAGCTCGCCTGGGGCGGCGAGGAGCCCAACACGTTCGGCACCGACGAGTTCCTCGCCTACTGCGCGGAACTCCAGGTGCCGCCGTATATCTGCCTGAACATGGGCACCGGCACCCTCGCCGAGGCGCTCGCCTGGGTCGAGTACTGCAACTCGGCGCGGAACACGGCCTGGGCGGCCAGGCGGCGGGCCAACGGCCGCGACGACCCGTACCAGGTCAGATACTGGGCCCTCGGCAACGAGATGTACGGGCCGTGGCAGGTCGGCATGATGACCGCCGAGGAGTACGTCCGCGAGGCCACCAGGTGGGCCAGGGCGATCAAGATGCTCGACCCGGACGCGCAGCTGATCGCCTGCGGCGAGACCGGCCTGACCGAGTGGGACGCGGTAGCGATCGACGGCCTGGCTGGCCTGGCCGATTACTACTCGATCCACATCTACACCGGCAGCGACGACTACTGGACGAACCTGCTGCAGCCGCACCAGGCCGAGCGCGCGATCGCGGCCACGGCCGCGCTGATCGACCGGACGGCCTATATGCGGGGACTGCGGCACAAGCCGGCGATCGCCTACGACGAGTGGAACGTCTGGTACCGCACGATGACCGTGGACCTCGCCGAGCGGTACACGTTCGATGACGCCCTCGCGGTCGCCACCTACCTGAATATCTTCGTCAGGAACTGCTCGCGGGTCCGGATGGCGAACCTGGCGCAGCTGGTCAACGCGATCGCCCCGGTCGTCACCACCGATGAGGCGGCCGCCGTCCAGCCGATCTACTACCCGTTCCTGCTGCACGCCAGGGCGGCACGCGACGCCGCCGCCGACGTGCACGTCGAAGGCCCGACGGTCAGCCCGGAGCTGCCGGAAGGCGCGAGCCGCTGGACGCACCGGGTGGCCGACCTCGGCCCGTTCACCCTGGTCGACGCCGCCGCCAGCGTCAGCGCGGACCGCCGGCGCGTCGCGGTGACCCTGGTCAACCGGAGCCCGGACGCCGCGGACGACGCCAGGCTGGTGCTGCGCGAGTTCGCCTTCGCGGACCCGGTGACGGTCACCACGCTGACGGCGGCCGGCCACCAGTCCCAGAACCCAGGCGGCCCGCCGGCGCTGCCCGGCCTGGCCGCCGTGCACCTGGCCATCGCCGAGGCGACGGCGCACGGCCCTGTCCTGGCCCTCACCCTGCCCCCGAGGTCCTTCACGGTCGTCGAGGCACCCATCGGCCCGGCATGAGCCGGGGCAGCCTAAGCGCCAGGCATTTCGATTAAATGATCGTCAGCTGGGGGCGGACCGCCTGCTGGCGGAGCAGTACCGCCGCCTGGCGGAGCAGTTCGACTGCCGGCAGGTGCGTCGGGCTCGGCCGGGCGGTCAGCCGCCGGGTCCGGGTGCTCTGGCCGTCCCCCGGGCGGGCGGCCAGGACCAGCCGGCGCGGGGCCGCCGGGCAGGCGCCGGAACCGGCGGATGGTGCGGGTGATGGTGACGGCGGCGACCGCCACGATCGCGATGACGAGCAGGGTGCCGATGCCGATCTGGTCGAGGTTGCGGACGTGGATGCCGGTGGAGATCCCGGCCGTCATGACCGAGGGGACGGCCAAACCCGCCGCTCCCGCCGCGGCGAACAGGACGCCGCCGGCCAGCAGGGTCCAGCCGGCGCCTTCCTGGGCGACCCGCTCGGCCAGCTGGCGCGGGAGCCGCTGGTGGCGGATGAGCGCGCCGATGACCGCTCCCGCTCCGGCCAGCACGGCGGTGGTGCCGAGCCCGAACGCTGCCCCGGGCGCCCACCCGAGCGCCGCGGACGGCATGGCAGGCGCGAGCACGGTCATCATGATCAGGGCGAACGCGCCCATCCCCCATCCGGCGACGAACCCGTGCACGGCGGCCATCGCCGGGGTGGGGGTGCGCCCGGCCCATTCGGCGGTGTCGGCGTGCTGGGGGCGGCGGCAGCCGCCGACCGAGGGCGGCCACAGGTGCAGGTGCAGGGAGCAGCGCAGCCGCAGCACGTAGAACGCGGCGGCTGCCATCACGACCCCGACCACGATGTAGATGGCCGCGTTCCATGCCGCGTTGTCGCGGATCGCGAGCAGGCCGAGGTAGGCCAGCTCGGACAGCAGCGCCCGCTGCGCGGTGAAGGCCAGCGAGAACGACAGCGCCGAGCGCATGCCCTTGCGCGCGGAGAACGAGCCGAGCGCGTAGGAGAACGTGATCGGCCAGGTGTGCTCGTCCGGGGTGATCCCGTGCACCATCCCGAGCAGGAACGCCGTCAGCAGCGCCACGCCTACCGACAGCCCGTGCTGAGGGCTCCACAAGTTGATGGCGAGCACCCCGGTCACCGTGCTTCTCCCTCTCCCGCGCTAGCCGCCTCCCGGTGCCGTTCTCCTCCTGCCTGGCCGCGCCGGGCTCTGCCGGAGCCAGACTCACCACCCCATGCTGGGCCCGGGTAGGGCCGGAAGGTCAGGACCCTACGTCACCGGCACGGGAGGCTTTGGCCGGCGGCCTGCCGCGCGCACCGCATCCGGCCGGCCGTGGGCAGCTGGGCTGGCGCCGGAAGGCCGCCGCGCCGGGCCAGGACTCAGCCAGCGGCGCCGGGGTAGAACGCGTCGTGGACGCGTTTCTCTCCATCAGGGCTGGTCACGACCAGGACCCGGTCCCCGGCGCGGAACCGGAGGGCCTGATCGGCCCGGACGGTTCTCCCCCGCCGCACCACGGTGGCCACCGTGTCGCCCGGGGGCAGGCGCAGGTCGGCCACGGTCTTGCCGCGGGCCGCGGACGCGGTAGTGATGTTGGTCTCGACCAGGGCCAGGCCGGAGCCGGCCAGGTCGGCCAGGCGGACGGTCTGCGCGGATCCGGTCGCCTCCTCGATCAGCGCGACCAGGGCGGAGGCGGCGGAAATGGCGGCGTCCACGCCCCAGGACGCGTCGAACAGCCAGCGGCTGGCGTCGTCGCGGACGGCGGCGACGACCCGCGGGATCTCGAAGTGCCGCCGGGCAAGCACCGAGACGATGAGGTTGACCTCATCGAGGCCGGTGCAGGCGACGAGCACGTCGGCGTGCAGCGCGCCGGCTGCCTCGAGCCTGCGGGGCGCGCAGGCGGTGCCTGTGACCACCTGCAGGCCCCGGGCGGTCAGTTCCGCGGCCCGTGCCGCGCTTTCCTCCACGACCACGACCGTGTTCCCCGAGGCGTGCAGGGCCTGGGCGACCCGCTCGCCCACGATGCCCCCGCCCACTACCACGATGTGCATCACTGCCACCTCCCGCCGAGGAATCCGCGCAGCCGTTCCAGGGCGGTTGAGGCGACCACGAAGCTCATCCGGTCGCCCTGCCTGAGCTCCGTTCCAGGCCCGGGGATCAGCGAGTGACCGCCGCGGGTGATCTCCACCGCGGTGATCTCGCCTTCCACGTTGAACTCGGCGGCCTTCCGCCCGGCCAGGTAGTCCGGCACGGGGGCGCGCACCAGCAGCGATTCCCCGTTGCCGAAGGTGTACTCGGGTTCGAGCGGCGCATGGCGCAGCAGCCGGTGCACCCGGTCCACCGTCATCCGCACCGAGGTGACCATGTCCAGCCCGAGCTCGGCGGCGATCACGGTGTGCTCGACGTCGTTGAGCCGCCCGGTGACGCGGGGGACGCGGAACACGTCGCGGGCGATCCGGGCGATGACGATGTTGAGGCTGTCGCTGTGGGTGAGGGCGACCAGCGCGTCGGCCCGCTCGATGCCGGCCGCCTCAAGCACCGCCTGGCGCAGCCCGTTGCCTGCCACGAACTCCCCGCCGAATTCCCCGGGCAGGCGGCTCCGCGCGGTCGCGTCCCTGTCCACCACGCACACGCTGTCGCCCTCGGCGTCCAGCCGCACGGCAAGGGCGGCGCCCGCCCGGCCGCAGCCCGCGATCACGACATGCATCATCGCTCCCTTCCACCGGTGGCAGCTTGCGGCGCGGCCGGGACCGCCGGCCGGGCGCGGCCGGTGCCGCCAGGCTGGTGCCCGCGCCTGCGGTCAGCGCGCCGGCGCCACGCCTTGCGCGCCTCGTCCGCGGCCAGCAGCAGTACCCCGAACGCGGTGAGCATCAGCCAGTCGGGCAGCGTCAGCGGCGCGGTATTGAACACGGCCTGCAAGGCCGGGACGTAGCTGATCGCGGCCATGAACATAAGCCCCGCGCAGTCGGCGGCGATCAGCGGGCGGTTGGAGAACAGGCCGGCCCGGAACACGCTCTGGCGGTCGGTGCGCACCGCGAAGCTGTTGAAGACCTGGCTGACCACGATCCCGGCCTGGGTCATGGTGACCGCTTCGCGGTAGACCGGGTTCGCCGCGGTGAACGCCGAGTAGGGCAGGTGCGCGGTGTGGATGCGCCAGAAGAACGCGAACACGACTCCGGCGGACTGGATGGTCCCGAGGAACACGAACCGCCGCACCACCGGCCAGTTGAACAGGTGCTCCGACGGCGGCCGCGGCGGCCGGTCCATCGTGCCCGGCTCGGGCCGCTCGGCGCCCAGCGCCAGGGCGGGCAGCACGTCCGAGCCCAGGTCGATGGACAGCACCTGCAGCGCCGACAGCGGCACCAGCGGGAACCCCGCGAAGGTCGCGGCCAGGATCGGAGCCAGCTCGGCCAGGTTGTGGCTGAACAGGTAGACAAGGAACCGCCGGATGTTGGAGTAGACGGCGCGGCCGAGCTCGACCGCGGCCGCGATCGAGGCGAACGAGTCGTCAAGCAGCACCATGACCGACGCCGAACGGGCCACGTCCGTGCCGCCCTGCCCCATGGACACGCCGACGCTGGCGCGCTTGAGCGCCGGGGCATCGTTGGCGCCGTCGCCGGTGACGGCCACGACCTCCCCCAGCTTCTCCAGCGTGGTGACCACCCGCAGCTTGTGCTCGGGCCGCACCCGCGCGAAGATCACCTGGCCGCCTGCCCGCAGCACGCCCGCAAGCGCCTGGTCGTCCATGGTGTCGAGATCGGCGCCGGAGATCACCCGGGCCGGCCCCTCCGCGGTGATGCCGACCCGGCGGGCGATCGCCTCGGCGGTCAGCCCGTAGTCCCCCGTCACCATGTAGATGGTGATCCCGGCCCGGCGGCAGGCGTCCACCGCGGCGGTGACCTCCGGTCGCGGCGGGTCGCTCATCCCCACCAAACCGAGGAACTCCAGGTTCCGTTCGGCATCATCCTGGGCGGCCCGCTGGGAACCCACGGTCTTGCGGGCTACGGCGAGCACCCGCAGCGCACCGGCGGCCATGGTGTCGTTGGCATCTTCGATCACGGCGCGCAGCGCGTCGTCAAGCGGCACGGTGCGCCCTTCCCAGCGGGCGTCCGCGCACCGGCCGAGCACGGCCTGCGGCGAGCCCTTCATGCAGGCCTCGAAGCCGTCGCCGGCCTGGTGCACCGTGGTCATCAGCTTGCGGCCCGGGTCGAAGGGAAACGCGCCTGTCCGCGGCGCGCGACCGGCCTCGGCGGCCAGGTCGACGCCGGCCTTCGCCGCCGCGACCAGGATCGCTCCCTCGGTGGTGTCGCCGAGCACCCTCCAGCCGTGGCCGTCCGACGGCGGGAGCACGCGGGCGTCGCTGCACAGCGCCGCGGTCCGCAGCACCCCCGCCACCGCCGCGGCGTCCTCCACCTCCCCCTCGGGGGCATACCCGGTGCCGGTCACCTTGTGCACCCGGCCGGAGGCGTACACCTGCTGCACGGTCATCTCCGCCTTGGTCAGCGTGCCGGTCTTGTCGGTGCAGATCACGGTGGTCGATCCCAGCGCCTCCACCGCCGCCAGCTTCTTGATCAGGGCGTGACGGCGGGCCATTCTCCGCACCCCGATGGCCAGCGACACCGACAACGTGGCGGGCAGGCCCTCCGGCACCAGCGCCACCATCACCCCGAGGGCGAACACGAACGACAGCGCCACCGGGTTGCCGGTGACCACCCGCAGCGCGAACAGCAGCGCCCCGGTGCCGATCGCCACCGCCGCCACCCGCCGCGCCATTTCGGCGACCTGCCGCTGCAGCGGGCTCTGCTCGGCCGGCAGCCCGGCGGTGAGCCGGTAGATGCGGCCGAATTCGGTGCCAAGCCCGGTGGCGAACACCACCGCCTTGCCGGTGCCGGCGGTGACCGAGGTCCCCATGAACACCCCGTCGCGGGCCTCGGCGGCCGCGATCCCGGCATTCGCCGGTTCGGCCGTCCGCCCGGACGGCTGGCTCTCCCCGGTCAGCGCGGCCATCTCGATGGACAGCGCGTGCGCCTCGATCACCCGGGCGTCCGCGGACACCGCGTCGCCGGCCTCAAGCACGACGACGTCGCCCGGCACCAGGTCCTCGGCGGGGATCTCGGCCAGCTCACCGCCGCGCAGCACCCGCGCCGCGTGCGGGACCATCGCCTGCAGCGCCTCCGCGGTCCGCTCGGCCGCGTGCTCCTGCACGAACCCGATCAGGGCGTTAAGCAGCACCACGCCCAGGATCCCGAACGCAAGCACAAGGTTGGACGTATCCCGTGGCGATGACAGGAAATAGATCAGGAACGTCAGCCAGGCGGCTACCATCAGCACAACGGCGAACATGTTAGCGAACTGGGCGGCCAGTTCCGCGATCACGGGGCGGCGCCGCGGCGGGGGCAGCGTGTTCGGCCCGGCCGCGGCCCGCCGCCCGGCCGCCTCGTCCTCGCCCAGGCCGCGGCGCGAACTGCCCAGCGCGGCCAGGGCCGCGGACGCGTCCATGATCAGGACCGCCGGTCCCGCGCCACTAGCCGGGCCAGCGCTGCCCGCGTGATCGCCGCCCGGTGCGGGCGGCGGCCGCGCCTGCGCTACCTGCCCGCTCAATGTGCCACGCCCGGTGTCACGACCGCTGCTTCCTAACCTGTGGACTGGCTGGCCGGCGAGCCGCCTCCTCGTCATCCCGCCTGGCCCCATGAGCGTGCCGCCTGGCCGGCGCCGGTGACCAGGGGCGAAGGTCCCGGTGCCGCCCCGCGCAAAGCAGCCAGGCTCGCGCGGCTAGCGGGTTTGCCTGGCCAGGTGACGTGTCCAGGCCTGGGCACCCATCTGGACCGCGTCCCAGGGGGAGCCCAGCGGCGGGGTGTAGGACAGGTCGAGGTCGCTGACCTCGTCGAGGGTCATGCCGTGGTAGATGGCGGTGGCGGCGATGTCGATCCGCTTGGCGATCTCGGCGTGCCTGTGGCCGAACAGCTGGGCGCCGAGGAGGCGGCCGGTGTGCCGGTCGCCGGTGAACCGCATGTGGATGCGGTGGCTGCCGGGGTAGTACGCCTTGTGGTCGTCGGCCTCGAACGCGACGGTGACCGGGTCGAACCCGGCCTGGCGGGCCTCGTGGTCGCGCAGGCCGGTGCGGGCGGCGGCCTGGTCGAAGACCTTGACGACCTGGGTGCCGAGGCTGCCGGCGAACTCGCGACGGCCGCCCGCGGCGTTCTCCCCGGCGACCCGGCCCTGCTTGTGGGCGGTGGCGCCGAGGGGCAGGTAGGTCTCCCCCAGGAGCCTGTGATGGGTGACCACGCAGTCGCCGGCGGCGTAGACGTCCGCCAGCCCGGTTCGCATGGCCTTGTCGACGGAGATGGCGCCGCGCGCGCCGAGGGCCGCGCCCGCGCTGACCGCCAGGCCGGTCTCAGGGCGGACGCCGGTCACGACGAGTACCAGGCCCGCGTGCACGCAGACCGGCTCCCCGCCCGCGGTGACCGCGTCGACCCGCAGCCGCTCCGGCGCGCCAGCGGCGGCGCGGGCGATGCTCCTGACGTCGGCGCCGGTGTGCACGGTCACGCCGTGGCCCTCCAGCTGGGCGCGGACCAGCGCACCGAGGCCGGCATCGACGGTGGGCAGCACCTCGGGCAGCCGCTCAAGCTGGGTGACGGCCACGCCGCGGGCCGACAGGGCCTCGGCCATCTCCAGCCCGACATAGCCCGCGCCGACGATCACCGCGCTGCCGGCGCCCGTCTCCTCCAAGGTCGCCATGATGGCGAAGGTGTCGTCCATCGAGTGCAGCAGGTGCACCCCGTCGGCCGGGCCGAGCCCGTCCAGGCCCGTGATCGGCGGGCGGACGGGGACGGCGCCGGTGCCGATGACGAGCTGGTCGTAGGCCATCGCTTCCGCAGCGCCGTCCGGCCCGGTCAGGTGCACCATCCGGCCGGCCACGTCGACCTTGCGGGCGGTGGCCTCAAGCCGCAGCCGCATCCCGGCCGCTTCCAGGTCGGCGTAGCTGCGGTGCGCGAGGTTGCGCCAGTGGGCGACCTCGCCGGAGACGTAGTAGGGGATGCCGCAGATGGAGAAGTTCGGGTAGGCGTCGGCTACCACGACGGTGACCTCGGCGCCCGGGTCCACCTCGCGCGCCCGCAGGGCCGCGCTGATGCCCGCGTCGCTCCCCCCCACGGCGACAATGTGCATGTCCGGCTGCCTTTCGTGACTGGTTCCCTGGTGGTCTTGGCTATCTGCCGGTCCCGTCGGGCACCCGCGCCGGGCGGTCGCCGTCCAGGGCGGCGCCGTCGGGCATCTCGCGCGGGATGACGATCCGGGCCGCCTGGGCGGGCGTGAGCGCGGGGTAAAGGAACTTGATGATGAGCACCCCGGCGACGGCGCCGCCGGCCTGGGCGGCGATGAACGACGGCGCCGATGACGGCGCGATCCCGGCGAAGGTGTCCGAGAACGTGCGGCCGATGGTGATCGCGGGGTTGGCGAAGCTGGTGGAGGCGGTGAACCAGTACGCGGCGCCGATGTAGGCGCCGACGGCCGCCGGAGCGCTCGCCCCGCGGCCGGTCCGGGCTAGCGCGAAGATCACCAGCAGCAGCCCGGCGGTCGCGATCACCTCCGACAGGGCGTGCGCCCCGCTGGCCCGCTGCTTGACCGAAATGGACACCGCTTGCAGCCCGAACATCAGGTTCGCGGCGACCGCGCCGGTCACGCAGCCCGCGACCTGGGCGGGCAGGTAGGCGGCGGCGTCCCGCCAGGAGATCCCGCCGAGCGCCGCGTCGGCGAAGGAGACCACCGGGTTGAAGTGCGCCCCGGACACCGGCCCGAACATCACGATGATGGCGAACAGGCCGACCGCGGTCGCCGCCGCGTTCTCCAGCAGCTCCAGGCCGGTGTCGCCGGGCGACAGCCGCTGCGCGGCGATCCCCGAGCCGATCACGATGGCGGCCAGGAACGCGCTGCCAAGGAACTCCGCCGCCAGCCGGCGCGACATGGTCGGTGCACTCGTCACGCGCTCATCTTGACTGCCGCAGGCTAGTTCAGTCAAGGTTGAGTCAATGAACACTGAGCGAACCGGCGCTTGCTCGGGAGCCGGCGCCGCTGCCAGCCCGGTCACAGCCACAGCGGAGCCCGCGTCGCGCTGCGCCCGTGCCGGCGCGTTGACGGGACCAGGCCGTCTCACCGATCATTGACTCAATGGATTCTGAGCGATTCCCCGGCCTTGAACGGCGCGCGGCGGTGCACGCGGCGCTGGCCGACCCCGCCCGGCTGCGGATCACCGACATGCTCGCCGACAGCGACGCCTCCCCGTCCGAGCTGGCCGCGATGCTGGCGATGGCGTCCAACCTGCTCGCGCACCACCTGCACGTCCTCGAGGATGCCGGTATCGTCGCCCGGCACCGGTCGCAGGGCGACAGGCGGCGCACCTACCTGCGGCTGAACCACGGCGCCCTTGAGCCCCTGAGCGGATTGCCCGGACTGACCGCGCAGCGGGTGCTGTTCGTGTGCACGGGCAACTCGGCCCGCTCGCACCTGGCCGCGGCCCTGTGGCGGCAGGCAAGCGGCGTCCCGGCCGCGTCGGCGGGAACGCACCCGGCGCACGAGATCGACCAGGGCGCGATCGCCGCCGCGCAACGGCACCACCTGCCGCTGCCCCGGCTGCGCCCCGCGAGCATCACCGCCGTACGGGAAGACGGCGACCTGGTCGTCACCGTCTGCGACCTGGCCCACGAGGAACTCGGCGAGCCAGCCGCCCTGCACTGGTCCGTGCCCGACCCGGTGCCCGCCGGTGACCCCGCCAGCTTCGACGCGGCGGTGACCGAGCTGGCCGGCCGCGTGCGAGGCCTCGCGCCCCGCCTCGCGCCAGCCGTACAGCATCAGCTCCTCATCCCGTTACGGCCACCCCTGAATCCCGGTCGCCCTGACATTACATTTTCCACCTGGCGCGCCTGGCGCCGCTCTTCCATGGGGAAGCCGCCGCGAGCGGGGTCACGGAAACCGTGTTACTGTGGAACTGTGAAGAACATTACGGTCTCTGTTCCCGATGACGTCTACCGCAAGGCCCGGGTCGCCGCCGCCCAGCGCGACACCTCGGTAAGCGCGCTGGTTGTCGCATATCTCGTGCAATTGTCCGGACGGATGGACGAGTTCGCCAGGCTCGAAGCGCTGCAGCGGGAGATCCAGGCGGGGATAGGCCAGTTCCGCGCCGCCGGGCGGCTCAGCCGCGACGAGGTACATGACCGTGCGGTTCGTTGACACCAACGTCCTGCTCTACGCGATATCCCGCGACCCGGCCGAGCAGGACAAGTCCAAGCGCGCCAACGACATCCTGGCCGAGCGCGACCTGGCGCTGTCCGTGCAGGTGCTGCAGGAGTTCTACGTCCAGGCGACGCGGCGGAGCCGCCCGGATGCCCTCGCTCACCAGCAGGCGGTGCTGCTCGTCGAGTCGTTCCGGCGCTTCCCCGTCCAGGACATCACCAGCGGAATCATGCTGGCGGCGCTGGACGCCCGGCAGCGCTTCCGGCTCTCCTACTGGGACGCCGCGATCATCGAGGCATCCCGCGCGCTCGGCTGCACGCAAGTCCTGTCGGAAGACCTGAACGACGGCCAGGACTACGGCGGTGTCAGGGTCACCAACCCGTTCCGCTGACGATCCGCGACAGGCCGCCCGGGACGTCTGGCGACCGTCCCGGGCGGCTTGCTCGCGTGCCCCGCGGTTCAGGGCCCGCGGTCAGCGCTGGCTGGTGCGGATGCCGGGCGCTGCCGCGCTGTGGGCCGGGGTAGCGCGCACGGGCAGCGCCGTGGTGGCGAAGTCCGGGTGGCGGAAGTCGAACATCGTCATCAGGTTGCCGATGGCGGGCCGGTCCTTCGGCACGTACACGCCGGGTGTCGCGTTCGGCAGGTTGTCCTCGCTGTAGCGGGTCAGCGGGGCAAGCTTCCAGTTGGCCTCGATGAACTTCAGCAGCGACACGTGGTCGGTGTAGGTGTGGTCGATGAAGTCACGCTTGACGTACGGCGAGACCACGATCATCGGGACACGGGGGCCGTCGCCGAAGAAGCTGACCGGCTGGATGTAGCCGGAGTCGTAGTAGCCGCCGCTCTCGTCGAAGGTGACGAAGATCGCGGTGGACCGCCACAGCTTCGGGTTGGCCTGGACGGCGGCGATGGACTGCGCGGTGAAGTCCTCGAACGCGGCGAGCGCAGAGTAGCCGGGGTGGCCGTCGTCGTCGCCGGGCTTGAGGAAGGTCACCGCGGGCAGCGTACCGGCGGCCGCGTCGCGCAGGAAGTCCGCGTATCCGTGCTGGACGTTCTTGCGCAGGGCCGGGTTCGTCATGATCGAGGCGGAGTACTGCATCGGGTCGCAGATGCCGCAGTACTGCGACGTCGGGTTGCCGTTGTTGTAGCCCTGTCCGTAATAGCCCCAGGTGATGTGGTGGGCGGACAGCTCGCTGCCGATGGTCACGTAGCCGGTCTTCTGCGGCGGCACCGTGTACGGCTGGGTGTTCACCGTGCCGTTCAGGTTGTAGCCGGCATTGTAGTTGTTGAGCAGGTAGTAGCGGCCCGGCTGGCAGTTCCGCATCACCGTGTACGGCAGCTTCGCGAGGAAGCTGTCGATCGCCCCGACTCCGGGCTGGGACGGGTCGGCGCACTCGGAGTAGGAACCGCCGGTGTCCGGCGCGGCAGAGCTGCCGTAGCCGTCCTGGGTGTAGTTGTTGTTCGTGCCCGGCTTGGGATTGGGATTGTCGATCTCGCCCTTGGGCGGCGACACCGCCTTGCCCGCGGCGTCCTGGTAGGAGGCCGCGTACCCGGTGCCGAGCGCGATGTGGTTGGCGCCGGTGCCGCCCTGCACGGCCTGGTGGTAGTTGTCGCTGATCGCGTAGTGCTGGGCGAGGTCGCGCAGGATCGGCGCGTCGCCCTCGGCCATGTTGTAGAAGCCCATCTGCACGCTGCCCTGGTGAATGGGCTGGGGCGGGATGGCGCCGTTGTCGTCACCGGCGGTGTTGATCGCCCAGGTGTACAGCCGGGAGTGGTAGCCCATCGTCTGCTGGTACATCTGGTAGAAGCGGTGGATCGGGTCGCCCACGTACGCGCCGTAGAACTCGCACTGGCCGTACCTGGCGTATTCCAGGTGGCTGTCGTCGTATGGCACGTACCTGGTGATCTGGTAAGGGCCGGCCGGCAGGTCCGCGGGGAACCGCTTGTCCGGGCTGTTCTGCGGCTGGCCGTCGCACGCGCTGCTCACGTACGTCGTGTCCGGCCGCGGCAGGGTCTTGTACATGCCGGTGATCTTCGGCGTGAGGCTGTACGTCTTCGTGTCCGACGCGGTGAGCTGCTCGGCCTCGCGGTAGTCCGGCCCTGGCTGGCCGTTCTTCGTGACGATGCCCTCGGACAGCAGGTTCCAGATGCGCTGCCCCCTGGGCGGCTGGTAGGTGGCGAACACGTTGTCGAAGCTGTGATTCTCGCCGATGATCACGATCACGTGCTTGATCGGCGTGGTGGTGGCCGGGGCGCGCCAGGCCCCGTGCGCCCCGGTGCCGGGCGCCCCGGTGCCGTGCGCGGCGGCGCCGGGCGCGGCGGCCGCGGTGACGGACACCGCGGCTGCCGCCGCAAGCGCCGCGGTGCCCAGAACCCTGGCTGACTGGGTGAGCCGGTATCTCATGTCGTGAGCCTCCACTGTGCTGCGAGATCACGCGCGATACCCGGGCGTTCTGCCGCATCGGCCGCGCAGGTCCGCGCAGTTACGCTCGCATCCTGACGCAGCCAGACTTCAGCAATTCAGATCGCAGATGAATGCGCGGCATATAGCTCGTTACTGTCTGGCGGGCATGGCTCGCGTCTGAGCCGCGCGTCGCGGCATTGCGGCACTGGCTTGCGCAGTGACAGACTCGCGGCGAGGCGCAGAACCGGCCGAGTCCGATGGAGCAGAGAGCGTGGCGCAGCAGTACGAGGAGATCAGCGACCGAACGGCGGAGTTCATCGCGGCCCAGCACGTGTTCTTCGTGGCGACGGCGGCGCGCGATGGACGCGTGAACGTCTCACCGAAGGGGCTGGACGCCCTGCGTGTTCTCGGGCCCAATCGAGTCCTCTGGTTGAACGGCACCGGCAGCGGCAACGAGACGGCCGCGCATCTGCTGGACGTCAACCGGATGACCCTGATGTTCTGCTCGTTCGAGCGTCAGCCGCTGATTCTGCGACTGTATGGCACCGCGACGCAGATCCAGCCCGACCAGCCGGAGTGGGACGAGCGCATCGGGCTCTTCCCGCCCATGCCCGGCGCACGACAGATCTTCGACATGAGAGTCGACCTCGTCCAGACCTCGTGCGGCTACGGAGTGCCCTTCATGGACTACGCCGGCGATCGGCCGCTGATGGCGCAATGGGCCGAGAAGAAGGGGCCTGACGGGCTCGAGGCGTACCACCGGGAGAAGAACCTGACGAGCATCGACGGCTTCCCGACCGGGCTGCGAAGTGGTCATTTCATCGAGGAAGTGGACGCGTGGGGCTGGACGGGCGGCTGAGGTGAGGCTGAGGCGTCCCGGCTGCCCCGGCTGCCCCGGCAGCCACAACGCCGGACATTTGGCCGGCCGCCTGCCCGGCGCGAACTCCCGTGCCACTGCCGCCTCACGCGGGACCCGCCGCTTTCACCGTCGGCGCCGCACCCCGGCACTCCCCGCATCCGCCCGCCCCGGGCCGGGTTGCCTGGCCACAAGGCAGGGCCGTCCCGGAGACACCGGCTTGTCCCGCGTCGCGGGTCGTACTACGGTGGTCGCGGGTCGTGACTGGCGTTCAGGTGGAGCACCACCGGGGAGCGGCCCCCTCGGCCCGTAGCCGGGGAGAGCCGTGCGCCTGGGCGAGCAACAGATGCCGCCTGAGGGAGCACAGTCATGAACAGCCAGGTAAACGTATCCGTTAGCCCCGGCGCTGCCGCGGTCGCCTATTCCGCTGCCCTGGATGTCATCGCGGCCGCCGAGCCCGATGTGGCGGCGGCGATCGCCGGTGAACTGGCGTCGCAGCGCCGCCAGCTCAAGCTGATCGCGTCCGAGAACTACGCCTCGCCCGCCGTGCTGCTGGCGATGGGCAACTGGCTGTCGGACAAGTACGCGGAAGGCACCATCGGGCACCGGCTCTACGCCGGCTGCGAGATGGTCGACCGGGTGGAGTCGATCGCCGCGGGGCACGCCCGCGCCCTGTTCGGCGCGGAGCACGCGTACGTCCAGCCGCATTCGGGAATCGACGCGAACCTGGTCGCGTTCTGGGCGATCCTGGCCCGCCGGGTGGAAGCGCCGGCGCTGGGGGCGGCGGGCGCCCAGCATGTCAACGACCTGGCGGACGACGCCTGGGAGCGGCTGCGGCGGGACCTGCATTCCCAGCGCATGCTGGGCATGGCGCTGGACGCGGGCGGGCATCTGACCCACGGGTTCCGGCCGAACATCTCCGGCAAGCTGTTCGAGCAGGCCAGTTACGGGACCGACCCGGAGACCGGGCTGCTTGACTACGACGCGATCGCCGCCCAGGCACGCGAGTTCCGGCCGCTTGTGCTGCTGGCCGGATACTCCGCCTACCCGCGGACACCTGACTACCGGGTGCTGCGCGAGATCGCTGACGAGGTGGGCGCCACGCTGATGGTGGACATGGCGCACTTCGCCGGCCTCGTGGCCGGCGGCGTACTGACCGGCGACCTGAACCCCGTGCCGCATGCGGACATCGTGACCTCCACCACGCACAAGTCGCTGCGCGGCCCACGCGGGGGGTTCGTGCTGTGCACCAGTGAGTACGCCCCGTTCGTGGACAAGGGCTGCCCGATGGTGCTCGGCGGCCCGCTGCCGCACGTCATGGCCGCCAAGGCGGTCGCGTTCGCCGAGGCCAGGCAGCCCTCGTTCGCCGCCTACGCGTCCGCGGTCCTCGCCAACGCCCGGGCGCTCGCAGACGGCCTGCTGCGCCGTGGCGCCCGGCTGGTCACCGGCGGCACCAGCAACCACATCGTGCTGATCGACGTGGCCGCCAGCTTCGGGCTGACCGGCCGCCAGGCTGAGGCCGCGCTGCTTGAGGCCGGGGTGGTGACCAACCGCAACAGCGTCCCGCGTGACCAGAACGGCGCCTGGTACACCTCCGGAATCCGGCTCGGGACCCCGGCGCTGACCACGCTCGGGCTCGGGCCCGGCGAGATGGACGAGATCGCCGGGATCATCACCGCCGCGCTGCGCGCCACCGCTCCCGCCACCGTGACGGCCAAAGCGAAGTACACCCTGGATGACCCGGTCGCGGCCCAGTGCCGCGCGCGCTGCGCCGACCTGCTCAGCCGTCATCCGCTCTACCCAGGCATACAGCTGTGACAGCCGCGGCGGCACGGGCGTCAGGCGCCCGTTGACTTCCGGCAGCCGACGGGGCCGCCGTTGCCCGGCGCGTGGGGATCCGCCGGCGTGCCGGAAGGGGAGACGGCCGGCGAGTGCGCGGCGGCCCTCAGCCGCGCCACAGGACGGGGCAGTACTCCGGGTCGCCGTAGTCCGGCGTCCCCTCGGGGGTCCTGCGCACCACGACGTCGTGGTTGTAGACGACCTGGCTGCCATCGGGCCGGCGGAACGGCCGCCACCGGTTCTCCCCGTCCTGCAGGTGAAGGGAGATGGCGCGCCGCGGCCTGCCGCTGACGTTGTGGCCGCTGCCGTGGTAGACGAGGCAGCTGTGGAAGCTCATGTGTCCCTTCGGGATCACCATCGGGACGGCGGTCACCTGGGCGCCGCTGCGCCGCGCCGTCTCCTGCACGATGGCGTCGAGCTCATCGCGGTCACGCTGGGCGAAGTGCCGCGTCGAGTCGTCGGCGGCGATGTCGGGCCACTGGTTGCTGCCGTCCGCCATGGTGATCGTGCCCATCTCCACGCCGCAGTCGTGGAACGGGATGAAGGCGGTGAGCATCCGTTCGGAGGTGCAGGTCTGCCAGTAGTGGCGGTCGGCGTGCCAGGGCACCAGGTTGGTGATCTCCCCGCTGGCCGGCGGCTTGTAGATCAGCGTGGCCTGGAACACCCTGATCTCGCTGGCCCGGGCCAGCCGCGCGGCGACCGCGCCGATCACCGGCTTGCGCAGGATCCTCGCGATTTCGGCTGATTCGTAATGAATGTAGTCGTTGTGCCGCTGCACCGGGCCGTCGCCCGGCTCCCAGTACGCCAGGTTCGGCGGCCTGACCGGCAGGACGCGATCCCGCTCGCCCGCGTAGAAGCGCTCGCTCGCCGCGAGCAGCGCGCCGGTTTCGTCGTCGTCGAGCAGCTTCCCCGACAGGTACCAGCCATGCGCCGCGTAGTGGCTGACATCGGCAGCCGACGGCAGCAGATCCCGCTCCGCGTCGGTGAGCGTGAACTCGCCTGTGTCTGGCATCATGCCCCTCACCCTCCGGTCAGTTGTCCGCGGTCAGGCCGGCAGCGTCATCGGGGCGTGCTCCCCGCCGAGTGCCTCATACAGCGCCCTGATGTTCGCGCTGCCGAAGGTGCGGGCGCCCTGTCTCTCGATGAGCTCGAGGAAGAAGGTGCGGCGCTTGTGGGCGGAGCGGGTGAAGATCTGGAACAGCTCGCCCCATCGGTCGCGGTCCGCGAGCACGTGCAGCTCCTCAAGCTCGCCGACCGGCTTGTCGATCGCGCCCAGGCGCGTCAGGAGCGTGCGGTAGTAGCCGGGCGGCGCGGTCAGGAACCCGACGCCACGATCCGCGAGCGCCCGGATCGATCCCGCGATGTCGTCGGTCCGGAACGCCAGGTGCTGCACCCCCGCGCCGCCGTGCGCGTCGAGGAAGTCGTCGATCTGGCCGCGCTGGAGGGCGGGATCGGGCTCGATGAGCGTGAACGTCACGGTCCCGGTCTGGTCTTGCACCACCGTGGAGAGCATGGCCTGGCCGCCGACCTCGATCCGCTCGTCGAAGACCTGCCGGAGACCGAACGCGTCGCCGTAGAACCGGACCGTCGCGTCGAGCTGGCCGGCAGGCAGGCAGACCGCCACGTGATCGAGGACCGTGAACAGCCCTCCCGGTCGGTCAGCGCGGCCCGGCACCGGGCCGGCCCGCTCGACAAGCCGGTGGGCGACGTCACCGAAGCCGGAGACGAGCGCCGTGCCTGAAGCGGGCGCGGCGATGGGTTCCGCGCCCCCCGCGACTGCCATCTCGAATGCCGCGCGGACATCGTCGGTGCCGAACGCGATCGCGGCCACGCCATCGCCGTGCCTGCGCACGAATTCCGCGGCGGGATGGCCCGCGGCGACCGCTGCCGTCAGCAGCAGCGTGATCTGCCCGTGGCGCAGCAGCATCGACCGGCAGTCGCCGCCGCGGTCCGGGCCGGGGCCCGCGACGTGGAAGCCGTAATCACGGCGCAGCGCCGTCACGGACTTTTCCAGGTCTTCGACGTACCACTCGACGTGATCGATGTCCTTGACACTCATCAGATAACTCCAGTAATCGTCCAGGCGAACGATTTCCCGCACGTCGGAAGGTTTTATGAATGCTTGCCGCATTCGCCGGGTCCGACCGCGGATTCGCAAGCGGTCCAGCCGCTACGGGAACCACCGCTCGTTCTGAATAAAGATCTCTCATTTCATAACGGACCGTGTTTCACGTATCTGACGGCAACCTACACCAACCCGCCACTTTCCGGCAGCGCGCGCCTGTGCTCGACCGCGGCCGCGAAGGCCTCCCAATCCCGGGCGCACGCGCGGGCCGCCTCGACGAGCCTGCCAAGGCAGTGGACGGGAGACTTCTCGATGAATTCCCTGCCGCCGACATGAAAGACCCGGGATTCGGTGAGCAGCCGCAGCAGCGCGCGACCGCTCTCCCTGGAGCGGAACGCGGGGTCGGCTCGCAGTGCTTGCAGCGCGATGTTCCCGGCCTGCGCCGGCTCGCCGGCGCGGGCGCGCCGCGTCGCCGCCGACGGCCGGCGGCCTGCCGTGCCTGCTGCTCGGGCCGTGCCTGCCGTGCCGTTGACGGGGGCCGGCTGGGCCCGGAGCTTGCGTATGGTTTCCGGTGACAGCCCGGCCTGCCGTGCCACCTCGCGCAGGGAGGCGCCCGGGTTGTCGGCCAGCACCCGCGTGGCCGCCAGCCTGCGCCGGGCGGGGTCGACGGGGCGGACCCGGCCGTCCATCCCGATCCTGGTGTCCGGCTGCAAATTGTTTGCGGTTAGACGCCTGCGCCGGGCCGCCACCGTCGGCCCTGACAGGCCGGTCACCGACGCGATGACCCGGTCCGACCAGCGGGGATACAGGCCGATGATGCGGTCGGCGGCGGCCTTGCGGTCCGCGAGCGACAAGGGCAGCCCGTGCGTGACGTTCAGCTGCACCGCGAGCACGAACGCGCTGGCCTCGTCGCCGTCGAAGAACTGGACCTCGATCTGCTCCGCACCGCGCAGCTGGGCCGCGCGCAGCCGGTGCATCCCGTCGATCACCCGCATAGTGGGCCGGTGCACGATAATCGGAGGCAGGACGTCCCCCAATCCGGCCAGCATCCGGGCATGGCCGCTATTTTCCCCGAAACGGCGCGGCGAATGCCCTGTCACCAGACAAGACAGCGGCAGGATCGCCGATGGCTGGTCAGCACTGCCCGCGGCCAGCGGCGCGCCGGCGTATTCCCTGACTCCATTCACGGATACCTCGCCTTGGACGGACGCGCGGGCTCCCCCACGGCATTGCGAGCAATAGCAGCTCTCATGCAGGGCCGCGACGCGGCCTTGGCCGGAACCCGCTTTCCTTTCGGCGGGCGCCGGCACGTGCGCGACCGCCTAGGTCAGTGTCAGCCGGAGGCGTATGTTGACCTCCTAATGGATTGTTAACGGCCGGACGCCGGGGTTCCGCTGGCCGCCTCCGCCGCCGGAAGGCCAGCCAGGTGCCGCGGCCTGCCGCCCCCGAATTCGCTCCGGCCTTCGGCAGCGTCCGGCAGCACGGTCACGTGTCCGGCGCGATCGAGCAGGTCTCGCTGGAGCCGGGCGGCCTCGGCCGGGCGGCGCTGCTCGCGAAAGAGCGCCAGGGCATGGCGGCAGGTGCGGGCGGCGTTCTGCCTGTCGCCCAGGGCCGCGTAGGCGGCGGCGAGCCCGGCGAGCGCGTCGGCCTCACCGTGACTGTGGCCGAGGCCGCGCCACAGGCCGAGCGCCTCGGCGTAGTGATGGACGGCCTGGGGGTACTCACCGGTGTTCAGTGCGATGTAGCCGAGGCTGTCTTCGGCGTTGGCCTGGCCGTGGCGGTCGTCCTGGTTCCGGAAAAGGTCAAGAGCCTTGCGCAGTGCGGTGCGCGCGTGGGCGTGCTGGCCGAGATGGGCGTGGTACCAGCCGGTGACGGCGAGCGCGTCGGCCTCCCATTGGGGGCAGCCGAGCGTCCCGAACAGGCGCAGGGAGTGCCTGGCGTGGCTGAGCGCCCGGTGCCAGTTACCTTGCACCTCCCAGGCCCGGGCGAAGAAACGGTGGACGTGCGCTTGGCTCATCGCGTCGCCCGCGTCCTCGGCCAGGCGCAGCGCGAGGCTCAGATGAGTCAGGGCCTCGGCGGACTGGCCGGTGTAGCTGCAGGCCTGGCCAAGGCAGCGGCGGGCCAGGGCCTGGATCGAAGGCTCACCGAGGTGGTCGGCTGCGGCGAGCGCGGCGCGCCAGGCGGCCGCCCAGTTGTGCAGGTCACCCTGGAATCTGTGGAAAGTCTCCATGGCCCAGGCCAGCTGCCAGACCGCATCGTGCCAGCCGCGCGCCGCGGCCGTCCGCTGAGCTGCCAGCAGGCACAGGTATTCGGCGCGGAACCACTCCAGCACGGACTCGCCATCTGGCATGCGGCAGGGGACGCAGCCAGGAGAGGGCGGATCGAGGCTGACCATGTGGCGCGGGGTGGACAGCAGCAGTTCGCCCGCGACAGCCGTGTGCAGGTAGTAGTCGACCGCTCGCCTCAGCGCGCCGGCCTGAGCGGCCGCCGGCAGGCTGCGGCGGGCCTGCTCCAGGGCGTACAGCGCGACAAGATCGTGCATACGGTAACGGCCCGGCTCGTGCTGGAGGAGGAGGTTAGCGTGTTCAAGTTCCCGCAGCACCGCCCGTGCCTGCCCGGTCGTCGTCGCGCTCAGGGATGCCGCGGCGGGAAGGCTGACATCGGGCCCAGGCGCGAGGCCTAGCAGCCGGAAGAGGGCCGCTGCCTCCGCGGACAGCGCGTGGTAGGACCAGGACAGGACCGACCGGACGCTCGCGACGGGCTCCCCGGTGTCCAGGCCGTCCAGCCGCGTCGCGTCGTCGGCGAGGCCGGCGGCGATGGCGGCAAGGGCGAATCGCGGGTGCGTCCTGGCCTGCGCGGCCACGATGCTGAGGGCCAGCGGCAGCCCCGCGCAGTAGGTGAGCAGCTCGGCCGTCGCGGCCGGCTCGGCTGCCAGCCGCGGCGCGCCGAGGTGACCGGCCAGCAGGTCCCGCGCTTCGCGGCTGCTCAACCCGTCCAGGTTCAGCGTCAGGGCGCCATGGGCCGTGACGATGCCGGGAAGCTGGTGGCGGCTGGTGATGAGCACCCGGCAGGTGCGGCTGCCGGGCAGCAGGGGAGCTACCTGACTGGTGTCGCGGGCATTGTCGAGCACGACCAGCATTCGCTTCCCGGCAGCCACGCTTCGGTACAGCCCGGTTTGCGCGGGCACGGTGGCGGGGACCGAGGCTGGCGGCACGCCCAGTGCGCCAAGCAAGGTGCGCAGTGCCGTCTCGGTGTCAAGCGGCGGCTCGCCGGGATCGAAGCCCCGCAGGTTGAGCCAGAGCTGCCCGTCGGGGAAGCGGTCGGCATGCCGGTGCGCCCAGTGCAGCGCCAGCCAGGTCTTGCCTGCCCCGGCGGTCCCGCCAATGACGGCGATCTGGGCGGAGTGCGCCGATTCGCCGCTGTCATCGAACGCGGCGGTGAGGCTGGCCAGTTCGGCCGAACGCCCGGTGAACAGCCGCGGCGCGGTCGGCAGTTGCCGCGGCACGCCCGCCGTGTGCTGCCCCGCCATGTGCTGCCCCGCCTGGTCGTCGGGCGGCGAGGCGGAGCCGGCCGGGAGCGGCCCGGGAGCGGCCGCGATCGACTCCGGCGGGCGGCTGGAGTAACGCAGGGCTGCCTGGTAGGCAGCCTGCAGCTCGGCCCCTGGGTCGATCCCCAGCTCATCGGCCAGCCGCTGGCGGGCACGTGCGTAGAAGGCCAGCGCGTCGGCCGGGCGGCAGACCGCGCACAGCGCCTGCATGAGCGCGGCCGAAACGGACTCGGCCAGCGGGCACTCCTCGGCAAGCATCGTCAGCGTGCCGATCGTGGCGGCTGGACTGCCGGTTCGCAGCTCGGTCTGCGCCCATGCGACCGCCGCCTCCAGGTACTCCTGCCGCCACCCGGCCCGGGCACGGCCAGCCCAGTCTCCCTGCAGGCCCGACAGCGGCTCGCCTTGCCACAACTCGACAGCGGAGCGCAGCAACGTCAGCCTCGCCGCGCCGTCGGCCTGGCGGGCGTCGTCGGCCAGGCGACGGAACCGCAGCAGATCCACCCTGTCCGGGCTGAGCTGAAGGACGTACCCGCCGGACCGGCGCACCACGGTCACGTCTTCCGGCTCGCGGCGGGACGCGTGTTCCAGCATCCTGCGCATCTTCGAGATCAAGACGTGCAGGGTGCGGCGGGCACCCGCCGGCGGGTCATCCCAGACCCGGTCGATCAGCGCCTCCACGCTCACCAGCCGCCCGGCATCGACCGCAAGCGCGGCGGCCAGCAGACGCTGCTGAGGTGACCCGACCTCGATCACCTGGCCGGCGGAGTCGATTTCAACCGGGCCTATCAGGCGAAACTGCATCTCCACCCAAGCAGCTCCTATGCCAGCCCGGGACCCCGGAATCCGGCCGTTAACATTCTATTATGAAATAAATATGCGGATCTGGCAATATACGCATCCGGCCGGGCATTGACCGCGCCCGCCACCAGCCCTTGCGGCATGAAACTTTCAGCGGGCGGCGCGAGGTGCGGGCTGTACCACATAGACCGCCGCTGCTGACAAAGCCGCGCGCCGAAACTTACGCTGGCGCCATTCGTCCCGTTCCATGTCAATCGCTGACGATGAAGGGATTCCCGGCAGCGACCGAATCCCTTGACAGGGAAAAGTATCCACTATCATCAGCCGTGAGACAGTCCTGTCAGGGCGCTGATGGGGGATGCGTCCCCTCGGCGTCAGTTCGTGACCACCTGGCTCCAGGTCAGGCGGTTACGGTCTCGCGGGCGGGGCGGCGCTCAGCCATTGTCACGGCCCTGCCCGCGAACGGCACGAGCGCGGCCAGCAGGACGCACAGGGCGGCGCCGGTGAGCCAGGCCGCGGACACCCCGATGGACAGCAGGCGAGTCGAGGCAAGCGGCCCGAGGGTCTGGGCGATGCCCCAGCAAGTGCCGTAGGCTGCCAGGTACCCCGCGCGGGAGCGGTCGTCCGCGAGACCGGCTACGACGGCGTACGGAGGTCCGAGAAGGAAAACCTGGCCCAGCGCCACGGTGGCGGCACCTAGGCAGAGCAGCGGGATCACGTCAGCGAGCGCGACAACGGCGAATCCCGTGGCGACGACGACAAGCCCAGCCGCCATTAGGAAGAACGGCCGTGCCGCAGCGCCCTGGAGGAAGCGCTGGCCGGCGATCGTCACGGCAGCCGCTACTGCGAGAAGCCAGCCCGTTTCCGCAGGGCCAAGGCCGCGGGCGGCAACCGTCAGCGGAAGCGCGGTGACCGAGAGGTTCCAGGCGAAGGCGATGCCTGTGCCGATACCGAGCATCACCAGCAGGCGGCGATCCCGCCACGGGCTGCCGTCAGACGTGGCCCTCCGCGCGATGGATGGCTCATGCACCCACGTCAGGATCAGCGCTGCCGCTGCCACGCAGGTGACGGAGTCGGCGACGAACAGCAACCGCAGGCTGACGCCGCCGAGCAGCACCGCGATGATCCCCGCGCCTACGCCAGCGGCGGCCAGCGCGGCACCGAGCAACCCGAAGGCCTGCGGACGCCGCTCAGGCGCCACCATCTCGGCGAGTAGCGCCTGGCTGGGCGGCTCGTAGATCTCGAAGGCGAGGCCGAGCAGCGCGGCCCCCGCCGCCGCTCCGCCGACACCGGGCGAGACGGCAATGACGAGCAGTGAAACGCTGCAGCCGAGGAGCCCGAGCACGATCGTCGGGCGTCGCCCGAGGCGGTTGGCCATCCGCCCGCCGGCCAGCCGTGATGGCACCGTTGCAAGGCCGAAGAGCGCGACCACCCACCCGGCGGTGACGAGCGAGGCGCCATAGACGTGTACGAGCGCGACGGCCAGGAACGACACCGCGAAGGCGCCGAGCTGATTGACGGCACGGGCCAGCACGAGCGCCCGTACAGGGCGCGGCCATCCGTCATCTTCGTGACTGGCAAATGAGACCCAGACCTCACAGCCACCGTGGCTCGTCTGGTCGTTACCCGTACAACCAGACGAGCGCCGTCTGACGTGCTGGAACTCGAAGATGATCCTGACCACCTGCAAATCTGACGCACACCCGGCTTCGGTGCGTCGCGGCCGTTCTGTCATAGGGTCATGACATCCTTGCCCCATGACAGACGGACCGGTGGCAATCTCCCTGTTCTCTGGCGCCGGCGGACTGGATCTGGGCGTGGAGGCAGCGGGGTACCGGGTAACGGCCGCGGTCGAGCACGACCAGGACGCGGCGCTCACGATGGAGAAGAACTTCCACCATCTGGCCTCACCTGTCATCCGCAGGACATCCTTGACACTCCCACCGACGAGATCCTCCAGACCTTTGCTAGCGCAACAGGTGGCCGCGCGGGTATTCGCCGCCGTTCAGAAGTAACGCCCGGCACCGGTAGGGTAGCTGGCGTGGATGCTGCCCCGCTTCCGCTGGATGTCGATCATTTGAAGCCGCATCCCGCGCGCGCCTACGACTATTACCTCGGCGGCAAGGACAACTTCGAGGCGGACCGGGAACTCGGCCGCCGGACCGAGGAAGTCTGGCCGACGGTGCGGGTGTTCGCCCGCGAGAATCGCGAGTTCATGCGCCGGGCCGTGCATTACCTGGCTGCCGAGGAAGGCATCGGCCAGTACCTTGACATTGGCAGCGGCGTGCCGACGGCGCCGAACGTCCATGAGATCGCCCAGCGGGAGCTGCCGGGAAGCCGCGTGGTATACGTCGACAACGACCCGCTCGTGATAAGCCATGCCCGTTCCTTGCTGCGATCCGGTCCCGAAGGCAGGGCCGGATACCTGTATGCCGATATCCGGCAGCCGGAGGCGATCATCGCCGGGGCATCTGAGGTGCTGGATTTCAGCAGGCCGGTCGCGGTCCTGCTGATCGCCGTCCTGCACTTCGTCGCGGACGAATGGGATCCTCAGGCGATTCTCGGCACTCTCCTGAAGGCGCTGCCCTCGGGCAGCTTCCTTGCCGCGTCCCAGATCACGGACGAGCACGACGCGGCGACGATCGGCGCGGCGGCCGATCTGTACCGCGAGGCAACCGGCAAGCCAGCCCGGGCCCGCCGGGCCCGCGCGTTCGAGGAACTGGCGTTCACCAGCCAGGGGCTGCGCATCGTCGATCCTGGCGTGGTACTGGTCTCCGAGTGGCGGGACGAAGCCCGGCTCCGGCCGTCCGCCGCCGATGTCTCGTGTTACGGCGCCGTCGGCCGCAAACCCTGACCAGAGCCGCCACCCCCCGTTCCGGCAGGCGGAGGGACGCCGGAATCTTCACCGCGCCTCCACTCATGCGCCATCGAGCCTGCGCAGCCGTCGGCTTTGGTCCTGTGAACGCCGCCTGGACCACATCGTGGCAGGAGACGGCAGCGTCTCCTTCATGCAGCGCTGCGAGTACCCGGACGGCTCGCAGGTGCTCGCCTCGTCGGTCCTCGACGTCGACGGCGGCCACATCGTCAGGCAGGAAGAAGTGCAGGCCTGGGACCCGGGCGAGTTGCGGCCCGGCTACCAGGACTTCGCCCGGCCGCACGAGGTGCGCACCTTCGGCAAGGGCCGGCTTGAGCTCATCCACACGCCGGCCGGGGACGTCGGGCGGATGGTGCTCTCGCCCGGCTGGCGGTGGTCGGAGCATGTACGGCCCATCGCCGGCACCGACCTGTGCCAGGCGGCGCACGTCGGCTACCAGGTATCCGGGCGGCTGAGGATCCAGCTTGCCGACGGGACCACGTTCGACGCGGAACCGGGTCAGGTCGGCAGCGTGCCACCCGGCCACGACGCGTGGGTCATCGGCGACGAGACCGCGGTGCTGCTTGACTGGGCAGGCGCCACCGACTACGCACGCGGATAACGACACGATCCAGCAAAGGTCGTGATCAGCCTGACGACCGGGCTGGAGGACCCCGGGACGGTCACCATGGCGCAGGCAGGTGTCCCTGGTAGGCTGGCGGCGGCGCGCCGGGAAGTCTGGTCGGCATTGTGTGGCGGATCGAGCAGACAAGGTCGGCAGGCGTGCGGGGTATCGAGATCATCTTGTTCCTGGTGGTGCTGGGCACGGTGGTCGCGGCGTTCGCGGGCCGGCTTCGTGTCCCGGCCCCGTCTTTGCTGGTGATCGCGGGCCTGGTCGCCGGCCTGCTGCCGGGCATCCCTGAGCCTCATGTGACACCTGATGTGGTGAGCCTGGTGGTGCTGCCGCCGCTGCTGTACGCGGCCAGCGAGGAACTGCCATGGCGTGACCTGCGGGCGGTATGGCGGCCGGTTGCCGTCCTGGCGGTGGGCCTGGTGCTGGCGTCGGCGGCCGCGGTCGCCGCAGTGACGTGGGCGGTGGCGGCCGTGCCTGCGGGCATGGCGTTCGTGCTCGGGGCGGTGCTGGCAAGCACGGACCCGGTGGCGGTCAGCGCGCTGGGCCGGCGGCTGTCGCTGCCGCCGAGGGTGCAGGCGCTGGTGCAGGCCGAGAGCCTGTTCAACGACGCGACCAGCCTGGTGCTGTTCCAGATCGCGGTCTCGTTCGCGGTCGCCGGGCCGGCGGCCAGGACCGGTTTCGGCGGTGTGCTGGTGCACGGGGCCGGGCAGTTCGCGGTCCTGGCGGGAGGCGGCGCGGCGGCGGGAGGCGTGCTGGCGGCCGGCGTGATCGGCCTGCGCCGCCGCGTCTGCGACCCGGTGCTGGAAACCGTCATCGCGCTCATCACCCCGTATGTGGCCTACGTGGCCGGCCAGGCGCTGCACGTCTCCCCGGTGATGACGGTGATCGTCACCGGGCTGACGGTCGGCGCGGGGCGGGCGCGGATCACCACCGCCCAGACGCGGCTGCAGCTGCACTCGGTCTACCAGACAGTCATCTTCCTGCTGGAAAGCGTCGTGTTCGCCCTTATCGGCCTGGAACTGCCGGCCCTGATCCGTGCCCTGTCGCATGCGGAGGCCTGGCCGGCGGAGGCGCTCGCGCTGACCGGGACGCTGATCGTGACCCGGGTCGTGTGGGTGTTCCCGCTGTCGGCGGTCACCCGGCGGCGCAGCGACGCCAGGGGCCTGTCCTGGCCGGTGCCCGCCGTGGTGTCGTGGGCCGGTACCCGCGGGGTCGTCCCGCTGGCCGCGGCGCTGTCCATCCCGCTGATCGCGGCGAACGGCACCCCGCTGCCGCGGCGCGACCTGGTCCTGGTGATCGCCGCCGCGGTGATCGCGGTCTCGCTGATCGTGCAGGGACTCACCCTCGAGCCGCTGGTCCGGCTGGCCGGGATCGCCCGGACAGGCAGCGCGCGGCACGAGGAGACCGCGGCCCGGCTGCGGCTGGCCGAGGCGGCCCTGGCCCGGCTGGACGAGCTCGCCGCCAGCGGCTCCGCCTCCGACGACGTGATCGACCGGGCCCGCGCCGGCCTGCAGGCCCGGATCGGCCACGCCCGCGCCCGGATCGGCGGGCACCGGCCCCCGGAGCCGGACGGCCTGACCGACCGGGAGCTGCGCCGCGACCTGAACGCCGCCGAGAACGCCGAGCTCGCCCGCCTCTACGACGACGGCACCATCGGCCAGGCCACCCGCCAGCATCTGCAGCACGACCTGGACCTGGACGCCGCCCGGCTCGGCGACGACCAGCACTGACTGGGGAGCGGCGGGCGGCGCCGCAGCTGAACCACTGGCTCGTGCCGCGTTCTGGGCCAGATGCGCAGGCGCCCCAGTCACGCGACGATCCGCGGGGCGCGGCCGGTTCCGGCGACAGGTTCCCGCACTGCCCTGGCCGGGCGGAGCGTGAGCTGGGCGCCGCGCGAGCCCAGCGCGTCGGCGACCGCGCCGGCCACCTGCTGGGTCGAGCCGTGCCTGGTGGCATAGACGACGATCACGTTCACCGCGCACCTCCTGGGATCCTAGGCTGGTCACAAGTCACTCGCTGACGATGGCGCGCAGGATGTTAAGCTTCGCCGCACGGCGGCTTGGCCAGATCGCGGCCGCGGCGCCGGCCAGGCCGGCGAGCACCACGACAATCACCAGGGTGGGCACCGGGACGCTGAACACGGTGATCCCCTGGTTTTTCATGGCCAGTGCCAGGGTCCAGCCGAAGAACACGCCGACGAGCAGGCCGAGCACCGTGCCCTGCAGGGCGATGATCACCGACTCCCAGCGGATCATGGACCGCAGCTGTTGCCTGGTCATCCCGACCGCGCGCATGATGCCGAGCTCCCGGGTGCGTTCGACGATCGACAGCGCCAGCGTGTTGCCGATGCCGAGCAGGGCGATGATGATGGCCAGCGCGAGCAGGACGTAGACCATCGTCAGCTGCTGCTGGATCGGCTTGGCCTGTTCCGCCTTGAACGCCGCCTGGTCCATGATGGTAGTGCCCGAGTACCTGTCGGCGACGGCGCGGACCGCGGTCAGCGCGGCCGCGGTGCTGACGCCCGGCGCCTTCTTGACGAAGACCCGGCTGTCATACCGGACGGGGAAGTTGGCGTTGAAGACCTGGTTGCCCATGAAGTAGCGCGGGGCTGGCGCGCCGGTGGCTTCCCCGTAGATCAGCGCGACCGTCAGGTCCCGCCGCCCGGTGTCCTTGAACAGCACAGGGACGGTGCTGCCGAGCCTCAGGTGGTCGGCGGCGGCGACGTCCTTGTAGACGGCGATGCCGTTGCGGCCGAGGCCGGCCAGCGTGCCCTGGACGGGGCTGACGTTGAAGATCTGGGCGGCTGCGCGCGGGTCCACGGCGGAGACTTGCTCGACCTTGCCGTTGATCTCGGCGAGGCCGATGGCCACCCCGGTGGCGGCCTGCACCTGCGGGAGCTTGCTGAGCTGCCCGGCCAGCGCGGGATCCACGCCGCCCATCAGGCCCCCGCCAGAGTCGATCACGATGTCCCCGGCGAAGCTGCGGTCGATCGCCGAGTTGACCGAGGCGGTGCTTGAGGAGGCGAGAATGGCGAAGAACCCGACCAAGCCGACGCCGATCATCAGCGCGGACGCGCTGGCCGCGGTGCGCTTGGGGTTGCGCATCGCATTCTGGCGCGCCAGCTTTCCGGTGACGCCCCGCAGCCTGGGCAGCGGCGCGCCGACCGCGCGGCTGAGCGGCAGCGACACGGTCCGGCCGAGCACCGAGACCCCGAAGAACACCAGCAGCGCGCCGGCGCCGACCACTAGGACGCGACTGGCGACGTTGGCGAAGAGGCCGGCGAACAGCGCGGCCACCCCGAGGACCAGGATCGTGGTCCCCACCATGACGCGCTCCTTGGAGCCGTAGCCGGTGCTGCCCACGGTCACGTCCTGCATCGCTGCGACCGGAGACACCTTGGCGGCCTTGCGGGCCGGCGAGATGACCGCGGCGATCGTCACGGCCAGGCCGGCCAGGCCCGCGATGAGGGCCGTCCGCGCGGTGAAGACGACACCGCCGGTGGGCAGGCTCGCCACGCCGAGCCCGCTGAGCATGGCCTTCAGGCCGACGGCCACGGCGACGCCGGCCGCGAGCCCGATCACCGACGCGATGATGCCGACCGCCACGGCTTCCGCCAGCACAGCTCCGAGCACTTGCCGCTTGCTCGCGCCCAGCGCGCGGAGCAGGCCGTTCTCCCGGGTTCGCTGCGCAACCGTGATCGAGAACGTGTTGAAGATCATGAAGGCGCCGACCAGCAGCGCCACGACCGCGAAGATCAGCAGGATGGTCCTGAAGAACGAGAGTATTTGGGCGAACTGGCCCTGCATCTCCTCGATGAGCGCCGACCCGGTGATCGCCTCGAGGCCGTGCGGCAGCGCTTGCCGGAGGTTGCTGACGAGCTGTCGCTGTGACACGCCGGGCTTGGCCACGAACAGGATGCTGCTGAACTTCCCGGGCGCGGCGACCAGTCGCTGCGCGACGGGAGTCGTGAACAGCACCGTGGACGCGCCGCCGGGGCTGTCGGCGGCACCGAAGCGGATGATGCCGACGACCTGGACCCGCTGCGGCGGTCCCTTGACCAGGACGGTCGTGAAGTCACCCACGCTGAGGTGGCCGTCGGTCGCGCTCTTGGCGTCGATCACCACCTGGCCGGCCGCCTTGGGGGCGTGCCCGGCCACCAGATGCCACGGGTTCAGCGCCGCCACCTGGTTCCAGTTGCCGCCGAGCGTCGGCGCTCCGCTGACCGGGTTGCCCAGGGCCTTCCCGTCCTTCCCGATCAGCCTGGTGTATCCCATGACCGAGCCCTCGGCCGCGGCGACGCCGGGAACCCGGCTGAGGGGGCCCAGGAGCGAGGCGTCGACGAACGGGCGTTGCTCGCCGGTGAACTGCGGCCCGTTGAACACCGCGGTGGCCCGGACCGCGGCGTCGGTGCCCTTGTAGACCCCGGCGGACAGGTCGTTGAAGGTCTGGCCGTAGGTGTCGGTGAGCACCAGCGTGCCCGCCATGAACGCGACGCCGAGCGTGACGGCCATGGCGGTGGCGATGAGGCGGAACTTCCGTGCCAGCAGCCCGCGCATGATGACCTTGATCATGGCGGATCACTCCCCGAACCGCTTCATCCGCTCCAGCACCCGGTCGGACGCCGGCGCGAGCATCTCGTCCACGATCCGCCCGTCGGCCAGGAACACGATCCGGTCGGCGTAGCTGGCCGCGATCGGGTCGTGCGTGACCATGACGATCGTCTGGCTCATCTCGTCCACGGCCCGGCGCATGAAGCCGAGCACCTCGGCGCCGGCATGCGAATCCAGGTTGCCCGTCGGCTCGTCGGCGAAGATGATCGCGGGGCGGCTGGCCAGCGCCCTGGCAACCGCGACCCGCTGCTGCTGGCCGCCGGACATCTGGTCCGGGAGGTGATGCAGCCGGGAGCCGATGTCCATGGTCTCGATGATCTTGGTGATCCAGGCCTGATCGCCCTTCCGCCCCGCTAGCAGCAGCGGAAGGCCGATGTTCTCGGCGGCGGTGATGGTCGGCACCAGGTTGAACGACTGGAACACGAACCCCACGTGGTCGCGCCGCAAGATGGTGAGCTGGTGATCGTTGAGCGTGCTCAGGTCCGCGTCGCCGATGAAGGCCTGCCCGGAAGTCAGGGCGTCCAGGCCGGCCACGCAGTGCAGCAGCGTCGACTTGCCCGAGCCGGACGGCCCCATGATCGCGGTGTAGCGCCCGGCCGTGAACTCGACCGTGACGCCGTCCAGGGCACGCACCTCGACCTGGCCCTTGCCGTAGACCTTGACGGCGTCCACGGTCCGGGCGGCGGCTTTCCCCAGCACAGCGGGCGGTACGGGCGTTATGACAGCAGCCATCGCGAACTCCCCCCGGCCCGGAGCAGGAGCCGACGCGCTCGCAATCCCCCGCCAGGCTGGCCGTGGTCCGCGCCGGCCGTGCACCAGGCACCAATCTCATTACGCCGATTGTGACCGGGCATGGATGGCAGGCAAAGGTGGCGAACGGCCCCCGTCGCGGCGGCAAAGGCCCCTACCTGAGCGGGACTGGACGCCCCGATCCTGAGGTAGCGATCCGTGCTCGGGGCCGATCCCGGGCAGACGGCCGGCTGGGTAAATAACCGGAGTGAACGCAGACATGGACGGGCGAAGCTGGCTCAGGGCAGCGCGGATGACGGCAGTGGCCGGCGCCGTGCTCGCCGTCGCCTGCTCCGCCGCGGCCTGTTCGGCCGGACCCGGGCCTGCCGCGTCGCCCGGCCAGGGCTTGCGCGGGAGCAGGCTCGAAGTCGCCGCGGTCTGGTCGGGCGTCGAGCAGCAGCGCTTCGAGCTGGTGCTACAGGCGTTCACCCGCCAGACCGGGGTGTCCGTCACCTACACGTCGACCGGATACAGCGTCCCGGCCTTCCTGGCGGCCCGGCTGGCGCAAGGCCGGCCTCCGGACGTGGCGTTCCTACCGCAGCCCGGCCTGCTCGACAGGTATGCCGCGGAGCATCTGCTCGTTCCGCTCGACAACATCGCCGGCGCTGTCGTGGCCAGCAACTACAGCCCCGCCTGGCGTGACCTCGGCTCGGTCGGCGGCACCCTCTACGGGGTCTGGTTCAAGGCCGCCGACAAGTCCCTGATCTGGTACAACGAGAACGTCTTCGAGCGCGAGGGCGTAGCCCCGCCCGGCACCGTCGACGGGCTGGCCGCCCTGGCGCGCCGGCTGGCCAATTCAGGAACGCCGGCGTTCGCGGTCGGCGGCCGGGACGGCTGGACCCTGGCCGACTGGTTCTCCAACCTCTACCTCCGCCTGGCCGGGCCGGGCCGGTATGACCTCCTGGCGGCGCACAAGATCGGCTGGACCGACCCCTCGGTCAAGGCCACGCTCCGGCTGCTTGCCAGGGTGCTCGACCCGCACGTCATCGCCGGCGGGCCGAAGGCGGCGCTGGCGACCGGCTACACCGGATCGGTCCGGCAGGTTTTCGCCGCTCCTCCCGCCGCTGCGATGGTGTTCGAAGGCGACTTCGTGGCCGGGATCATCAGCGGGCAGACGCGCGCCGGACTCGGCATCGACGCGGGGGTCTTCCCGTTCCCCGCGATCGGGCGGCCGGGCCCGGCGGTAGTGGCCGGCGGTGACGCCGCGGTGCTGATGCGCCGCTCCGCCGCCGGGGACGCGCTCATCCGGTATCTGGCGAGCCCTCAGGCGGCGGCCATCTGGGCGGGCGCGGGCGGCTTCGTCTCGCCGAACATCAACCTCGCCCTGTCCGCCTACCCCGACGAGATCAGCAGGTCCATCGCGGCCAGCGTGCTGGAAGCGGGCGACAGCTTCCGGTTCAGCCTGTCCGACCTGACTCCGGCCGGCTTCGGCGGAACCGAGGGGCAGGGGATGCGGAAGATCCTCCAGCAGTTCCTGTCCGGCCGCGACGTCAACGTCACCGCCGCGCGACTGGACCAGGCGGCGCGCAAGGCGTACGGGCCATGACCGGCATGCCGCGCTCAGCCCGGCCGGGGCAGGATGCCGTGGCGTTCCAGCCAGGCGCGCGCCTCGGGCAGCACCCCCGCGCCCGCCACCTCGATACGCCAGCCCATGAACAGCAGCGCCTTGGAGGTCAGCCGGGCGGAGACCGCGTTGACGGCGCCGGCCAGCCGCTTGCCGTAGCGGGCCATCGCGCGGTCGGTGATCATCGGCACGACGTTCTCCGCTGGCTGCAGGTGGCGGTCGTCGGAGAGCAGGACCAGATCGCCTGCGGCAAGGTTCCCGTCGGTGGTGTCGAGCACCGCGACGCCGACCACGCCGTCCCGAAGCGCGGTGACGCGCTGTTCCTCGGTGTCGAAGGGCAGGAACCTGGCGAACCGGAGCCCGTATGTCCTGCGCAGCCCGGGCAGGCAATACGGCCGGTCCGGGCATTCCGGGGCGCCGCCGAGAACCAGCCTGCCGGAGGCACGCCGCAGGTCGCTCACCGTGCGCAGGCCCAGGTGGCGGGCTGTTGCCGCGGTGACCACCACGCCGTTCTGGTCCTGAGCATCGGCCGGGGTCGCCACCTGGACATGCCACCGGGCCAGCGCGGCCCGGACCGCCGCCCGGTCCGGCATCCGGACGCCCGGATGGGGCACGAGGCTGGCCAGCGCGGTCCCGAGGTATTCGGGAACCACATCCACCAGGCCCTGCTCGAGCGCGGGCTGGACGAGTTCCCTGGGACCGAGGTCGAGCCGCAGCTGGACCGGGATCCCGGCGTGCTGGATGGCCAGCCCGTAGATCGCCGCAAGCAGCTCGCTTTCCGGGAAGTTGAACGAGGCGACCACCACCGCGCCGCGGTCCGCGCTGGCGCCGCGGGCCGGCGCCGCACCCGGCTGGCACGAGGCGACGAGCACGAGCCCCACCGAGCAGGCGGTGCAGGCGACCGCACGCCGGCACGCCGTTCCCAGCCGGGCGGCAGTCGTGCGGACGGGCATGGTCTCACCTTCTCCGCCACGCCGGCCTGCCGTTCCGCGGCGGGTCACCGCACGGCGGTGGCGCGGCCATGAGCACGCTACCGGCGCCCGGGCCGGATCCCGTAGGGCCGGAAGTCACTCCCCTGATATCCGGGTCGCTGCGCGGGCGGCGGCGCCGGCCCTCAGGCGAGCCGCCGCCGCTGCCCCGCCACATCGACCACAGCACCCGCTGGTACCTGCTGCTGGCCGGGGTAGCCGGCGCGCTGTGGGCTGGCATGTCCGTCCCCGCGGCACTCGGCGTCATCACCAGGGCCGACCTCGCGGCGCTCCGCGCGGTCGCCGCAGTGCGCACTGGCTGGCTGACCCGGCTGATGCTGGACGTCAACGCGCTGGCATCGCCGTGGACGGCGCGGGTGCTCGCGCTCGGCACCATCGCGGTGCTCGTGGTGACGCGTCGGTTCCGGCATCTCGCCGCTTACCTGGTCATAGTCCTGGCCGCCACCCTGCTGATCTCCGCGATGACGCTTCAGATCGGCCGGATGCGGCCCGCCGGGATCGCGATCCTCGGGCCATGGCAGGGCTACTCGCAGCCATCGCGCCCGGTGGGCGTGCTGACCCTGGTGCTGGCGGGGGCCCTATACACGCTTGTGCCTGCCGGGCGATGGCGGAACAGAGGGAAGCGGGTGGCCGCGATCATCATCGCCGCCTTCTGCGCCGCCCGGCTGTACCTGGCCGTCGATCATCCAACCGACCAGCTGACCGCGCTGATCATCGGCTGGCCGCTGGCCGTGGCGGCTTTCCGCCTGGCGGTCCCCGGCGACGTCTTCCCCGTCTCCTACCGGGGCGGGCGCAAGGCGCACCTCGACATCGGCGGCCGCCGCGGAGCCGCGATCGTCACGGCGCTGGACCAGCAGCTTGGCATCACCGTCACCAGCGTGGAGCCGTTCGGCCTTGAGGCCTCGGCCGGCTCGACTCCGCTGCGCATCCGGTTCCGCGGCCCCGACGGTCGCGGCACCGCGCTGTTCGGCAAGGTGTACGCGCTGAACCACCTCAGGTCCGACCGCTGGTACAAGCTGGCCAGAACCGTCGTCTACGGGCGGCTCGAAGACGAGAAGCCGTTCTCCACCGTGCGCAGGCTGGTCGAGTACGAGGACCACCTGCTGCGCCTGACCCGAGACGCCGCGCTGCCGACGCCCAGGCCTTACGGATTCGCGGAGATCACGCCGGAACGCGAGTACCTGATCGTCATGGAGTTCTTCGAAGGTGCCAGGGAGATACGAAACGCCACGGTGGACGACCAGGTCATCGACGACGCGCTTCGCGTGGTCCGGCGCATGTGGGACGCGGGGCTGGCGCACCGCGACATCAAGCCCTCGAACATCCTGGTCCGGGACGGCAAGGTCCTGCTCATCGACGTCGCATTCGCCGCGGTACGGCCCACCCCCTGGCGCCAGGCGGTGGATCTGGCCAACATGATGCTCACCCTGGCCCTGGCGAGCACTCCTGACCACGTCTACGAACGGGCGCTGAACGTCTTCGCGGCCGATGACGTGGCCGAGGCGTTCGCCGCCTGCCGGAGCATCACCATCCCCAGCCAGCTCAGGTCCCTCATGCGCGCGGACGGGCGCCACCTCACCGGCCTCTTCCGCCAGCTCGCCCCCGCGCGACGCCCCGTCCCTGTCCAGCTGTGGGACATCCGCCGCGTAGCGGTCACGGCGGCGCTGCTCACGGCCCTGGTGGCGGCGGTCGCCCTGTTCGGCGTCTTCCTGAGGGCGGCGGGGCTGCTATGACGCCGCGCCAGGGCCTGCGCGGCCCGCTCGCCGCGCTGCTGACCGCCGTGACGCTCGCCGCGGCTGCCGCGCTCACCGGCTGCGCCGGGTTGCGCGACACCGTCCCCGGCTGCGGCGACCCGCTCCGGCTGGCGATCGTCGCGCAGTCGGTGCCGGGCGCCTCCTACCTGCCCTGCATCCGTGAGCTGCCGCCAGGATGGGATACCTCGGGCTTCGCCCCGTCCCAGAACGGCACCAGCTTCCAGCTCGACTCCGACCGCTCCCCCGGCCAGCCGGTGACCGTCCGGCTCACCCCCGGCTGCCAGACCGCCGGCGCCTCCCCGTCCACGGCGCGGGCCCCCGGAGTGCTCACCTACACGCGGCTGGGCTCCATCTCGCCGCGGTTCGCCGGCACCATGTACGACGTGTTCCCTGGAGGCTGCGTGAGCTACCGGTTCGATTTCGCGCTCGGCTCGCAGATCGCGCTGATCGAGCAGTTCCAGGAGGCCGTCGGGCTCTACCCGAGGCAGCAGCTCCGGCTGGTCCTGAAGCACAAGCTCGGCGTGGAGCTCGATCCGTGACCCGGCTGGCCGATCCCCGGGTCCGGCTCGGCGCCGGAACGGCAGTCCTGGTGGCCACGACGCTGGCCGCGCGCCGCGCACCCGTCGGTCCCTGCGAGACCGCGGCCTTCCGGGCGGTCAACGGCCTGCCGGGCTCGCTGTACCCGCCCGCGTGGGCCGTCATGCAGCTTGGCGCCATCGGCGCGGCTCCCTCGGCGGCCGGGGTGGCGTGGCTTGCCGGAGACCGCGAGCTGGCAGGGCGGCTTCTCGCGGAGGGAACCGGCGCCTGGGTGCTGTCCAAGGTCGTCAAGCGGATCGTGCGGCGCCCCAGGCCGGGCAGGCTGCTGCCGGGCACCCACCGCCGCGGCCACGAGGCCGCCGGGCTGGGATACCTGTCCGGGCACGCGGGCGTGGCCGTCGCCCTCGGCGCCGCCGCGTTCCCCCGGCTGCGCGCCCCTGGCCGCGTCCTCATCCTGTGCGCCGTTCCGGTCGTGGGCCTGACCCGGGTCTACGTCGGCGCCCACCTGCCACTCGACGTCGCCGGCGGCGCGGCGCTCGGACTCATCGTCGACGCGGCGGCCGCGCTCGCCAGCGATGGCATCGCCCGTACCGCGGCGATCAATCCCGGCCAAGGGCGGCGGGGACCGGCACGCGAATGAGCGTCCTCACCAGCCTCCAGGCCGATTCCGTGCTCTCGTACGCGATCGCCGTCGTCATGCCGGCGCTTGACGCGATCTTCCCGGTAGTCCCGAGCGAAACCGCGGTCATCGCCCTGGGCGTCGCGACCGCGGGCAGCGCCGACCCGCGCATAGCGCTGCTCGTCGCCTGCGCCGCCATCGGCGCGTTCCTCGGCGACAACCTCTCCTACCTCATCGGCCGCCGCTTCGGGCCCTTCGCCGAACGCAGGTTCCTCGCTGGCGAGAAGGGCGCGCGACGGCGCGCCTGGGCCGAGCGCTCACTGCAGCGATTCGGGATGCAGGTGATCGTGGTCTGCCGCTTCATTCCCGGCGGCCGGACGGCGGTCACGCTCAGCTGCGGACTCATCGGCTACGACCGCCGCAGGTTCGTCATCGCGACCGCGGTCGCGGCCGTGATCTGGGCGCTGTACGCCTTCTTCGCCGGCCGGCTCGGCGGCAGGGCCTTCGAGGACAAGCCATGGCTCGGGCTGCTCGCCGCGTTCGGCGCAACGCTCGTGGTCAGCGCGCTGATCGAGGCGGCACGGCGGATCAGCAGCCGGCGCAAGGACCGCGCAGGAACCTAACCGGTGCGCGGCTGCCGCGTAGTGCGGCAGCGGCGCGGCGTGCCCTGCTCGTGGGTCGCGCTGGCCGGGCAGGGCGGTCAGGCCCGGGGCAGGGGGCGCCGGATGCGCATTCACCTCAGGGCTTGCGCGCGACGGCGGCAAGGACGTGCCCCGCGCCCTGGTCCGGCGGCGGGACGGGCCTGCCGGGCAGCCAGTGCCTGGCGTCGCACAGCCCGGGCGGGCCGGCCATCTCCAGGCCGCCGAGGAACCCGGCGATCTGCCGGGGCGAGTGGTTGCGCAGCCCAGCCTGGCCGAACTCCGCCGTCAGCCTGTCGCCGGTCTCGCGGTCCCAGCACCCGGCCGAGACCACCACGTAGCTGCCCGCGGCCGCCGCCTCGGCGAAGGACGCCACGATGGCGCGGGCGCTCCGGGCGTCGAAGAAGTCAAGGACCAGGGTAAGGATCACCGCCACCGGCTGGCTCAGGTCGATCACTTTCCGTAGCGCCTCGCCGCCGAGGATGCCGTCAGGCTCGGCCAGGTCACCGCGGAACGCGGCGACGCCCGGGCCCTTCGCCAGCAGCGCGGACGCGTGCGCGACCACCACGGGGTCGTGGTCGACGTAGGCGACCCGGCAGGACGGGTCGGCCGCCTGGGCGACGTGGTGGGTGTTCTGCGTCGCCGGCAGCCCGCAGCCGGCGTCGATGAACTGGCGGATGCCCTGGTCGGCGAGCCACGCGACCGCCTTGCCGAGGAACATCCGGTTCTCCCGTGCGTGCAGGGGAAGCAGCGGGCAGATCCGGGTGAGCCTGTGCGCCTGTTCCCTGTCGGCGGCGAAGTGGTCCTTCCCGCCGAGCCAGTAGTTGTAGACACGGGCGGTGGCCGGCTTCGACGCGTCGAAGCCGTACCCGGGATCGGCTAGCGCCGCCAGGTCATAGTCAGCGAGCGAGTCCATGTCGATCCCTGATCGTGGCCGGGGCTCCCGCGCCGCGGGCAGCCCAAAGACGATTCAAGGGATCAGGCCGATATACGCAGACCAGACCCAGTTCGCGTGCGGCTGAACGCCGAACCACGGTAAACCTATAAAAACACCGTGGGAGAGTCAACGACAGCGGTTCCGGGGAGAGGAGACGGCGATGGCCAACCGGTGGTTGTTAATCGAGACATTCGGCGGGCAGGGGCACGAGGAGCCCACGGTGATCGGCATCGGCCGGACTCCCAAGCGGATGGTGCCGATCGCCTCGGTGCTCGGCCGGGGCCGGTACTTCGACGACGTCAGGGCGCTGGTCGCGCGGGTCGCCGGCTCCGGTCAGCCGGTCCGTGCCCTGTCGCTCGACGGCCGCCGTCAGCTCATCGGCCACCCGCTGGCCTGCTTTTCCGGCCACGTCCATGGCGTCTACGCGTGGACGGGCGATCCTGGCGAGCAGCCTCCGCCCCGTGACCTGGCCGGGGCCTGGTACTTCAACCTGACGACCGACAAGATCGGCGGCTCCGACGACCTGCTCGACCTGTACGGGGTCGCGCCGGAGAACCGCAGGAAACAGCGGCTCACCGCGGAGGCGTTCGCCCGCCTGCTGCCCAACGCCGACGAGGCGTCGGCCCTGGCGATGCTCGTCAAGGCGCAGCCCGGCACCGAGCACCAGGCAACCTGGTCCGTCCGCCGTGACGACGGGGAACTGCGCGCGGTGAACCTCGCCTGCCGCGTGGTGGCCGAAACGCGCGAAGACGGGGGCACCGAGGTGGTGCTGCGCGGGATCACGCACGACATAGGGCCCGCGGACAGCACCCCGAGCGCCCCCCGCACCATGATGCTCGCGCAGCAGGTGATCGCGGCCGAACGGTCCCGGGGCAAGCACCGGGCGATCATGAACCTGCGGACACTGACCCTGATCCGCTGGATAGATGACCCCCTGCCCGGGATCGCGTGGCAGAACGACGCGCCGCACCAGCCAGCCATCCACCCCGGTGACCTGCCGCTTGCCCGGCGGATGTCGGATCAGCTTGCCACGAGCGAGCAGTCGCAGGGCCTGCTGCGGGTGCGTTCGGCCGCCGGCGAATGGATGACAGTCGCCGTCACCGCGCGCCTCATGCTCCTTGACCAGCACACCACCGCGGCCCTGGTCACGGTCTCCGCCTGCGACGGGTCCTGCGGATGAACCAGCCCAGGACCCGCGGGTAGGCGCCGCCCGCCGTGCGCGCGACCAGTGCCGCGGCATGCGCGTCCAGGCCCACGAACGCCTGGGTCCTGCCCTGTTCCACCCTGCGCAAGATGACGGACGCGGCCTTGGCGGCGTCGGTGCGCGCGACCCTGCCCTCGAAGGCGGCGATGACCGCCTCGGCGTCCTCGTCCGCCGCGAACCTGCCGTGCCGCACGATAGGCGTTCGCACCCCGCCAGGGAAGACGCACGTCACCGACACCGGGTGCCCGTCAATCGCCATCTCCTGCCGCAGCGACTCGCTGAACCCGCGGATCGCGAACTTGGACGCGCTGTACGCGCTGTAACGCGGTGCCGCGATCAGCCCGAACCCGCTCGAAAACAGGACGACGTGCCCGCCGCCCGAGGCGATCACGTAAGGCAGGAAGGCCTTGGCCGTGTTCATGGTGCCGACGACGTTGGTTCCGATGACGTGCTCGATGTCGGCGAAGTCCGACGAGAGCACGCTTCCGGTGTGAATGACCCCGGCGACGCAAAAGACCAGGTCAACGCGGCCGAACCCACCATGGACGGCAGAGGCGCAGCGCAGCAGGGCCGCGCGGTCGGTGACATCGACCGTGTCCGCCCGCACCTGCGCGCCGGCTTGCTCGCACCGCCGCGCGGTCCCCGTCACCGAACCGGCATCCCGGTCGAGCAGCGCCAGCCGGGCGCCGCGGCGCGCCAGCCGCAGCGCCAGCGCGCGGCCGATCCCGGAGCCCGCTCCGGTGACCACCGCTACCCGGGCGGCGTAGTAGTCCAAGCTCCGTCTCTCCCGCCCGCTGGTGCGCATCGTGGCGTGCTGCGCCGATGATAGCGCGCGGGGTCGCGGACTCTGGCGTCACTCGGCCTGGCCGAACGCCTTGATCTCCGCCTCCTCCTCTGGCGTCAACTGGCGCGGGACCTCGCCGCGCGCTGCCTTCTGGGCCTGGACGTGGTGGCGGATATCGTCCACGATCTCGGGGTTGGCGAGCGTGGAGACGTCCCCGACGTCGGTGAAGTTCGAGACGGAGGCGATGACCCTGCGCATGATCTTGCCGGATCGGGTCTTGGGCATGTCGGCGACGATCCAGACCGTCCTGGGCCGTGCGATCTTGCCTATCTCGGTTTCGATCGCCGTGACGACCTTGCCCTCGATCTCCTTGCCGGGAGCGACGCCGGGCTTGAGTGAAATGTACATTTCCACGACGCGGCCCCGCAGTTCGTCGATGACCGGGACCGCGGCCGCCTCCGCGACCTCCTCGACGGTGAGGGCGGCGGATTCGATCTCCTTCGTGCCCAGCCGGTGGCCCGCCACGTTGATCACGTCGTCGACCCGGCCGAGGATCCGGTAGTAGCCGTCCGCCGCCTGCACCGCTCCGTCATTGGCGAAGTACGGCCAGTCCCGCCAGTCCTTGCTCTCGGGGTTCTTGCAGTACTTGCGGTAGTAGGTTTCCAGGTACCGTTCGGGGTCGCCCCAGATGGTCTGGAAGATACCCGGCCAGGGGTTGCGGATGCAGATGTTTCCTGCCCTGCCGCTGCCGGCCTTGATCTCGTTGCCGTCCTCGTCCAGGATCTCCGGGTAGATCCCCAGCACGCCAGGACCGCAGCTGCCGGGTTTCATCGCCTGCAGGGCCGGCAGCGTGGCGCCGAGGAAGCCGCCGTTCTCGGTCTGCCACCAGGTGTCCACGATGACCGCCTCGCCCTTGCCCACCACGCTGTGGTACCAGCGCCACACCTCCGGTTCGATCGGCTCGCCGACGGTGGTCATGTGCTTGAAGTGGCAGTCGTACTTGTTCGGCTCCTCCGGGCCGAGTTTGCGCAGCATCCGGATCGCGGTCGGCGAGGTGTGGAAGATGGTCACGCCGAGCCGCTGCGCGATGCGCCAGGGACGCCCGGCGTCCGGGTAGTTCGGCACGCCCTCGTAGATCACGCTCGTGGTGCCGAGCGCCAGCGGGCCGTAGACGATGTAAGAGTGGCCGGTGATCCAGCCGATGTCGGCCATGCACCAGTACGTGTCGTCGCGGTGGATGTCCTGGTAGTACCTGGAGGTGCCCGCCACGTAGGCGAGGTACCCGCCGGTGCTGTGCTGGCAGCCCTTGGGACGGCCGGTCGTGCCGCTGGAGTACATGATGAACAGCGGCGCCTCGGCGGGCATCGAGACCGGCGGCACGACCTGATCGCGGTAGCGGGCGAGCAGTTCGTCGACGAAGAAGTCGCGGCCGGCGGCCATCGGGACCCGCGACGCGTACTGGCCGGGGTGGCGCCGCCATACCAGCACCTTGTCGACTTCCTGGCCGTTCCGTAGCGCCGCCTCGATCGCCTCGTCGGCCTTGACCTTGTGGTCGGTCAGTTCGCCGCCGCGGTAGTAGCCGTCCATGGTGATCAGGACCCGGCTGCCCGAGTCGGCGATCCGGTGGCCGCAGGCACCCCCGCTGAACCCGCCGAACACCTGGGAGTGGATGACGCCCAGCCGGGCGCAGGCGAGCATCGTCACCGGCAGTTCGGGGACCATCGGCATGTGCAGGGTCACCCGGTCGCCCGCCTGCAGGCCGCAGAAGTCGCGCAGCAGGGCGGCGAACTCGTTCACCCGCCGGTAGAGCTCCTGGTAGGTGATTGCCACCGGATCCGCCGACTCGGGCTCAGGGACCCAGATCAGGGCGGCCTTGTTCCTGTCGGTGGCCAGGTGCCGGTCGACGCAGTTGTAACAGGCGTTCAGCCTGCCGCCGACGAACCACCTCCAGAACGGCGCGTTGCTGGTGTCCAGGGTGGTGTGCCAGTAGGAGTCCCAGGTCAGCAGGTCCGCGTACTCCCGGAAGCACTCGGGGAACGCCTCCTCGGCGAACCGCTCGAAGATGGCCGGGTCCGACGCGTTCGCCTGCCCGATGAAGACGGCCGGCGGGGGGACATATCCCTCCTCGCGCCAGTGCACGGCGATCTGCGCCTCAGAGACCTGCTCGCCTCTGGGTTCAAGGAACTGCCCTTCCGTATTCTCTGCCATTTGCCCGGGCCTCCCCCCGGAAAGCGCCGCCGGGCGGGCGGTGCTTTCGCGTTAACTCTTCGTCGAGCAGGTGCGCGCAGACACCGAATTCGTGCAGTTCGGCGCACACCGCCGCCTGGCGCGCGAACGCGGTGGCGTCGCCCAGTGCCAGCGCTTCCCAGCACTGGCTGTTGGCCAGGGCCAGCGCGCGCGCTGCCGCCGGGGGCAGGGCGCTCACCGGCGCGGACTCCACCTCCAGCCGCAGGTCCCACGCTTGCCGCGCGCACGCCTGCGTGACAGCGGCGGCCTGGATCTCTCCCAGGATCACGGACAGCTGGCCGGCGAGATACTGCTGAGTCATGACCATCGCCACCCCCTCGCACTCCGGACAGGAGCGGCTGACACCAGCGTAACGCCAAGTTACTTCGGTGTCACCGTCAGCAGCCTGCTCGGCCCGTCCGCTCCACCTGGAATTCGCCGGCCGGGGCGGCGCCGGCAGCCGGGGGAGCGCTTCGTCCTCTTCCAGCCAGCCGCCGAGCCGGTAGTAGAGGTCTTCTCCGTAGCTGGTGGGCAGCGGGTCCTTGACGGCGAGCCGGTAGTCCCGGCGCCCGTCGGCCTGGCGCTCGGCCCGCAGGAACACGGTGACGTGCGCGTGCTGGCGGCGGAAACGGCCGGCGAAAGCGTGCCTGTGGGTAACGAAGAACACCGTGATCTGCGCCTGGAGCAGGGCACGGACGATCTGGTAGCCGATCTCGGATCCCTCCCGCTCGTTGGTGCCGGCGAAGGACTCGTTGAACAGCATCGGGGGCTATTCGTCACCATTCCGGGATTCGCCTCCCAGGCGGGTTCCCTGCTCCGGCGGCGCGGGTCGGTCTCGTGCAGGAGCAACAGCAGGATCAGGCCCGAAACGCCCATGAAGATGGCGTCGGCCCACAGCGCGGCCGCCAGGCCGGCCAGCGTGGCTATGCCCCCGAGGACGAGGGGGCCGACCGCGTAGCCTCCGTCGCGCCACAGCCGGTAGACGCCGAGTGCCCCGCCGCGCCAGGACGGGTGCGCGGTGTCGCCGACGGCCGTGATCAGGTTCGGGTAAGCCAGCGCCATCCCGGCGCCCATCACGGCGGCCCCGGCGAACCACCAGGGCTCGGCGCCCGCCGCGGCGATGACGGCGACGCCGGCCCCGATGAGGAAGGTGCCCGCGGTGATCGGCGTCTTGCGCCCGATCCGGTCGGCGAGCGCCCCGCTCGCGACCTGGCCGAGGCCCCAGACCCAGGCGTAGACGCCGACGAGGGTGCCGATCAGCGGCAGGGACAGGCCCTTGCGCAGGAAGTAGAGCGGGAAGATGGCGGCAACCATGCCGTCGGTGAACTTGTTGAACATGCCCGCCTGGCAGACCGCGAGCATGCAGCGGTCACGCCAGCTCATATAGGCGGCCAGGCGCCTCAGCGCCGGCACGGCCGGTGCGGCGCCGGCGGCGGCCGCTTCGGCGCGGGCCCACGGCAGGGTCTCGCGCGCCGGGCCGAACGTGATCAGCGCGCCGACGGCGACCACGCCGAGCGCGAGCAGGTAGGGCGCCGGCCGCAGCCCGAAGGCGGCGACGAGCAGCCCGGCCGCGAAGCCGCCAAGCCCGGTCCCCACGTAGCCGGCCGACTCGTCGATCCCGACCGCGAGCCCGCGGTTGACCGGGCCGACGAGGTCGATCTTGGCGGTGACCGACATCGTCCAGGTCAGCCCCTGGTTGAGGCCGAGGAACAGGTTGGCCGCAACGACCTGCCACCACGCCTGGGCGACGATGATCAGCCCGGCGAAGGGAATGGCGAAGGCCCATCCCGCCAGCAGCAGGGTCTTGCGGCCGTGATGGTCGGACAGGCGGCCGGCCACTAGGTTCATCACCGCTTTCACCGCGCCGAAGGCGGCGATGAACGAGACCGTGTACAGGACCGAGGTGACCCCGAAGGCGTCTTTCGCCAGCGGCGGCAGCGCGACGCGCTCGGTCCCGATGGTCATCCCGACCAGCAGCGTGATGAGGGTGAAGAGGGAGAACTGCGCCAGGTTCGGCCGCAGCCCTAGCTCCCGATGCCGCACTGCGCGGACCTCAGTCGCCATCGCCGGCTCCATTAACAAGTGATCGTTTGAACACTTGAGAATAACACGGGGCCGCCGGGCGAAGCCTCGAACCGGCCTGGCTCATCCCCGGCGGCCGTGGGCAGGCCGACCCGCCGCCACTCAGGGAAGCCGTCCTCCAGGCGCGCCGCGTCGATGCCGCGAGCCCGCAGCGCCCGCACGGCGGCGGGCGCGAACACGCAGTACCTGCCCCGGCAGTACGCGACCACCGGAATCCCCTCGGGAAGCGTCCCGATGGCCGCCGAGAGCTCGCCAGGCGGAACGGAACGGGCGCCGGGCCCGTGCCCGGCGCGGTACTCAGGCGCGGGACGGACATCGATCACCGTCACCGTCCCTTCCGCCAGCCGCTCCGCCAGGACCGCACGGCTCACCGGTTCGAGACCGTCGGTATCGCCCAGGTAAGCCCTGGCCAGCCGGCCGAGGTCGTCCCGCCGGGCCTCAGCGACCCGGCGCAAAGCCGCCCACAGTTCCTCGACCTCAGGTCCCGCGAGCCGGTAGAAGATCCGGGTGCCGTCGCGGCGGGACAGGACCAGGCCCGCGCGGGCAAGCGCGCGCAGGTGATGCGAGGCGTTCGCGGTGCTCTGCAGGGTCTGCGCCGCCACCTCCTCCACCGGCCGCTCCCCCTGGGAGAGCAGGTCGACGATCTCGGCCCGCCGCCCGGCCGCCAGCGCGCCCGCTACCTCGGCGAAAGCGTCGAACAGCGCCGCCTTGGCCCCGTGATCAGGCACGTCTTCCATCCCAAGCGATCTCACAATCACTTGAGAATACGTGCGGTGCGCGCGTGTCAGGCACTGCGCGGTGCGCGCGTGTTGCGCGGCGCCGGGGGTAAGGAGATCTGGAGGTAGCGGTCCGCGCCGGTCACCGGGGGGACACCGTGCCGAACGATCCGGTGAATTCTGTCAAATTTTTACGTTAAAAGTATTAAAACTTTAGAAAACTGTAAATTCTATTGATCTTAGTGGGCTGCTGAGCGTCGCAGCATGGCTTAACTTGACGCGCCGAGGAAGAGGGGATTATATACGGCTATGCTGGCTGACACGACCAAGAGCCATCCGGGGACACCCGCGGAGCTGGAGATACTCAGCAAATCCGACAGGATCGTCGCCTACTGCCTGCTGCGCCACGGCCCGGCTTCCCAGGCCGCGCTTGGGACGGTCACCGGACTTTCGCGGCCGACCGTCGCGGCGGCACTGACCAGGCTGGCCGGCCGCGGCCTTGCCGAGATGATCTCCGGGCAGGATGACAGCCCCCCTGCCGCGGGACGCCGAGCGCACCGGTACCGCCTGACCGCGCGGGCCGGGCACGCGGTGGGCGTCGACATCGGTCGCCGGCACATCACCGTCGTCATCATGGACGCTGGCCACCGCCACGTCGTCAGGCTGGACAGCAAGATCAGCGGGGACGCCGGCGCCGATCCGCGGCAGGCTCTCAGGCAGGCCGCCGACCAGGTTCATATGGCCCTGGGGCAAGCGGGCGACGTCTCGCGCGTGCTGGGGATCGCGTTCGGACTTCCGGTGCCGCTCACCAGGGACGGGCTGGTCGCCGGCGGCACGCTGCTCCCGGCGTGGGCGAAGGTCGACCCGCGCGAGGAACTCGCCGCCCTTATGCCCGGCTTCGCCGTTCAGGTGGGAAACGAAGCCGGCCTCGGTGCGCTTGGCGAGTACGTCTTCGGCTGGGGCGAGGGAAAACGGGACCTCACGTACGTGAAGCTAGGGACCGGCATCGGCGGCGGAATGGTCCTCGGCGGCCGCCTGCAGCGTGGCAGCAGCGGGCTCGCGATGGAGATCGGCCACGTCACGGTGGACTACCAGGGACGGCGCTGCCCGTGCGGCAACCGCGGGTGCCTGGAACGCTACGCCGGCGGCCGGGAACTGCTCGCGAGCGCCCGTCGCGACGGCCTGGACATCGAGGACATCCCGAGCCTGGTCACCAGGGCGCGCTCCGGCGACCCCGCCTGCCGCCGCATCATCCACGAGGCCGCCTCGCTGACCGGCATCGTGATCGGCACGCTCGTCAACCTCACCGGCCCGGGGCTGATCGTCCTCGGCGGCAGCCTCAGCGCCGCGGGCGAGCTGCTGACCGGACCGCTGCGCATCGCCCTGGACCAGACCGCGTTCGCCGCCGCCGCGAGCAGCGTGTCCATCAAGGTCGGCCGCCTGAGCCAGTGGGCATCGGCCTGCGGGGCAGCCGCCCTGGTCTTCCAGCATTTCACCGCCCCGGGCGGCTGATCGCCGGCCCGCCGGCCTGGCGTGCCGGCCGGCCCGCGGGCAGGTCGGCAGCGTGCGGATCGAGGCGCGGGTGACGCCTTCAAGGATCGCGCCAAGCTCCGGGGTGAGCAGCCGGCCGTCCGCGGGATCGCCTGGACGGCCTCGTCAGGCCCGGCGCCCGCCCGAGTGGTGCCGTCCGGAAGCCGGCGCCAGCCGCCGCAGGTACGGCTGGAGGGCGGGCAGCGCGGCCAGGCCGGTGACGACGAAGGCGGCGGCCAGGGCGCAGACCAGGGAGCCGGCCACGTCAAGCGGGTAGTGGTCGCCGAGGTAGAACCGGCTGAGGGCGATCGCGACCCCGTACAGGCCGCCGAGCACCAGGGCGGTGACGCGGCCGGCGTAGGTGACGGCGATGACGACGAGCGCGACGCACAGCGTGAAGCCGACCGTGGCGTGCCCGCTCGGGAAGGAGCCGCTGTGGTCGGCGGCCACCGCCTGCACCGCAACCGGGGGCCGGGGCTCGTTGACGACCTTCTTGACGACCTCGACAAGCGTGTAGGCCCCGGCGAACATGCAGAACACCTTGACCGCGTCCAGCCGGCGGCGCATCAGGAACAAGATGACGGGCACCAGGATCATCAGCGCTACCCCGACGGTCTCCGGGATGGCGATGTCGGTGGCGAACTTCGCCAGCGAGGTCAGCGTGCTGGTGCGGTCGTGCGCGGCGATGTGCTGGTCGATGCGCAGGTCGAAGCGGGCCACCGCGCCGGACTTAGCCACCTCGCCGAACACCAGGGCCGCCACGCACAGCCCGATCCCGGTGAGCAACAGGCCGAGGCCGGTGCGTCCGCCCCGGCCGGCGTCCGGCGGCACCCGGGCCTGCCCGCCGGGCGGCAGGTCCGGATACGGCTCGGTCGCCTGGTTCTCAGGGCCGGCGGAGCGGGGACGGAACATGAGCGGCCTCCCGATGGCACGATCCGTACTACCCCTACAAGACTGTAGAAGATAGCACGGATCTTACGACAAGGTGAACAGCCGATGAACGGCCGCCAGGCCGGACCCGGCTGCCGCGCACGGCCCGCGCTCATTTCATCTACAATTCTGTAGAAGAATTCGTGGCCACCGGAGGGACCGCGTGAATGCGTGAATGCGTGCCGTGAGCTTCAGCACGGTCGGTTACGCGATAGCCGCGGCGGTCTGCATCGCGCTCGGGTCGGCGCTGCAGCATCAGGCGGCGGGCGGGCAGGATCACCGCGGCGGCGTCGGCCTGCTGTGGCGGCTGGCGCGCAGCAGGCGGTGGATGACGGGCCTGGCGGCGACCGGGGCGGGCACGCTGCTGCACGCCGCGGCGCTGCGCGGCGGCGCACTGGCGGTGGTGGAGCCGGTGCTGGTGATGAACGTGGCCCTGGCGCTGCCGGCCCGCGAACTGCTGGACCGTGCCCGGCCGTCGGCCGTCCAGGCGCTCGCCGCGGCGGGGCTTGGCGCCGGGGTGGCCGTGTTCGTGATCGCGGCCCGCCCGAGCGCCGGCCAGCCTGCCCCGGATGCCCGCGGCGCGGCCGTGGTGATCGCGGTGGGCGTGGCGCTGGCCGGGCTGTGCTCTGCGGTCGCCGCCCGGACCCGGTCGGGCCCGGTGGCCGGGTTCGCCCTCGGCCTGGCCGCCGGGACCCTGTACGGGCTGGCCGGCGGGGTGCTCAAGGCCACCGTGCAGACGGTGCTGCACGACCCGGCCGCCCTGGCCGGATGGCCGACGTGGGCGCTTGCCGCGCTCGGCGGCTGGGCTTTCCTCCTCCACCAGCGCGCCTACGCGCGCGCGCCGCTGCGGGCCTCACTGCCCGCGCTCAGCACGGCGAACCCGCTTGCCGGGATGGCGTTCGGCGCGCTGGCGTTCGGGGAGATACCCGCCAGCGGGCCGCTGGCCGCATCCGGCGAGGTGCTGGGCCTGGCCGTAATCGTCGTCTCGGTGATGACGCTGACCCGGCGCGGCGCTGATCCGGGCCGCCACCTCCAGGCGGCGCCGCAGGCCGCGCCCTGCCGCCGGGCCTGAGCCTAGGCAGTGAGGCTGCCGAGGGTCACCGTCACGGTGGACTCGGTGCCGTCACGCGACAGCCGCACCTGCACGCGGTCGCCGGGCTTGCGCACGGCCAGCACCGACTGCAAGGCGGCGAGGGAGTCGACAGGCTGGCCGGCCAGGGCCGTGATGATGTCGCCGGGCTGGATGCCGGCCCTGGCCGCGCCGCCGCCCGGCGTGACGGCGAGCACGCCGACCCCGGCGGACTGGCCGGTGGCAGCGGCGACGGTCTGCGCGGTGATGCCAAGCGAGGCCCGGCCCGAGTCGCTGACCTGACCGGTGGCGATCAGCTGCCCGGCGATCCTGGTGACCGTGTCGCTGGGGATCGCGAAGCCGATTCCCGCGGCGGCGCCGCCCAGCTGCGGGTCGGCCGCGGCCAGGGTCGGGATGCCGATCACCTGCCCGGCCAGGTTGACCAGCGCCCCGCCGCTGTTGCCGGGATTGATCGCCGCGCTGGTCTGGATGGCGCTGATGAGCACCGCGGAACTGCCCTGGCCCTCGGACACGGTCCGCCCGGTGGCGGAGACGATGCCCTCGGTCACGGTTCCGGTAAGGCCGAGCGGGTTGCCCATGGCCAGCACGATCTCACCCACCCGGACCGAGGCCGAACGGCCGAAGGATGCGGGCCGAAGCGACCCCGCCCCTGCCGCCACCCTGATCACCGCCAGATCGTCGGGGGCGAACACCCCGACGATCTCGGCGGTGAGCGGCTTGCCGCCGCTTGCGAGGCCAACCTGCAAGGTGCTGGCGGTGCCGACCACGTGGGCGTTGGTGACGATGTCGCCTCTGGTGTCGTAAACCACTCCTGACCCGGATCCCTGGCTCGTCGAGATCTGCACGACCGAGGGGAGCACCTGCCTCACGACCTGCTCGTACTGCTGCTCCAGGGAAGAGACCGCCCCCGAGGAGGCGCCGCCGGAAGAGGGCGCCGTGGCGGACGGCGGCGCGGCGGGCGAGGCGGCTGCGGGGGTCTCGCCGGCCGGCCTGACCGGGCCGCCGGAGCCGGCGCTG
>DAHVAN010000329.1 GCA_027314595.1 Actinomycetota bacterium | reverse complement strand
GGCCGGCGACGCCGTGGCCGCGGCCAGGGCGATGCCGCCCGCCGCCGCGCCGGCCGGGTGCAGGCCGCCGCCTCGCCGGCGCATGCCCGACGGCTGAGGGGAGGGCTGGCCGTGGCCGCCGGTGCCGTGACCGGCGGGACTGGTGCCGTGATCCTGGCCGTGTCCGGGGTGACGGTGGCGACCCGGCCGCCGGTGGCGTTCAGGACGACCAGCTGCGCGCCGGTGCTCTGGGCCAGTGCCTGCGCTCCCGTCAGGTCGGCGTTCGTCCAGGACCGGGTGCGAGCGTAGGCGTCCGCCAGGGCGGTTGCGATGTCCCGGCGCGCCTGGTCGCGCTGGGAGGCCAGCAGGCCGCTTGTCTGTCCGCTGACCGACACGACGGCCAGCGCGGCCAGCAGCGCGACCGCGCCGACACCGACACCGACGAACGCGGCGAACAGCCGCCACCCCAGCGGCCCGAGCAGCCGTCTGCCCGATCTCGCCATAACGCAAGCGAACCCGGCAGGCGGGCCTGCCCGGCAGGGGCCTTTGCCCGATGGGCAGGGACCCTCGCCCCTGCCGCCGGCCCGGCCGTCGCGGTCCTATCGCGGTGGAGGTGGTTGCCGTGGCGGCAAGCGTGCTGGTCGTGGAGGACGAGCGGAAGATCCGCGACCTGCTCCGCTCCTACCTCGAGCACGACGGGCTGGACGTCATCACCACGGACTCCGGCGCCGAGGCCATCAGGCTGGCCCGCGAGGCGGCCCCCGACCTGATCGTGCTCGACCTCATGCTGCCCGACGTGCCCGGCGAGGAGGTGGCCCGTGAGGTGCGCGCCGCGTCCGCGACCCCGATCATGATGCTCACCGCCAAGACAGGCACCGAGGACCGCATCCATGGCCTGGAACTGGGCGCCGATGACTACGTCACCAAGCCGTTCAGCCCGCGCGAGGTGCTGCTTCGCGCCCGCGCGATCCTCCGCCGCGGCGCCGGCGCCGCTGAGCTTGAAGCCCCGGTGTCCTACGGCGGCGGGCGGCTGGTCATCGACGAGGCCCACCGTCAGGTCACCGCCGGCGGGCAGGCAGTGACGCTGACGGCGACCGAGTGGAGCCGCCCGCGGACGGGGACGCGACGTGGTGGCGGTTCAGCCGCGCCCGAACAGCTTGCGCAGCATGCCGCCCTTGGCTGCGGGGTCGTCAGCGTGGCCGGCGCACCGCCGGGCGGCCGGGACGCCGGCCAGCACCTGGTTGACGTGCTGGCCGCAGCCGGCCCAGGTGATCTTGCCGCATTTCTTGCAGGTGACTGGTCGGCACATGCCTGGTTCTCCTCATGGGTTGGGTGTGTGACAAGGGCAAAGTGGCTGGCTGGTCAGGTGGTGAGCGCGGCGTCCCCGGCCATGACGGGCAGGCCCGCCTGCCGCGCGTTGCCGAACGCGTCGTCGATGGCGACCGGCCGGCGGCCGGCGGCCAGCAGGAACGACGCGGCGATCGAGGCACGGTAGCCCGCGGCGCAGTGCACCCACACCTCCCCGGCCGGGACCTCATCCAGGCGCGCGGGCAGCTCGTGCAGCGGGACGTTCACCGCATCCTGGATCCGGGATGCGCCGAACTCATCGGTACGGCGCACGTCGAGCACCGTGACTGCCCGGTGGTGCCGCGCCTGGACCAGGTCGGCGAACGAGGCCGTGGCGAATGAGGCCAGCTCCCAGCCGGTGCCGGCGACCCAGTCGCCGGGCTTGCCCGTGGCCGCCGCGGCCGGCCGGTCGATGCCGATGCGGACCAGCTCGCGCTGTGCCCGGGCGATGTCGGCCGGGGTTTCGCCGAGCAGTGTCAGCGGCGTGCCCCACTCGATGAGCCAGCCGAGGTAGGTGGCGAAACTGCCGTCGAGCCCGAAGTTCAGCGAGCCCGGCACGTGCCCGGCGGCGAACACGGTCCGGTCGCGCAGGTCCACTGCCCACTCGCCGGCCTCGATGCGGCGCCGGACTTCGGCCGGGTCCGCCCTGCCGGGCGCGGACAGGTCCGGCTCGGACGGGCCGGCCGAGTTGGCGGGCGCCATGTGCGCGTAGTACGCGGGGTAGGCGTTCAGGCCAGCCAGCAGCTCGCGGACGTAAGCCTCCTCGTCCCGCGTGAGCACCGGGTTGGCGGCCTTCTCCCGCCCGATCGTCGACTTCGCCGCCTCGGACTGGGTCGCGGAGCAGAAGGACCCGAACCCGTGGGTGGGGAACACCTCCGCGGCGTCGGGCAGCATCCGCGCCAGCTTGCGGGCCGAGGCGTGCTGCGCCCGCACGAGCTTGCCGGTGTGCCGGGGCCCGAGCAGGTCCGGACGGCCGGTTGCCCCGTAAAGCAGCGAGCCGCCGGAGAAGACCGCCATCGGTTCGCCGGTGCCCGCGTCGGTGAGCACGTAGGACAGGTGGGTCAGCGTGTGACCAGGCGTGGCGACCGCGGTGACCCGCATCCGCGGCCCGATCTGGAGGACCTCGGTGTCGCGCACCGGGGTCCGCTCGAAGGACACCTCGTCCTCGGCGTTGACGAGGTAGGCCGCGCCGGTGCGCCGGGCCAGGGCGAGACCGCCCGTGACGTAGTCGTTGTGGATGTGCGACTCGAAGACCTGGGTCAACCGCAGGCTCTGCCCGTCGAGCAGCGCAAGGACGCGGTCGATGTCCCGCTGCGGGTCCACCACGAACGCGAGCTCGCCGTCGTGCACGAGATAGCTGCGGTCGCCCAGCGTGGGCGTTTCCAGCGGGATCACGGTGATGGCGTCGATTTCAGGCATGCGTGCCTCCAGGGGTGCCGGGACAGGGGGCGGTCTTCAGAGGCGGGGGACGCTGCCGCCGACGACCGGACGGCCCGAGCGCGCCCAGCTGCTCGTCCCGCCCGCCACTGAGTACGCGTCGAAGCCGGCCTCGCGCAGGAAACCGGTCATGGTGGCGCTGCGGCTGCCGGTAGCGCACACGATGTACACCGGCGCGCGCCGGTCAAGCTCTGCCGTCCGCCGGGCAAGCTGCCCCATCGGGATGAGCACGGCGCCGGGCACGTGGCCCGTCACGTACTCACCGGGCTCGCGTACGTCGATGATCGTCGCGCCGCTCCTGACGGCCGCGGCGAGCTGGTCGATGCCGATCTCGGGCGTGTTCACCGGGATCACCGGCGCCTCCTTGCTGGTCCAGGCTGTGAAAATACCCTGCTGGGGTATGGCGGTGATCAACTATAACACCCCAGGGGGTATTCCAGGGCCGGATGTCCCCGGCTCGCGGGCCTTTCGCCTCTACCGCCCTGGCCGGCCGGCTCCGCGGCCGCCATCGCCGGCCTGGCCATGCCCGAGACGTCGCCGGCCTGGCCAGGCGACCGACTCCCACCGCTACCCGGGAGAGAAGAAGACGTCGGCGCTGGCCGGCGTCAGCACGTTCTCCTGCCCGACCCCGCCGCCACGGCCGGAAGCACCGCCGCCCCGGCCGCCGCCACTGACCCCACAAGCACAGCCGTCACCACGGCTACGCGATGTCTCATTGCCCGTCTCTTCTTTCTACCCGTCCCGTCGGGCTCGGCCATCCCAGCCGACCCGTGCGAAGCACCGAATCCTTAGCCTCCCGACATTTCATGACTTAAACAAGCACATTCCCGCATCACCGTTCACTCGGCAGACCCGCCACCGCCGGCCGTCGGGGGCTGACCCGGCGAGCTTGACGCCCGCAGGGCGGTCCCGCCCGCTGGCTGTCGCGGGTAGCCTGCGATCGGCGGTCTGTGACGGTCGCGGGGGAGGCTGGCTGATGAATCCGCTGTGGGGTATCGCCGGCATGGCGGCAGACCGCGCGCTCGGCCTCGGTCCTGCCGCGGTGCGGTATGTGGTGCGGCGCGACGTCGCGGCCGCGATGGCGGACGGCGTCGTGCTGCTCGGCGATCACTACCGGCCAGCCGCGGACGACCGGCCGCTGCCAGTGGTGCTGATCCGTTCGCCGTACGGGCGGGCGGGCCTGCCGGGGACGGTGTTCGCCGCGCCGCTGGCGCGGCGGGGCTTTCAGGTGTTCATCCAGAGCACCCGCGGCACGTTCGGCTCCGGTGGCCTGTTCCGCCCGTTCACCGGCGAGCGGGAGGACGGCCTGGCCACCGTGGCCTGGCTGCGTGATCAGCCGTGGTGTGACGGGCAGGTGTCGATGACCGGCGGCAGCTACCTGGGGCACACGCAGTGGGCCGTCGCGCCGTACGCCGACCCGCCGCTGCGGTCGGTGTCGCTGAATATCACCGCCGCGAAGATGTCCGCGGCGTTCTATCAGCACGGCGCGCCGAACCTGCAGAACGTGCTGAACTGGATCGGGCTCATCGGCAGGCAGGAACGGGGGCTGCGCGCCGTCATCCCGGGCCCGCTGCGGGTGGCGCGGATGAGGCGGGCCCTGCGGAAGGTCCCGCTGCAGGCCGCCGACACCGACGTGGCGGGCGCGCCGGTCACCTTCTGGCGGGACTTCGTCCAGCATTCCTGCCCCGGCGATGAGTTCTGGGCCGGTGCCGATCACGACCGCGCGGACCTGGCCAGGCTTCCGCCGGTCAGCATGGTGACGGGCTGGTGGGATCTGTTCGTGCCGTTGCAGCTGCGCGACTACGCGGCGATCCGGGCGGCGGGCGGCACGGCGCGGATCATCGTCGGGCCCTGGGCGCACGGCGAGCCCGGCGAGATCAAGGCGATCACCCGCCAGGACATCGCCTGGCTCGAGCACCACCTGCGCGGCGGCCCGCCGCCGCCAGGCCCGCCGGTCCGGGTCTTCCTGCAAAAGGCCGGGAGGTGGCTGGAGTTCGGCCAGTGGCCGCCGCCGGCCACCGTTGCCACCGCCTATCACCTGCGCGCCCGCGGCCGGCTGGCCCTCGGCCCCGAGCCCGGTGACGCCCCGCCCCGCACGTTCGTCTACGACCCGGCGGACCCGACGCCGTCCGCGGGAGGGCCGCTCCTGCAGCCGCCAGGCAAGCAGGTCGATAACCGGGCGATCGAAGCCAGGCCCGACGTGCTGACGTACACCACCGATCCGCTGCCCGCCGCTCAGGACCTGGTAGGGCCGGTCAGCGCGCGCATTTTCGCGCGCACCGGCCGCCGCCACGCCGACCTGTTCGTCCGTGTCTGCGACGTCGACGAGACAGGCCTCTCCCGCAACATCGTGGACGGCATCCGGCGGCTGAGTCCCCAGACCGTGCCCGCCGGCGACGTGCGGGCCGGCGCGGACCGGGTGCTGGCGGTGGAGGTGGAGCTGTATCCCACGGCCTACAGGGTCCAGGCCGGGCACCGGATCCGCGTGCAGGTCAGCGGGGGCGCGTTCCCGCGGTTCCCGCGCAACTTCGGCACCGCGGAGCCCTTCGGCTCCGCGACAAGGGCGGTGCCGTGCCAGTTCGAGATCTACCACGACTCCCGGCACCCCTCATGCGTCTTCTTGCCGGTCCTGCCCTGCCCCTGAGACGCTCCTGGCCGGCCCGCGACGTGCGGGAGGGGTGCCGGGGTGAGACTGGGGGAATGGGCGTGCGGGTCGTAGTGCCGCTGCGGGTGCTGCTGCCGTGCCTTGCCGTGTGCCTGACCGCGGCCGGTGCCGCCGTCATCGGCTTTGCCGTGGCGTCGACGGCCGGCGGTTTCGCGACGCGGCAGGCCGATGATGCTGTGCGGGCCTGCGCCAGCAGCGTGGCGAGTCACGGCCCGGTGAGCGTGCCCGGCTATGGCCTGGCGGCCGTGCCCGGCTCGGGCCTGGTGCCGGGCCCGGCAGGAGCCGGCGCCTGCGGCGTGGAGCTGGTGAGCGCGAGCGGGCAGGTGCTCATCCCGGCCGCGGTCGGCGCCCCGGCGATCCCGGCCAGCGGCGCGTGGCTGGCGGCGCACCTGGCCGGGCCGGTCACGGTGCCGGGCGCGGGCGGCGGCGGGCGCTGGCGGGTGGTCATCACGGCCGTTCGCTATCGGGCGCAGCGGATGCTGTTCGTGTTCGGGCCCGATGACCTGAGGTACGTGATCAGCGGGCGGACGGGCCACGGCGCCAGCGGCATGCTCATCGTCATGGCAGGACTTGTCGGCACCGGGCAGGTCGCCGCCGGCTACGCCGCCGTGGCGGGCACCGTGCTGGCCTTGCTGGCAGCCGCGGCCTTCGCCCTGACCCGGGCTATCCTGCGGCCGCTGCGCGCGGCCGCGGGGCGCGCCGCGCAGGCCGGCCATGAGGGCCAGCTGGACAAACCCCAGCCAGCCAGCCTCGACCGGATGCTGTGCCGGGTCACCGACGAGATCACCCGGATGGAGACGCTCGCGGCAGGACTGCGCATCCCCTCGGCCGGTGAATCCGCCGGGCCTGATCGCCGGCCCGGCCCGGCCGCGACCGACGCCGCTAGCGGATCAGGCCGGCCAGGTCCAGCCGGCCGAGGCGTTCGGGGTCGGCGAGGATGTCGATCTCGGTGATCTTGCCGTCGCGGACGGCCAGGCCGATCAGGGCCACCGGATGGCCATCCGGCGCGACGAGGAACCCGGGAGCGCCGTTGACGAGCACCGGCTGCGCGAAGCGGGCCAGGTGCGCGAAGTGGCGCGCCTGGGCGGCTACCTCCGCCGCGCCCTTGACCAGCCGGGAGGGTCCCAGCGGACCGGCCCCCGCGTCGGCCCGCAGGACCACGGCCGGGTCGAGGACCGCGAGCAGGCCCTCGAAGTCGTCCCCGCGGGAGGCGGCCAGGAAGGCCTCGGCCACCTGGCGTTGCCTGGCGGGATCGGACCTGGCTGGGGCCGTGGCGCCGCGAAGCCTGTGCCTGGCGCGGCTGGCAAGCTGCTTGGCGGCGGCCGGGGAACGGTCCAGGACGGGCCCGATCTGGTCGAACGGGACGGCGAAGACGTCGTGCAGGACGTAAGCGAGCCGTTCAGCGGGGGACAGCGTGTCGAGGACGACAAGCAGCGCGAGGCCGACCGAGTCGGCCAGCAGCGCGTGCTGCTCAGGATCGTCAGCAGCGGAGGTGACGACCGGGTCCGGCACGTGCACGTCGAGCGGGCTCTCGCGGCGCGCCGTCCTGGCACGCAGCATGTCCAGGCAGACGCGTGACACGACGGTGGTCAGCCAGGCGCGCAGGTTCCGCACGTCGCCGGTGTCGGCGCTGCTCAGCCGCAGCCAGGTCTCCTGAACCGCGTCGTCCGCCTCGGTCAGCGAGCCGAGCATCCGGTAGCACACCGCGCGCAGGTGCGCGCGGTGTGCCTGGAACTCGGCTGCCAGCCAGTCAATGCTGGTCACTGTTACCTTCCTCCACTGGCGTTCGTCATACCCACGGACGATCCGGACGGGATCGAGGTAACAACGAAGGAGCAGCAGATGACCGATCAGCCGCTGACGGGCAGCCCGCAGCCGAGGCCGCGGGCGCGGGCGCGGGCCCTGGCGGTGCGGGGCCTGGTGAACCGTATCATCCGGGGGTTGCTGCGCACGCCGCTGGTGAGCCGCCTCGTCGGCAGCCGGCTCGTCACGGTGTACGTCGTCGGCCGCAAGTCCGGTCGGCGCTATGCGGTGCCGGTGGCCTATGCCAGGCACGAAGGAGGCCTGCTCATCGGCACGCCCTTCGGCTGGGGCCGCAACCTTCGCACCGGAGATCCGGTGGCGATCCGGCTCAAGGGCCGCCGGCGGCTCGCCGACGTCCAGGTCCTGAAGCACGAGCACGAGGTGGTCGACGCTTACGCGGTCATGGCGCGCGACAACCACAACTTCGCGAAGTTCAACAGCATCGGCTTCGACCGTGCCGGCGCCCCTGTCCTCGCCGACCTGCGCCTGGCCTGGGCGGCGGGGGCTCGCGCCTTCCGGCTCACACCACGCTGACCCGCGGCGGCACATCCCGGCGCTGCGTCCCGTGCATCCCGCGCGAACCACTGGCTCGTGCCGCGTTCCGGGCCAGACCCGCAGCTGCCCCGGTTCTACCGGGCCAGACGCGCAGCTGCCCCGGTCACGTCCCGCGCCGGCCGCGGTAACGAGCCTGCTGGCCGGGGCGCTGCGGGCCCGGTCCCTGCGCCGGTGGCGCGGATGGCGGCGGCGATGTCGGACAGGTCGTCGTCCTTCAGCTCAAGGCTGCCGGCGGCCAGCCACCCGTCCACCTGACGGGGGCTACGGGCGCCGACGATCGCGCCGGTCACCCCGGGGAAGGCCAGCGTCCAGGCGACGGCCACCGCGGCGGGCGTGACGCCATGCCGTTCGGCGACCGGGCGCAGCGCTTGCGCCAGGGCCAGGTTGGCGGGCAAGGCCGGCTCGGTGAAGTCGGGGTGGCCGGCCCGCCAGTCACCTGGCTCGAGGCGAGCCGCCCGCTCCGCGGTGAACGCGCCCGTGAGCAGGCCCGAGGCCATCGGGCTGTAGACGATCACCCCGGCGCCGTGCTCGCGGGCCCACGGCAGGATGTCGGCGGCGGCGTCGCGGTGGATCAGGTTGAACGGCGGCTGGATGGCGTCCACCGTCCCGATCCGCTCGGCGGCCTCCAGCTGGACGACGCGGTGGTTGGACAGCCCTGCGGCGCGGATCTTGCCCTCCCGCTTGAGGTCGGTGAAGACCTGCCAGTACTCCTCGATCGGCGTGCCGTCCTCGGCCGGCCAGTGCATCTGGAACAGGTCGATCCGCTCGACCCGCAGCCGCCGCAGCGAGCCCTCGACATCGGCCCTGATGCTGGCCGGGGCGCCGACCCGCCGGGGCTTGGCGGAACGGTCGGCCGGATCCCAGACGAGGCCGCCTTTGGTGAAGACGTAAGGCCGGTCCGGCTCGGGCAGGCCGGCCAGCGCGGCCGCCACCACCTCTTCGGAGTGTCCCAGCCCGTAGACGGCGGCGGTGTCGATCCAGTTGACCCCGGACTCCACCGCGTGCCTGATGGCGGCGACCGACGCGGCGTCGTCCTGGTCGCCCCAGGCGAAGAACCAGCCGCCTCCGCCGATGGCCCAGGCGCCGAAGCCGACACGGGTCAGGTCCATGCCGGTGCGGCCAAGCGCAGTGCTGGGATGAAGGGCAGTCATGATCGTGCTCCTTGTCGTCATCGGATAGCTCACCGGATACCGGCAGCTTGCATGGCATCCATATCCAGATCCTTTCCGGTACGCGGGTGAAATAGCACTACCTTCGCGGCCGGCCGGGTGAGCCGGCGTCACCCGGCGGGGTGATCCGCGGGCCGGTCCCGGCCGGGCAAGACGTACTGTTAAGGAGCGGTGCCCCTGTCGAGGAGAATCGCGCCGTGGAGCCTGCCGCCTGGTCAGGGGCCGCCGACGCCCCGATCACCCCGGCAGCCCCAGCTACCCCGGTCGCCCGGATCAGTGACCCGCGCCCGGACCGCCGCCGCGTGCCGCTGGTCACGACAGTTCCCGCAGAGTGTCCATCAGCTGCCTGGCCAGTTCGCCCGGGGTCGTCCCGCTGCGGCTCAGCAGTCCGACCGGCTCGGCGCTGCCGGGGACCGAAACGTCGAGCCGGGACAGCCAGCCCCTGTCTATGTCCAGCTGCACCGCGTGCCGCGGCGTGATCCACACCGCGTCGGACACGACGGTGAGCGCGCGCCCGACGGACACCGACTGGGTTTCGGTGCAGCCCAGCGGCAGCGTGATGCCGTGTGCCTGAAAGAACTCTTCGGCGTGGTGCCGCGGCGCGGTGCCCGTGCCGGGAATGACCAGGGGATAGTCGAGCAGTGCCAGCGGGGAGGTGCTCCTTCTTCCCTGAGCCAGCAGCGGATGCCGGGGCCGCGTCACGACGGCGAGTGATTCGGCGTAGAGGAACTCGAACGATATGCCCTGCATCGTCGAGGGCTCCGCCATCCGTCCGACGACGAAATCAACCTCGCCCGATTTCAGCGCCGTCAGCAGTTCCGGGTTGGATCCCGTTCTGACCCCTATCTGGGCACGGGGGCGGCGCTGGTGCAGACGGGCGATCGCCTGCGCGAGCGGGCCACCTGCCACCGTGGGCAGCGCGCCCACCTGGGCGGCCGGTACCCGCGGCGTTCCCGTGCGGGTGAGCGCGGCGGCGGCCGACTCCAGAGCCTGCGTGACCTCAACGGCGTACCGCAAGAACTGCTCGCCGTCGGGTGTCAGCTGCGCGCCCGAGCGTCCTCGCTGGACCAGCCGGCGGCCGGCCAGCCCCTCGAGTTCGGACAGCGTCTTCGAGACCGCTGGCTGGCTCAGGTGCAGCCGCTGCGCCGCCCGCGCGAGCGTCCGCTCCTGGGCGACGACCACCAGGCATGTCAGGTGCCTGAGCCGGATGCGTGACAGCACCGCCGACGCGGTCGCGGGACCAGGACCTCCTATTTCCATAACCTTAAGTTATGAAAATAGTGTCGATAAGTCAATTTACTTCACCAACGCGCAACTATAGAGTCGCATACACCACGACCGGTGAGCACGCGCCGTCCGGCACCGGCGAACCGAGCGGACGACTGGAGGAGCAGATGGCCCGGATCATCGGCGGCGTTGCGGCTTCGCATACGCCGACTATCGGCTTTGCCTACGACGAGAACAAGCAGGCGGACAGCTCCTGGGCGCCGATCTTCGAGGCGTTCGAGCCGGTGCGCGACTGGTTCAGGGAGAAGAAACCCGACGCGATCGTCTACGTGTTCAACGATCACGTCACGTCGTTCTTCTTCGACCATTACTCGGCATTCGCGCTGGGGATCGGCGGCGAATACCCGGTCGCGGACGAAGGGGGCGGCGCGCGGGCGCTTCCCGCCGTGCAAGGAAACCCCGAACTCGCCGGGCACATCGCGGCGAGTCTGGTCACCGACGAATTCGACATGTCCTTCTTCCAGGACAAGCCGCTCGATCACGGGTTCTTCTCGCCGATGTCCGTCCTCCTGGACCGAGAGGACGGCAAGTGGCCGACGACAATCGTCCCGCTTCAAGTCGGCGTGCTGCAATTTCCCATTCCGACCGCCGCGCGCTGCTACAAGCTGGGCAAGGCGCTCAGGCGCGCGATTGAGAGCTATCCCGGCGACATCGACGTGGCCGTCGTCGCCACCGGCGGCCTTTCCCACCAGGTGCACGGCGAGCGCGCCGGCTTCAACAACCCGGACTGGGACCACCGGTTCCTCGACGTGATCACCCGCGATCCCGCCATCCTCGCCGAGATGACCCACGCGGAATACGCGACGCTCGGCGGACTGGAGGGCGCGGAGGTCATCATGTGGCTGATCATGCGCGGCGCGCTGCCCGAGAACGTCCGGCAGGCGCACAGCTCCTACTACCTGCCGTCCATGACGGGCATAGCCACGCTCGTCCTCGAGAACGAGGCCGCCGGGATCCCGGCGGCGGCAGCCGTCCACGAACGTCATCGCGAGCGCATGGCCCGGCAACTGGACGGCATCGACAAGCTGCCGGGCACCTACCCCTTCGACGTCGCCACCAGCGTGAAGGCGTACCGGCTCAACAAGTACCTGCACGCGATGGTCGACCCGGCGCACCGCGCCCGCTTCCTGTCCGATCCGGAAGCCTCCTTCGACGAGGCGGGCCTGACCGAGCAGGAAAGGGATCTCGTCCGCCGGCGGGACTGGCAGGGCATGATTCGCTACGGCGTGATCTTCTTCATGCTGGAGAAGCTGGCGGCGGTGATCGGCGCGTCAAACCTGCACATATACGCCGCGATGCGCGGCGAATCGCTCGATGACTTCCTGAAGACGCGGAACACGAAGGTGCTGTACTCGGTCTCCGGAAGCGCGGCCGCGAAGGACCTCGGCTGGAATGCGCCGGCGCAACCCGCGCGCTGAGCCGGGGACGGCGTCCCGGACTACGACGGGAGCAGGGTCATCGCGGTGAGCTGGCCATCGCTGATGCGCAGGACCGGTGAGCCGAGCTGGCCGACCTGGACGACGCCGAGGCTCCCGGGGATGTAGTAGGGCGAGTCGACGGGGTCCTGGAACTGGGCGCCGCCCATCCCGTACTGGCCGGGGAGCGCAACGCCCGACAGCAGCTCGCCGATGTCCTGGCTCCCGTTCGTGCCATGGGTCAGCGCCCAGGCCGGCGCGGTGATCCACATGGCGCCCGAAGCCGTTCGCGCGCTGATCACGACCGGGAAGTCCGGCGCGACCGTGAACGTGCATCCGCCGCCTCCCGGCCCGTCGCCCGCCACCCGCACGGTGACCGAGGCAGGCAGGCTGGCCGCCCTGGCGGGAGTGCTGAACGTGGTGGTCGCGGTGGCCCCGAAGTCCTGGTAGGTGCCCGATGCCCGCTGGCAGGTGGCCGGGAGCGCCGCCGCCGTCTGCGGGAGGGGATTGGCGGCCGCGGCGGTGAACTGGGTCGTGGAGACCTCGCGGAATTCCCCGCCGCTCCAGGCGTAGCCGCGCTCGATCTGCCATTCCTCGCCGTTCGGGCCGAACGGCAGGGAGCCGGGGTCGATCCTGTCCAGGTCGCCATTGCCGAACAGCTCGGCGTAGGAGTTGCCGGGCGTGGTGTTGTCCGTCGAGGCGTTCCCCGTCGCGATGAGCGTGTCCTCGCCGGGACCGGGCGCGATGGTGCCCCAGCCGTGCGGTCCGTTCGTGAAGGCGATGTAGCTGCCGGTGCCGTCGCCGCTGAAGAAGCCGTTGGCGATGAACGTGGCGTCGGTCATGCCGGACAGCAGCGCGCCGGTGATCGTGGCGCCGATCGGCTCCCCGCGCACCACGGGATAGGTGGACGCGCCGATCTTGCGCCACGACCCGGCGACCGCGCCCCACTTCCAGAACGTGACCTGGCCGGCCTGGTCCCAGGCGGCGGCCTCGTAGCCCCCGGGCACCGCCACCGGCCCGGTGGCCCGGGGCATGCCCGAGGCCCTGAGCAGGCTGGCCGCCTGGCTGGCGGTCAGCGGCCGCGCGGACGGCTGAGCCTGACTCGTGCTGGCGGCAGCCGAGATCTGCCTGGCCGGGCGATGGGTGAGCCACCCGGCTGACCCCCCGGCCACCGCCGCTACCAGCACTGCCACCGCGAACCACATCCAGCGCACGATCCCCTCCCGGCATCGGTAGCCATGACGCTACATGAAAGACGCCCGGCAGCAGCCTCCCGAGGCCCCGCCAGCGCGGGTTTCGGGCCAGATGCGCGGCTGGCCCGGTTACATTGGGCCAGCTGCGCATCTGCCCCAGTTACGTGACCCGCCAGAGCTCGGCCTGCCCTGTCGGTGACCTCCTCCCTCGCGCTGTGGCCGATTCCGTCCCTGGCTGGCCGTTGGCCGCGTCCTGAACGTAATCCCGCTGCAGGCCGGCGCCTGATCCCGCCTCGCCAATCCCGTGGCGGTGAACGTGGGTGTTCTCGCACCGATCCAGACGATGAGCCCGGGTATTACGCTTATCGCGAGCCCGCTGCGCGGGATGCAACACCAGAAACAACGCGCCCATCAAGCATTGACGTGCGCCATTACTGCAACACAGGCCTCACTAGGCCGTCAGGTTCGGCAAGAAAATCTCTGAAGTAGCGCCGGGAAAACTCCGGGTTCCGCGACCTATGCCTTCGTAAGCTCGCCAATCCTCGTGGAGGAGCGATGAAGAAGGTCCAAGACCGGGTGCCCGGAGCGGGGGGACAGCAGGTGGATGCTCCGCTCGATCAGCGCACCGACGCCGAGCTGGTCGCCGCCGCGCTCGACGCGGCCAGCGCGCAGGACCGCACAGCGGTCTACGAGGCGATCGCCGCCCGCCACCAGCGACAGGTCCTGCGTTTGTGCGCATCGCGCCTGCGTGATCCAGACGCCGCAGGCGAGGCCGGCCAGACCACGTTCGAAGACGCCTTCAAGCTGCTGAACGTCGGCCGGGGTCCCGCCGACCACGCCAAGCTCGGCGGGTGGCTCATGAACATCGCCGCGAACCGCTGCATGGATCCTCGATGAAGCCGGCTTCACCGGCGAGAACTTCACCGCCGGGCTGCGGCAGCGCGTTGCCCGCCATCTTGACGCCTGTGCCACCTGCGGGACAAAGCGCCGCGGCCTGCTGGGACCGTACATGCCCGGCCTGATCCCTGTGCTGCTTGGCGCGCGGTTCCGCGACCAGGTGACCGCGACAGCCCAGCGGGCGGCGCGGGCTCCGGGGGCCGCGCGGGCGGCGGCCGGCCTGGCGCCCGGCCGGCGGCATCGGCCGCCGTGGCGCTGGCGGCCCCGGCTGCGCCGTTTTCCCGCGCCGGTTATCGCGGCATCCGCGGCGGCCGCGGTCGCCGTGGCCCTGGTGGCCGTCATCGTTCCGCGGGCGCTGCACCATGGCAGCGCGCCCGGCGCGACAGCCCCCCGGCCGGCTGGCGTCGCGGCTGGCCCCCCGCTGGTGATCGCGCACGACACCACGCTGAGGTCCGACGTTCACTGCTCGGACCTGACGATCGAGCCCGGGGTCACGCTCACCACCGACGGCCATGACATCTACTGCACCGGCACCGTGGACAACGAGGGGACGATCGTCACAGGGCCGTCCCCGTCGCGGGACTTCCCGCTTTCCTACGGCGGATCCGGGGGCGGCTCGACCGACCTGGCAGGCCCCGCGGCGGCCGGGTTCTCGACCCGCAGTTCGGGGGGAGCGCCGTGCGGCACGAGCGGATGCACGGCCGCCGACGGCGCCTCGCCCGCGCTTCCCGGCCTGAATGCCGCCGTGATCAACGCCTGGTACCGGACGGGCATGAACCAGTACCTGGCCGGAGCGGGAGGCGGGTCGAGCCCGGCGGCCAGCGGCGGCCCGGGGGCCAACGGCCTGTTCATAGAAGCGGTCCGGATCGTCGCCGGCCAGATCAGCGCGGCCGGCTCAGACGGCCAGAACCAGCCGGGACAGTCAACAGCCGGCCGGGGCGGGGGCGCGGTGATCGTCCTGGCGTACGTCACGAGCCTGACACCGGGCAGCTACGAGGTCAGCGGCGGATACACCGTGACAGCCGACGGAACCCGCCACGAGTTCGGCGGGACAGGGGCGGTCATCGCGCGGCAGTTCCGCGCCGTGCCGGTGACCAATGGACGATAGCCGCTGGCGCGCCGCCAGGACGGCGTGCGCGCTCGTCTGTGCCGTCTTCCTCGTGGCCGCCGGGGGTGCCGCCGCCGCGGCCGGCCAGCCAGCCGCCAGCCCGGCGATAACCTCCCCCGCGGCGGGCGGGCCGCTGAACAACGACAGGTCCTTCGAGCCTTCCCCGGTGACGTGCGGGTTCGATCCCGCCGATAACAAGCCCTTCGCCTTCGGCGCTGGGCTGACTGGCACGGCGGAACCCGCGACGAGCATGTCGCTGCCCGCTGGTTCTGCAAGCTACTTCTACGTTGGCTCGGACGCGGGCGGCAACCCGCTCACGAGCATCAGCTGGCACCCGGACCTCTCGGTTACCGCCGCGTACTCCGGGAACGAGGCCGTCTCCGTCGGCCGGAGCACCAGCGGTTCGGCGTCATTCGGCTCCGGAGGCACGACGAACGTCGCGATCGCCGGAGTCGGCGTGAGCGGATACCGGGTGACCGGGATACCGGTCACGGCATCGACGAGCACCGGCACGTCGGTAACCCTGCGTGCCGCGACCGCTGCCGGCGATCTGCTGCTTGTGGTCGCCGGCGGCGAGGGCGCGGGCCTGCTCCAGCAGGGCGGCAGCACCTCGCTGCACACCCTGCTCAACGTGACCTACAGCGAGTGCGGGTCCGACGTCATCGCATCCGCCGGCATGTTCGCGGCGTTCACGCCGGCCGGGGCCGCCACCATCACGGTCAGCGGGACCACATACCCGGCAAACAGCGGCACGTCGGTCGGGGCGGTCGGTTACCTGCTCGCCCCCGAAGCCGGGCAAGCACCGCCCAGCCCGGGCACGCCGGCGCCGAGCGCCTCGGCTGGAGTACCCGGCCAGTCCCAGTGCCCGGCCGCCCCGGCGTCGCCGCTGCGGCCGTCGCCTCTGTCGAGTTCATATCCGCTCGCGCCCGCGCCGGACGTGCGCGAACTGGCGCTGAGCGGCTATCCGCTGCAAACCGGGCTGGCCGCCAGCCAGGCGTACTCGTACTGCCTCGTCGCGTTCGCCTTCAACCCCTCCACTGGGCCGCTGCCCGGTCAGGAGATCACGGTGACCGCTACCGGCCCGTCCGGCCAGGCCGCCCATGCGCGGACGCTGACCACATCGGACACCGGTGTCGTCACCCTCTCGTTGTGTACCGACGGCGACGTGCCGTCGGCCTCCGGGCAATGCCCGGCCGACCTCAGCGCGACATCGGTGGTCAGCGCGGCATTCGGGACCGGGCCTGACGTCGCGGTCGTGACGCTCAGCACCGATCCGGCAGGTGTCTCGCAGTGCCCGCTTGACCTGAGCCGGCAGCAGAATCAGGATCCCGGGTTCAAATGCGTGCAGGGAATCGACGCGATCGGCCTGGCCGCTTCCAGCCCGGGCCAGCCGACTGTCGCGTCGGTCCTCGGCGGGACGCTGGCCGGCGCATCGCAGGGTCAACGGGACTGCCTCAGCCCGTACATGGCGGCCGACATCACAACCAACGCCTGCTCTGGCCTGTACGGTCAAGCGGGGATGAACGTCGTCCCCTTCTCTGGCAGCCCGTCGTCTGAAATCGCGTGCGGTCTTGCCGGATTCGCCCAGGAAGCCATCGGGGCCGCCGAGTGCGCCGGAACTGTCCTGCTCATAGCCGGCGGCTGCACGCTGGGCGGCACGACCGGCCCGGGGGACATGGCAGTCTGCCCGGTGTGGTACGGAATAGTCACCGCGACACTGGGCACCGATTGCGTGGAATCACTGCTCGGCGTGCTCCGTGACATGTTCGCAGGCAACCAGATCCCGAGCCTCGCGCAGGGCGCGGTCACCGCCTCGAGCAGCGCTGATGTCGCCGCGCTCGGTGTCGATGCCGCGTGCGCGATGATCGCCGAGGTCGTCACGGCCAGCGAGGACGAGATCCCGTCCCAGGGAACCGGAACGGTCACGTTCACGATCGAGGTCCGCAACGGCCTCGGGGACCCAGTCAGCGGCGCGCCGGTATGGCTCGAAGCCTCCGGCACAGGCGATTTCTCGGCCGGCTCGGGACCGCCGGGCCCGATAGGCGCATCGCCGGCCGAGGTGACCACGGACAGTGCTGGTAAAGTCACCGTCAGCTTCACCTATCCGCCGCTGCCCGCCGTGACGGCGACGCTGACCGCTTCCGACGTGCCCGAGAACGCCCTTGGCTCGGCGTACTACGCTTCCACCGCAACGATCGCATGGGAGCGTTTTCCCCCTGACACGAGCTGCGGCGCCACGGGCAAGCCGTCAGGCTATGACGTCACGATCTGCGACCTCGGCGCCGCGAGCCCCGGGGAAACCCTCACTGTGACGCCCGCGGGCTACGCGCCAGGAACCATCGCCAGCATCACCTTGCAGTCAGCGGGCATCAGCCTGGGCCGCGTCGTCATGCCTGGCTCCGGAATCGCGCGGATCCCCGTCCCCATACCGAAGACGATCGCGGCCGGACGCCACCTGCCGCAGGCGGTCCCCGCCCGCTGGTCACGCCGGATAACCGAGTTCGACGGGGTGGAACCCGGAACAGGCGGCCGGACGTCGCGGCCCCTGCGGCCCCGGCCGCGGGTCACCGCTGCCGCGGGCCGCCCGGTGCCGACATGACCATGCAGCACCTGGTTTGATCGGTGTAGGCAACGCCGCAGTGCCCGGCAAGGGCTGCGGCTCCGGCGAGGAGGCGTGTTGGGATGAAGGTTTGCGTACCGGTCACCGCGGACGGCCAGGTTGACCCGCGCTGGGGACGAGCCGACCGGGTCGCGGTCGCCGAGGTGGCCGACGGTGAGGTCCGCGACTGGCAGGAGTTCGCTGTCGCCTGGGGGACGCTGCACGATCAGGGGACCGAGGGCGCCCACCATGCCCGGGTGGCACGGTTCCTGCGCGACAACGGGGTCCAGGCGGTCGCCGTCAATCATGTGGGACCCGGGATGCGGCGCATGCTCGATACGATGGCGATCCGGGTCGTCACAGGTCTTGGCGGCGACGCCCGCGGCGCGGCCCGCGCGGCCGGGTGAGGGCTGGGACCATCTCACCGGCGGCAGCGCGCTGTGGTCGGACTTCAACAACGTCAACCGCTCGGCGATGATCCGGTCCGAAGTGCTGTCCTGGCCGGTGACCCTGCTCGTCCTGGCGCTGGCCTTCGGCAGCCTGGTGGCCGCCGGGCTGCCGCTCATGCTCACCCTGGCCGGCCTGATGACCGCCGCCGGCGCCCTGGTCATCGCGACGCACGTCGCGCCGGTGAGCATCTGGGCGCTGAACTTCGCGCTGATGTTCGCCCTGGCCCTGGGGATCGACTACGCGCTGTTCATGGTCGTCCGGTTCCGTGCCGCGCTGGACAGGCGCCGGCCGGCGGAGAACGCCCGGCAGGCCTCGACGGCCGCGGTGGCCGAGACGATGGCCACCGCGGGCAAGGCGGTCGCGTTCAGCGGCCTGACCGTCCTGGTGTCGCTGTCCACGGTGCTGCTCGTGCCGAGCCCGGCGTTCCGCAGCATGGCGCTGGGAATCATGCTCTCCGTGGTGGCCGTGCTCGCCGCCACGCTGACCCTGCTGCCCGCCGTCCTGGGGCGGCTGGGGGCCCGGGTGAACGCCCTCCCCGTCCGCCTGCCGAAAGCCGCGCGCCGCTGGTCCGCCGCACGGCGCGGCGCGCGCGGACGCTGCCGGCCACGCCGGCCGGACGGCCGGCCACCACGTGCGCGGGATGGAGCGGGTGCTGCACCACTGGGGCGGGTTCCTGCACCGCCGCCCCTGGCTGGCCGGCGGCGCCGTCATCGTGCTGCTCGGGCTGCTCTCGCTGCCCCTGGCCGGGCTGCGGACCGGCATGCCGAGCATCGACATCATCCCCGCCAGCCAGACCGCCCGCATCGGCTACCAGCAGGTCACGCAGGCGTTCGGGCCGGGCGCGCCAGGCGCTCTGCAGGTCCTGGCGCCCGCCGCGCGGGCGACCGCCGCCGAGCGCGTGCTGGCCGCCGACCGCGGCATCGCCGCCGTCGTCCCGGCAGGGTCCAACGCCGGCTACACGATGCTGGAAGCGGTGCCCGGCACCGGCCCGTCCAGCCCCGCCACCGGCGCCACCATCGACCGGATACGCCACGACCTGCCCGCAGGGACGCTCGTCGGCGGCGTGCCGGCCGAGAACCACGACCTGCAGGCCGCCCTGTCGGCACGCACTCCCGTCGTGTTCGGGCTGCTGATCGGCCTGGGCTTCGTGCTGCTGCTGGTCGCGCTCGGCAGCCCGCTTATCGCGTTCGCCGGGGTGGTGACCAATCTGGCCTCGATCGCGGCGGCGTTCGGCGTCGCGCGGCTGATCTTCCAGGACGGGCACCTGTCCGGCCTGCTGAACTTCCAGCCGCAAGGCTTCATCGACGCGTGGGCGCCGCTGTTCTTCGGCGCGATGCTGTCCGGGGTCGCGATGGACTACACGCTGTTCCTGCTGTCCGCCGCCCGCGAGCACTACGACGCCACCGGCGACCCGCACCATGCCATGCGGATGGCGCTGCGCACCTCCGGCCGGGTCGTCGTCGCCGCGGCGGCCGTGATGGTCGCGGTGTTCCTCACCTTCGCGCTGTCCGGCCCGCTGGCGCCCAAGGAGATGGGGATCATTCTCGCCGTCGCCGTCTTCCTCGACGCCCTGTGCATCCGGATGATCATCCTGCCGGTCGTGCTCCGGCTGGCGGGGCACCACGCCTGGCGCCCCCCGCGCTGGCTCGGCCGCCTGCTCCCCGACGTCCGGTTCACCCACTGAGAAAGCAGGGCCCGCTGACAGGCGCCACCCCTCGTTCCGGATCCCTTCAATGATCCCGAACGACGGGTGGCGTCTCCCGCAGCCAGGGCACTGACCTCGCCGGCGCCAGAATGAGCCCGGGCCGGGCAGGCGCGGCATGACCGGTTCTGGCCGGCGCCGGCGGGCCCTCTGGGCGCATTGACAGCACCGGACCGCCCGATCATACTCATGGGTAACCTCGAGAGGCAGTGAATTCATCCTGCGGCTAGCCCGCGCAGTCCGTGCATTTATTCACTATTGCCAGCGGATTCCGCCCGTACCATTTCCGGCGCTCCTGCGGGGCGCTGAAAGCTGGCTGGGCGGGCCTGGCCCGGCCCTTGTGAGGGACCATGAGATCTCCGCGATGGAGCACGCTTCTCGCCGCGCCCGTGGTCGCGGCGGGAATGGCGGCGGCCCTGGCGCTCAGCGCTCTGCCGGCGCGGGCGTCCTCGCTGCCCATGGACAGCGAAGCGTCGGCGTTCTTCAACTCAACCCTTTTCTGGAATTACGAGGCGCCGCCACCCGGGGCGAATGTCTCCTGCACCCCGTCCGCGGCACACCCGTACCCCGTCGTGCTTGTCGAGGGCACGTTCTCGAGCATGTACAACAGCTTCGGGGCGATTTCCCCCGACCTGGCCGACAACGGTTACTGCGTGTACGCCTTCAATTACGGGCAGACGATTCCTTTTACCGAGTTCCACGCGATGGGCGACATCCGGACCTCGGCGGCCGAACTGTCCACCGAGGTGAGCAACGTCCTGGCCAGCACCGGGGCGGCCAAAGTCGACCTGGTCGGCTGGTCACAGGGCGGGATGATGCCGCGCTACTACATCGACGACCTCGGCGGCGCGGCGACGGTGAACATGCTCGTCGCGCTCGCGCCGCCGAACTACGGGACGACCGTGGACGGCCTGGCGACCCTGGTCGGCCACCTTGGCCTGCTCGGCGTCGCCACCGGGCTGCTTTCCATCGCCTGCCAAGCCTGTGACCAGCAGCTTCAAGGGTCCTCCTTCCTCAGTAGCCTCAACAGGACGCCGACCGTGCCCGGCGTGAAGTACGTGGTGATCGAGACCGCCGACGAGGACGTGGTGACGCCCTACACCAACGCGTTCCTGCCGGCCGCGCCCAACGTGCGGAACATCACCCTGCAGAGCCAGTGCCCGCAAGATGCCAGCGACCACCTGTCCATCGGCTACGACTCGAACGCACTCCAGGACATGGTCAACGCGCTGGGCCCGGACAGTCCCGGCTTCCAGCCAGCCTGCGCGGCCGTCGGCCCCGTGTTCGGCAACGTCTGACCCCGCCGGCGCGGCGCGGCGCCGCCCGCGGCCAGCAACATCGGCGCGCGCCGCCAGGGTAACCGGGCCAGCCGCGCATCTGGCCCGGTAGATCGGGGGTAACCGCGCATCTGGCCCAATACGCGGCCCGGCGTCCTCCCGCCGGCCTCCAGGCTCATCAGCCACCCGAGCTGTCGTCCTGGCGCCGTGGGCGGGATGAGCCCCTAGACGGCCGTTGTCGGCGGCGCGGGCAACGCAGCCGACGGCCCTGCCCAGGCTAGGACCTTCAGGCCCCACGCCTCCCGGAACTGGCTGATCGCCTGCCAGGCGAGCTGGGTGTCGAGCGCGAAGGCGTGCCTCGCGGCGGCCAGCGAGTCAAAAGTTCCCGGACCGGTTCCTGGGCTCGTCGCCGGGATGATCTGCCCGCCGTCCAGGTGATCGGTGAACACGTCCTGCAGCGTCGCGCAGAAGTACGCGTAGGCGGCGAAATCGGTACGCAACGCGGACACCGACGGCAATTCGCCGGCAGCGGCCCGAGACGCCATACCCACCGTCTTCAGCGCCTGCTCCTCCCGGGTGATGCTATGGACCACGTTCTGCAGGCAGTCCTGCAGTGCCTCGGACTGGCCGCCGGCGACCTGGCTCGCGGCTTGCGCGACCGCGCGGCTCTTACGCCGGAGTTCTTCACGCACCAGCGCGCCGCAGACCGCGCCGAGCGTCGGTTGCCGAGCGTCGGGCGCGTTCTGGAGCAGCACGAATGCGGCTGTCGAGTCCACCTCGTCCGCCGCGTCGGCCCTGGAGGTACCCGTAATGGCCGCGCTGACGCGCACGACCTGGCGGGCGGCCCGGATGATGTCGCGGGCCAGCCCGCCGCCCAGGCAGTAGCACAGCGCCACGTAGGGTTCGGTCAGTCCGGTGACCCGCCGGCTGAGCAGCCGCCGGCATTCGGTGTAGCTCAGCGTCCCGACGTGAACGATCTCATCGAAGGAACTGTCGAACGTGTCCCGCAGCGGCAGGCCACGGCGCTCGAACGAGGCCAGCGCCTCATCGGACACGGACACCATGAAATACACGTGCGGGATGCCGAAGATGCCCTTGATCGCGTTGAGGAATTTCTCCGCCTGATCCGGCGCGCCGATCTTGTCGAGCTCGTCGATGCCGATGAAGATCTGGCCACCCTCCCGGTGCAGGTAGGCGGCCACTTCCCTGGCGAATTCCTGGAAGTCGCCGACGACCTCCGGATAGGTGGGTTTCTGCTCCTCGCGCGCCAGAGTCCGCGAGAACTGGCCGCTGCCCCCTCTCGGGAGCCCCAGTGTCCCGGACCAGCCGGACGTGTACGTCTGCAGGTAGCGGACCCGTATCAGATGCTGCCGTGCCGCTGCCGCGAGCCGGGGACCGATGTCTGCGGGCTGTTTCCGGCTGAGCCGGGCCGTCGCCCGGGCGACCCGCGCGAGCCCAAGCCCGGCAACGGCGACCGCGGCGTAGAAGACCCATGCCGCGGGCACGCCGGGCACCGCCGCGACCGGCTTCTGCCAGTGCAGCAGGCTCGCCACGACGGCGATCTCCACCGCGGCGTCCAGAAGTCGCCACATGCGCCGGCGAGCGCCCCGCAGCAGCGCTTGGACGCCACCGGCGAGCGAGAACGCCGGCAGCATGCCGTACCGGCGGATGACGGCGCGGCAGAACACCGCGAACAGGTGCAGGACGAATTCCTGCGAGTTGTAGTCGACGGGCGCGGAGACCATGCAGCGCAGGTTCGCCCCGGCGGCGCACCGGCTGGCGTCGTCGCAGTAGCTTCGGATCAGCGTGGACTTACCGACCCCGCGGGGCCCCGCTATCCCGATGCTGGCGCCGTTGACACGCGACAGCAGGCCCTCCAAGTCGGCGGCGGTGCTGGTAGCCACCTGGAAGGTACTGTCGTAGGTCTCGCTGAGCCCGGAAATACTGGTCACGGAGTACAGGCGGCTGAACCTGGCCTCGCGCCAGGAGCCGATCAGCATACGGGCATGCGCCACGAGTTCCTTGTGCGGAATCGCTGCCATCAGGTCTTCCCGGGCTCGCGACAGGACCGGATGCCCGGGAGACGGCGCTCCCTGCATCGCCTTGAACCATTCCTGCCCGCTGATCCACCCGTAACCGAAGGTCAGCGTCGCCGGGACGAACAGCGTTGCCCCGGCCCACGCCAGCCACTGCGTCCACGGCCACGCGCCGATGCTTGCCACGCCGGCCGCCGCGGCGGCCAGCGCGATGGCGACGAGCCATTTGCCGAGCCATCTCAGGGAAGCGGAAGTGTCACCAACCGCCGGGAACGGCTGGGCGGTAGCGGGCGGCCCAGCCGAGTCAGGACCTTGCGCCGCGCGCTCGCGCGCCACCACATAGGCGGCGAACTCTTTCGGCGCGCCGCGCAGCACTGCACCCGCGCTGGCGCATATCGCCATGCGCAACGTATTCGGCGAGAACTCAAGCTCCGCGAGCGTGCCGCTGATTTCCGCATCCGCCAGCACGGCATCGACTGCCGTCATGTACATGTTGAAAAGAGCAAGGTCGTTGACGAGCGGATTGGCGGGCACCGCGACCTGTCCGGCTGAATCGTCCATCGCACCCACCACATTGGATTTCCGCTCCCGGATTCCATCGTGGCCGCAGCCGCTGGCGTCGGCAACATGCCTTCAGGCCGCATGGCGAAAATCCCCGCGAGAAGGGACCTGCACCGGAACTCGGCGGGCGGACATGAGCGCCTCGCCGAACCGCCGGCCATCACCGGAGCCAGCGGCGTCCGCGACCGCTACGCGAAGCTTGCCAGGTCGATCTGGACTGGGAAGGGCACGGTGGCCTTGACCAGTCCGGTGAATACCGCACCGTCCCGGTATTTCCTGTTCGCAGGGTCGAGGACGTAGGTGTACACGACAGGGATCCCTGTCGGGGTCAGCTCCGCGCGCCAGTAGAAGGGAATGCCCGCGCGCGCGTACTGGTCGAGCTTCACGATCCGGTCAGTGGTCTCCGAGCCTGGTGACACGATCTCTGCCACCAGCAGCACGTGCTCCGGGCGCGTGGGTGTCACGTCGATGGTGTCGGCCCGGTACACGACAACGTCCGGGCGACGGTTGGTCAATGGCACGTCCTGCAGCCGGACATCGAAGTCGCCATCGGCGTTCCAGTCTGGTCCGGCGCAGGCGTCCAGGGCGTTCGCCAGTATCCGGGCGAGACGGTTGTGCCGCTTCGACGCGCTCGGGCTCACGACGACCATCCCGTCCACGATCTCGATGCCAGCGCACTGCTGCTGCGACCAGGACTCGTATTCCGCGGCGGTGACTTGTGAGTGCATCCAGGCAGGAGCGATCATTTCCATGCTCATGCGGTACCCCCTGAGCCCACTGATAGGTCGCGCGAGCGAGCACCGTTATCGTACCGTGCCGCCCTGCCCATGGCGCCGTTGCGAGCGTTGCGGCTAGGCCGCAGTATCCCGGACTTGGCCAGCTGCCATCGCACTCACCTGTCAGCGCGATCGGCGGGCCGGCTCGCGGCGGCCACGTGGTTGACCGCGCTCCACACCCGGGGGTCGGCCCAGTAGCCGGAATGACCCTGCGGGGCCGGCAACGGCTGGCCGTAGACGTACCAGGACTCGGCCGGGTCCGCAAGGGGCTTGTCCACCAGGTCGCGGGCGGGGGAGGGCATCTGCCCGGCGACCGGGCCCCCGATCGGGTCGGTCGGATAGTAGAAGTTGAGCCAGTCGCGGACGTGGCCGCCGCCTCCCGGCGCCAGCGGCGCCAGCAGCCCGGGCGTGATGTAGGCGGGGAACGCCCAGGCGTAGAGCTTGCCGGCCGGGGACCCGAACGTGATCAGCGACACGCGGCCGCCGCCCGGGGGGCGGCGCTCCTGCTGAGCGAGCGCCGCGATGGCCAGCATCGTGCCCTGGCTGTGACCGGCCAGCACCACGCTCGCGCGGTCGTCGTTGTCATGCAGCCACCACAGCCGCCGCTGCAGGTCGGGCACGGCGCGTTCGGCGTAGCACGGGGGTGACAGCGGATGATAGGACCGGGGCCAGAAGGTGCCGACGTCCCACAGCACCGCTATCCGCCGGCGCCGGACCGGATCGCGCCACGCCGCGTACAGCAAGCCCATCAGCACGGGCAGCAGCAGCCCGGCGATGGCGATCCCGGTGTTGCTGATGAACAGCGGCGGCTCCTTGTGCAGCTGCCAGGTCCACAGCGCCGCGGCGATCTGGAGCACGATGACGCCCCACAGCAGCCAGCCGGCGTCGTGCGAGGCGCCGCCGAGCATCCGGGCCCGCGCGATCTTCCCCGCCCAGTGCGGGTCCTCGGCGTCCTCGCCGGGGGAGAACGGCCTGGTCCCGGAGTAGTACCACGGCCTGAGCCGCTCGGGCTGGGACGCCCGGAACGCCTTCGTCCGTTCCTTGTAGGCGGCCGCCACCTCCTCAGGCAGCCGGCCGGCCAGCCGCCACCTGACGATTTCGGCCGCCATGAACACGACGGCCGCCACCACGGCCGCGAACACCACGATCGGGACGCCCGAGGTGATCACGTAGGGCAGGTAGATCGCGTGCGCCGCGCCCTCGCCGGCGCTCGCGGTCACCGGGCCCACCAGGTGCCCGACCCAGATCGCCGCGCCGAGCATGACGACGTTCAGCAGGCTGAACGCCAGCATCAGCGTCACCAAGGGGCCGCCGGGCAGCGTGTGCCTGCCGTCCGCGCCGACGCCGGGCAGCGCCGAGATCAGCAAGGCGGCGGCCGGCACCGCGATGGCCAGCGCGGTCCAGCCGGCGACGCCGGCCATCCCCGGCAGGGCCGCCGCCTCGCCCGCCGATCCGGCGGGCTGCAGCCAGGCGAACAGGCCGGCGCTGACCAGGCTCGCGGCCGCGGGGATGAGCAGCGCCGCCGACCGGCGCCGCAGCGCATCGGTCAGCGCCCCGCAGGCGTCCAGGCAGATGTAGCCGACGGCGAGCGCGACCGTCGCCCCGCCAGCGCAGACCGCGACCCACCACCAGGCGACGGCTTGCGCGGACCAGCCGCCGGTGACGGACCTGGCGGTGACGCTGAGCGCGACAGCCAAGAACCCGAGGGACGCGGCGATGTGCAGCCAGGTGATCAGCCGCACGCTGGTCCCGCCGTCCCAGAAGTCCTTGTTGGCCAGCCCCTGCTCCAGCGAGGCCGCCGTGGCGGGCCGTGGCCTGCCAGGGCGGTGGTCCTTCTCGTACGGCGGCCGCACCGCCTCATAGCGCCACGACCTGCGGGCCAGCAGCCACAGCGCCAGCAGCAACAGCGCCGGAGCCACGGCCCCGACCAGGAGCTGCCGGGCCGGGTGACCGGTGACGGCCGGCCAGTTCAGCGGCGCGAGCCACCACTGGTGCGCGGCCAGCCCGGTCCGCACGGCCTGGTAGCCGAGCATGTCCACGGTGATCAGCACCGCCACGAGCACCGCGTTGATGGTCAGCGCCAGCGCCGCCAGCCCGGCCGCCGCGCGGTGCAGCGCGAACCGCCAGCGCGAGCCGTAGGTCCTGGCCGAGCACATCCACCCGGCCAGGTTCGCGAGCAGGAACGGCAGCAGCGCCAGCCACAGCACCCGGGACTTGCTCCGGGATGTCAGGCCGCTCCAGGAATAGCACTCCACGTGCCGTCTCACGTCATCGTCGCCGGGGCTCGCCTGGTGATCGCTGGTGCGGTAGAAGCCCGCTATCCGGTCACCCCAGACCTGCTCAGGCGCCAGGTCGCCGAGTATGGCATCAGGCGCCGTCCCCCCGACGCCGTGCACGCGCAGTTCTGTTATCCCCGTGCAGTCGGCCGCGGGCGCCAGCTGGACGCTCGCAAGGCTCAGGGAATGTCTGGGAAGAGGCATTTCGTACCTCCGTTCCGAAGTTCCGAAGTTCCGAAGGCATTAACGGCGAGAACCGGACATGCCCGTTTATGTATGGCGTCATAATCGGCCGCTGGCTCCCGCCCGCCTAGAGGCATACGTCCCAGCGCAGCCAGGAAAATGACGTAGAATTTCGACAAGACGACGCCACTTCCTTATCATAATTCCCATGAATAAAAACCTGCATCTCTTGACGCGCTGACTAATCGGCCTTCCGGCGCCGTCCTTCGGCAGAAGGGGACCAAACGCCCCGCCGCGGGCGCCTTACGCCCCTGTACGCGAGCGCTCAGCCTGCTCACCCTTTGTTCGTCGGCAAAGGAGGCTACGGCGGGAACCATCTCAGTGCTGAACGCCTACGGTGTCACGGCCACGTTCTTCAACATCGGCCAGAACGCCGCGGCCTACCCCTCCCTGGTCCGGCAGGAGGCGACGGAGGGATTCATGGTCGGCAACCACACCTGGAGCCACCCCCTCACCATGAACAATCTGTCCGCGTCGGCACAGGCCACCCAGATAGGCCAGGCGACCGCCGAGCAGCAGGACCTGATCGGGTGGGGGCCGTGCGCGTTCCGCCCGCCGGGCGGCAACTACAACTCCACCACGCTCGCGCTCGCCCGGCAGCGCGGGATGAAGTTCTGGATGTGGTCGGTGGACACCGAGGACTGGAAGGCCGCCGGGTCGTCCTCGTCGTACTGGGTGAACCGGATCATCAGCCTGGCCGAATCGGAGGGCGGCACCCAGCAGCACCCGGTGGTGCTCATGCACAACGCGGCGTCCGGCGACCCGGCCACGGTGAAGGCGCTGCCGGCCATCATCAGCTACTTTCGCGGCCACGGCTACACGTTCGTGAACCTGGCGGGCAGCACCGGGCTCGGTTACCGGGTGCAGGCCTCCGCGGGCGGCGTGTACAGCTTCGAGGCGACCGGGTACGGCTCGGCGGCCGGGACGCTGGGCACGTCCGCCGCGGTCGGCCTGGCGACAGACCCGGCCACTGGCGGCTACTGGATCCTGAAGTCCAATGGCGGGGTGGCGAATTACCACGCGCCCTGGTACGGGTCGCTGACCGGCAAGGTGCCCGCGGGCACGAAGGTGACCGCCATCACCGGCGTCTGATCCGCGCTGCCCCGGGAGCCGCCGGGCGGCCGGCAAGAAAGATCATTCTCCCGAACGGTGCCGTGCTTTCACCCCTGCCCGAGCAC
>DAHVAN010000315.1 GCA_027314595.1 Actinomycetota bacterium | reverse complement strand
TCAGATCGGCGGCCCGGGAGGCCGCGTCCCTGGCGCGCCCCTCAAGGACGAGCACCCAGGCGGCTGGAGCGGACGCCAGGCCCCCGGGCACGCCGCCGGGCAGGCCGCCGGGCATCCGGTCCGCGGGAATCCCGCGAGCGGCGAGCGCGATGACCTCCCGGCACAGCCGCAGCGCGGCGCCGGCCCGGTCCCGCCACCAGCCGTCGGCCCGGGCGCCCATCACGTTGGCCACGTCGACCACGACAGTGACGACGGGCACAGGCTCATCGAGCGCGGACACTCCCATCAGTTGAGGGTATTAGTGACGGTCATGCGCCGCGCGTAAGCTGACCGCATGGCAGACGCTAAGCTCACCGCCGCTGCGGGGGGACCATCGGGCGGGTCAGCTGTCGGCCAGCTCGCCGCGCACGTGACCAGGCTGCGGCAGCGCAGGACCGGCCCGCTGATCCTCGAGCTCGACCTCACCGAAGGCATCGCGGAGGGACCGCCGCAGGACCCGGTGTCCGCCCTGCTGACACTGCGCCGCACCCGCCTGCCTGACCTGCTCGAGGGCCTGCGGAGGGCGAGCACCGACGACCGGGTTCGCGCGCTCGTGGTCAAGGTGGGCGGCAGCCGGATCGGCCTTGCCACGATCCAGGAACTCCGCGGCGCCGTCAGGGACTTCAGGCGGTCGGGCAAGCTGGCGGTCGCCTGGGCCGAGACCTTCGGCGAGTTCGTCCGCGGGAACCTGCCGTACTACCTGGCCACCGGTTTCGACCGGATCTACCTGCAGCCGTCGGGCACCCTGGGCCTCACCGGGATCGCCGTCGAGCAGGTCTTCCTGCACGACGCGCTCGCCAAGGTCGGCATCGACTTCCAGAGCGCCAAGCGGCACGAGTACAAGTCGGCCGCCGACCCGCTGACCGAGACCGGGTTCACCGGGCCCGCCCGCGAGGCTGCGCAGCGGCTCACCGAATCGGTCGTCGAGCAGCTCACCGAGGCGATCGCCGAGGGCAGGCGCAAGACGCCCGAGCAGGCCCGCGCGCTCCTGGACCGCGGCCCGTTCCTGGCGCGGCAGGCCCTCGCCGAGGGCCTGATCGACGGGCTCGCCTACCGTGACGAGGTTTACGACCGGCTGCGCAAGGAGGCCGGTCCCGACGCCACGCTGCTGTACCTGCAGCGGTACCAGCGCTCGCACGCGCTGGCCGATCTGCCGCGCCGCCTGCCGAAGACGCCGCACGAGCGGTTCGTGGCGGTGATCTACGCGCACGGCGCCATCAGGCACGGCCGCAGCGGCCGCGGGCCGGGCGGCGGCAACGGCATGGGCTCAGACACCGTGTCCGCCGCGCTGCGCTCCGCCGCCGCCGACGGGCGGGCCCGCGCGGTCGTGCTGCGCGTCAACAGCCCCGGCGGCTCCTACACCGCGTCCGACGTGATCTGGCGTGAGGTCGTCAGGCTCCGCGCCTCCGGCAAGCCCGTCATCGTCTCGATGGGCGACGTGGCCGGGTCGGGCGGCTACTTCATCTCCGCCCCGGCCGACGTGATCGTGGCGCAGCCCGGCACCATCACCGGCTCGATCGGCGTGATACTGGGCAAGCCGGTGCTTCGGGACATGTTCGGGCGGGCAGGCGTGAACACCGACACCGTCGCCGAGGGCGAGAACGCCACGATGTTCTCCTCCTCACGGCCGTTCTCCGAGGCCGAATGGGAGCGGATCAACGCCTGGCTCGACGCGGTCTACGCGGACTTCACCGAGAAGGTGGCGGCCGGGCGGCGGATGTCCGTCGAGCGGGTGCACGAGCTGGGCCGGGGCCGGGTCTGGACCGGCGCCGACGCGGCCGGCAACGGCCTGGCCGACGAGACCGGCGGCCTGGGTGACGCGATCGCGATCGCCAGGCGCCGCGCGGGGCTTCCCGGCGACGCGCCGGTGCGTGCCTATCCCCGGCTGGGCCCGCTTGACCAGCTGCGTCCCGCCGAGTCGAGCGAGGCGCGCCCGGCGGCGGCCCCCGCGCTGAGCCCGATCGGCGTGCTCGCCGCGGTCTTCAAGGACGGCTGGGGCCCGGCGTGGCAGTTCGCGGCCAGCGCGGGCTTGCCGCCGTACGGACCGCTGACGCTCCCGGGCAGCTGGCACATCAGTTGATCGAACGGTCCGTGGCGTCTGTCCAGCTCGCAACCGCGCTGTCGGCGTGGGCGGCGGGCGTCACGCTTGTCACGATCGCCGACGGCCGCGACGACGTGGGGACCACGGTGAGCGCGTTCTGCCCGGTGTCGCTCGACCCGCCGCTCGTGCTTGTCTCGCTCATCGCGGACTCGTATCCGGCGGAGGTGCTGAGCAGGCCGTCGCTGCCCGCGCAGCGGTTCGCGGTCACTTTGCTCTCGGCGTCCCAGAAGATGCTGGCGGGCCGGTTCTCGGCCGCGGGGCGGCCGAGCGCGCGGCTGCTGCTCGACGACGTGCCGCACGTCCGGGGCGCCGGATCGGGTGCGCTGATCCCGTCCGCCGGACTGGCCGCCCTCGAGTGCTCGGTCGCGCGCCGCGTCCCCGCGGGCGACCACCTGCTCGTGCTGTCCGAGGTCGTTTCCGTCTCGTACGTGTCGCAGGCCGGCGACCCGCTGATCCGCTTCCGCGGCCGCTACCCGGTGCTCTGATCCCGGAGAACGAGGTCGCCGGCCTGCCGGTCCCGCGACCTGGACGGCAAAGCCCGGCCGGCGGTCAGCGGGCAAGGGCCTGTCCCTGCGGCACCAGGCATCCGGGATCCTCGCTGGTCATGCGACGGCTGTCGCTAACCCGAAGCCGGCGCGGCGTCCTGATCGCCAGACGGCCTGGACGAGCGGCACCCCCGGGCGGTAGGCCAGGTGGGCGTGAGACGGCGCGTCGAGCATGACCAGGTCTGCCCGCGCGCCAGGCGCCAGGTAGCCCACGTCACGGCGGCGCAGCGCGCGGGCGCCGCCAGCGGTCGCGGCCCAGACCGCCTCCGCCGTCGTCATGCCCATGTCGCGGACCGCGAGCGCTATGCAGAAGGGCATGCTCGAGGTGTACGAGGACCCCGGGTTGCAGTCGGTGGCGACCGCGACCGCCACCCCGGCGTCGATCAGCCGGCGGGCATCCGGGTACGGCTGCCGTGTGCCGAACTCCGCGCCGGGCAGCAGCGTGGCGACGGTTCCTGACGAGGCGAGCGCGGCGACGTCGGCGTCGCTCAGGAACGTGCAGTGGTCCGCCGACGCCGCGCCCGCCTCCACCGCCACCGTGACGCCGGGCCCGGGCCCGAGCTGGCTGGCGTGCACCCGGGGCAGCAGCCCGCGAGCCTGCCCGGCGGCCAGCACGGCCCGCGCCTCGTCGGCGCCGAACGCGCCGCGCTCGCAGAACACGTCCACCCACCGTGCGTAGGGGGCGCACGCGTCGAGCATCGGCCCGCACACGAGGTCCACGTACCGGCCAGGGTCGCGGCCGAACTCCGGTGGCACCACGTGCGCGCCAAGGAACGTGACCTCGGGGGTGGTCTCCGCGGCCAGCGCGACCGACCGCGCCTCGTCCGGGACGGTCAGGCCGTACCCGGACTTGCACTCGAACGTCGTCGTTCCCTGCCTGAGCATCTCAAGCACGAGCCGGCGCAGCCCGGCGCGCAGCTCCGCGTCGGACGCCGCGCGGGTCGCGGCCACCGTGGCCATGATGCCCCCGGCCGCGTAGCGGGCGCCGGACATCCGCGCGGCGAACTCCGCGCCACGGTCGCCGGCGAACACCAGGTGCGCGTGCGAGTCGACGAACCCGGGCAGCACGGCCCGGCCTGCCGCGTCGACCAGGGCGTCGGCGGCCGGAGCCCGGGCCGACGGGCCGGTCCACGCGATCCGCTCCCCCTCGACGACCAGCGCGGCGTCCTCGATCGCCGCGAACCCGCCGGGGCCGCCGGCGGGTCCGCCATCACCATGGGCACCGGCATCGGCGGGAGCGTTCGTCACCAGCTCGCCGATGCGCGTTATCAGCAGGCTGCCGGCCACCGTCGGCGCCCTCAGGAAAGCACCGCGCGGACCGCGGCGGCGAGCTCACCGGACACGTCGTCCACCAGCAGGTGGCGCCCGTCCCTGACCACGTCGGCGCCCGAGGCCACCACGTGGCGCACGTCGGCCGCGGTCCCCGCGGCGAACAGCGCGGTCAGCGGGTCGCCTGCCACGGCGCCGGACAGCCGCGGGCTGTCCAGCGACACCGTCACCAGGTCGGCGTACGCGCCTGGCACGATCTCCCCGGCATCCGGCCAGCCCAGGCACGCGTGCCCGCTGACCGTCGCGGCGGCCGCGAGCTCCACGGCGGTGAAATGGCCGCGCCCGCGGCTCACCAGGCGCTGCGACAGCTCCATCCAGCGGGCCTCCTCGACCAGGTCGATGATCCTGTGGCCGTCGCTGCCAAGCGCCAGCGCGCATCCCGCCGCGGCGAGCTCAGGAGCGGGCCCCACGCCGTCCGCGAGATCCGCCTCGGTGACCGGGCACATGCATACGCAGGTTTGCGTTCCCCCGAGCAATTCGATGTCGCGGGCGGTCAGGTGGGTGGCGTGCACCATCGTCGAGCGCGGCCCGAGCGCCCCGGCGTCGTACAGGACCTGCGAGGGAGTGGCGCCGAACGCCGCGCGGCACTCGGCGTTCTCCAGGGGCTGCTCGGACAGGTGCGCGTGCACCGGCGCGCCACGGGCATGCGACCACGCCATGACCTGGGGCATCTGGCCGGGAGGCACCGCGCGCACCGAGTGGATCGCGGCCCCGACGCGGGCGTGCGGGCTCACCATGCCGTGCGGGTCAGCGCCGAAGGCGGCGACCCGTTCCGCCCAGTCCTCCGCCGACCCGTCGCCGAACCGCAACTGCACGCCCGCGAGCGGCCGCGGCACCCCGCCGGGGTCGAAGCCGCCCGCCAGGTAGCAGGCGTCGAGCACGGTTATCCGAAGGCCCGAGGAGGCAGCCGCTGCGATAAGGAGCCGGCCCATTTCGTTCGGATCAGAATATTTCCTGCCACCCGGGCCGTGGTGCAGGTAGTGGAACTCGCCGACGCACGTGATCCCGGCCAGCGCCATCTCCGCGTAGACGGCGCGGGCAAGCGCGTAGTAGCTGTCGGGGTCCAGGCGTTCCGCGACGGCGTACATGCGCTCCCGCCAGGTCCAGAAGGAGTCGCCGGCCGCCGAGCCGCGCAGTGCCCGGTGGAACGCGTGCGAGTGCGCGTTGGCCAGGCCCGGCAGCGTGAGTCCAGGCAGCCGGACGGTGCCGGGCGGCACGCGGCCGGCCGGCGTGTCCGGCGTGACGGCGGCGAACCGATCCCCGTGGGCCTCGATCAGCACGTCGCGGGCCAGCCCGCCGCCGCTGCCGCGAGCCAGCCACGCCTGCTGCGCATGCCAGCGGCGCGGCCCGGCGTTCACCGCGCCGGCCAGCCGCGGCAGGCGGGTGCGGCCTCCCGCGCCCCCCGGACAACTGTCATGCCCACATCATCGCGTAGCCGCCTGGGTTTACCCACGCCGGCCCGCGGGGCGCCGCGGCCGCGGCATGCCGGCGGCGGGCGGCAAATAGAATCGGCTGGTGAAGATCTCCGAGTACAAGCAGGCGGACGCGCAGGGCCACGAGCACAGGGACGTGTCCGGCGGGTGGCTGCGCCCGGCCGTGTTCGGGGCGATGGACGGGCTCGTGACCAACGTGTCGCTCATCGCGGGCGTGGGCGGCGGCGGCGGCACGCGGCACGCGCTCATACTCACCGGCCTGGCCGGAATGGCCGCGGGGGCGTTCTCGATGGCCGCGGGCGAGTTCGTCTCGGTCTCCTCGCAGAACGAGCTGATCATGTCCGAGGTGGACAAGGAGCGGCACGAGCTCACCCACAACGCGGTCGCCGAGCAGGCCGAACTCGCGGGCATGCTGCGCCGCCGCGGGGTGAGCCCCGCCACCGCCCGGCAGGCGGCGGCGGAGATTTCCGCCCATCCGGAGAAGGCACTCGCGGTGCACGCGCTCGAGGAACTCGGCGTCAACCCCGCCGAACTGCCCTCCCCGGCAGTCGCCGCGGGCGCGTCGCTATCGGCGTTCGCCGTCGGCGCGGTCGTGCCGCTCCTGCCGTACCTGTTCGGCTTCGACGCGCTGCTCGCGGCGCTCGGCCTGTCCGCGCTCGCCGCCGTGATCGGCGGCGGCCTCGTGGCCCGGCTCACGAACAGGCCCTTCTGGCGCGGCGCGGTGCGCCAGCTCATCCTGGGCATCCTCGCGGCCGGCATCACCTACCTCATCGGCCGTGCCGTAGGCGGCCTGGCCTCCTGATCTCCCGCGCGGCGTTCTGGGGCACCTGCGCATCTGGCCCGGACTATCTGGGGCATCTGCGCAGATGACCCAGCTGGCCACGCCCCCGGGCCTCCGCCCTCGACAGGCATGCCCTTTGGTAAGGTTCCCCGTGACCTCAGTGAACCGTCCGCTGCGAATCGCGCTGCTGTCATACCGGAGCAAACCGCACTCTGGCGGCCAAGGTGTCTACGTTCGCCACCTGAGCAGGGAACTCGCCGCGCTCGGGCACCATGTCGAGGTGTTCTCCGGCCAGCCGTACCCGGTGCTCGACGACGGTCCGCTGCTGCGCCGGCTGCCCAGCCTCGACCTGTACCGGGACGAGGACCCGTTCCGCACGCCGAGGCGCGAGGAGATCAGGGACTGGACGGACGCGCTCGAGACGGCCATGATGTGGGCCGGCGCCTTTCCCGAACCGCTGACGTTCAGCATCAGGGCGCTGCGCGCGCTGCGCGCGAGCCCGGGGAGCTTCGACGTCGTGCACGACAACCAGGGGCTCGGCTACGGCATGTTCGGCGTGCCGCGGCTCGGGCTGCCGCTGGTGACGAGCATCCACCACCCGATCACCGTGGACAAGCGGCTCGACCTGGCGGACCGAGGCTGGCTGGAGCGGCTGAGCAAGAGCCGCTGGTACGGCTTCGTGCGCATGCAGGGCAGGGTCGCCAGGCACGCGGGCCCGCTGATCACCGTCTCAGAAGCCGCCATGCGCGACATATGCCGTGATTTCCGCATCAGGCCAGGGAACGTGCACATAGTGCCGCTGGGTGTTGACACCCGGCTTTTCCGGCCGCGTCCCGGGCCGCGCGCCAGCGGCCGGATCGTCACGGTCATGAGCGCCGACACCCCGCTCAAGGGCCTGCCCACCTTGCTCAGGGCTTTCGCCAAGCTGGTGACGGAACGCGACGTGCATCTCGTCGTCGTCGGCGCCCCCTCGGCAGCCACGAAGACCCAGGTGGCCCTGCTCTCGCTCGGCGACCGGGTGACGTTCGCCGGCGGGCTGCCGGACGAGGAATTCGCGAGGCTGCTCGCCTCGGCCGAGATCGCGGTGATCCCGTCCATGTACGAGGGCTTCTCACTGCCCGCCGTGGAGCACATGGCGTCGGGCACGCCGCTGATCGCGAGCCGGGCCGGGGCGCTGCCCGAGGTCACCGGCGATGCCGCGCTGCTCGTCGCGCCAGGCGACCCGGAAGAACTCGCCGCCGCGCTGCGCCGTCTGCACGACCGTGCGGAGCTCCGCGAGACGCTGGCTGAGCTGGGCCTTCGGCGCGTAGGCGAGCGGTTCGCCTGGCCCGCTGTCGCCGCCGCCACCGTCACCCTCTACCGTAGGGTGATCAACGGGGAGCTCGCGTGCTGACGGTCGATTTCAGCAGGTTTCCGGTTGGCCCCGGCGACCGCGTCCTCGACCTCGGCTGCGGCGCCGGCCGCCACGCGTTCGAGATTTACCGGCGCGGCGCGCACGTGGTCGCGGCCGACCTCGATCTCGGCGAGCTCGAGCCTGTCAACGGCATGTTCGCCGCCATGCGCGCGGAGGGGCAGGCCGGTCCCCCGGCCGCGGCCACCGCGGTGACCGCCGACGCGACTCACCTGCCGTTCCCCGACGGCGTCTTCGACCGGGTGGTCGCCGCCGAGATCCTCGAGCACGTGCCCGAGGACCGGCGGGCGGCGGCCGAGATAGCACGGGTGCTGCGGCCCGGCGGTATCGCCGCGGTCACCGTGCCGTCCTGGCTGCCTGAGCGGGTCTGCTGGGCGCTGTCCCGCGAGTACCACGAGGTGCCCGGCGGGCATGTGCGCATCTTCACCCGCGGCGAGCTGGCCGCGAAGCTGTCCGCGGCCGGACTTGTGGTGACGGGCGGTCATCACGCACACGGCCTGCACTCCCCGTACTGGTGGCTGAAATGCGCGGTCGGGATCCACGACGACAAGCATCCGGCGGTGCGCGGTTACCACCGGCTGCTGGTGTGGGACATCATGCGCCGCCCCGCGCTGACGCGCGCCGCGGATGCGGCGCTCAACCCGCTGATCGGCAAGAGCCTCGTCCTGTATGCGCGAAAACCATTCATCCCGAACGGTGCCGCTGTTCCTCCCCAGGCAAGCCTGCTTGCCCAGGAGGGCAGGACGCATGCGGCCGGCTGAGCCCCCGCGTCCGGGCCCGCCGTCCCCGCCGGCGCCGATCCTGCAGACCGCCCGCTCGATCGCGGCCGCACAGCTGCCCTCGGGGGCGATCCCCTGGCCGGACGGCCACGTGGACCCCTGGGACCACATCGAGTGCGCGATGGCGCTGAGCGCGTGCGGCCTGAGCGGATCCGCCAGACGGGCCTACCAGTGGCTGGCGCAGACCCAGCGCGCGGACGGCTCGTGGCCGCGGACGACCCTGGACGGCGCCGTCGCCGATCACGCCGCCGAAGCCCATCACGCCGCCTATGTCGCGGTGGGCGTCTGGCACGAGTTCCTGATCACGCGAGATCGCGGCTTCGCTGCCCAGCTGTGGCCAGCGGCGCGCGACGCGATCGGCTGGGTGCTCGGCCTGCAGGCACCTCGCGGCGAGGTGATGTGGGAGCGCGACGCGTCCGGCAGGCCCGGTGAATTCGCGCTGCTGTCCGGCTGCTCGAGCATCCTGCACGGCCTGCGCTGCGCGATCGCGCTCGCCGACCTGGCCGAAGAGCCGCAGCCTGACTGGGAGCTCGCCGCGGTCCAGCTCGGGCACGTGCTCGCCTGCCACCCGGAGGCGTTCGCGGACAAGAGCACGTTCGCGATGGACTGGTACTACCCGGTGCTCGGCGGCGCCATCAGGGACGCCGCCGCCGCGGACCGGCTGGCCGGCGGCTGGGACACGTTCGTCGTCCCGGATCTTGGCGTGCGCTGCGTCAGCGACGAGCCATGGGTGACGGTCGCTGAGACCTGCGAGCTGGTGCTGGCGCTCGACGTCTGCGGCCTGTCCGAGCAGGCGGCCGAGCTGTTCGCCGCCGTCAGGCGGCTGCGCCATGACGACGGTTCGTACTGGACTGGCTGGCAGTACGCCAACGGCGTGCACTTCCCCGCGGAGCGGAGCAGCTGGTCCGCCGCCGCGGTGGTCCTCGCCGCCGACGCGCTGGCCGGCTTCAGCCCCGGCGCGGCGATCTTCCGTGACGTCCCCGGGCCGGCCGACACGCGCTCCCCGGCCGGCCCGGCCGCCTGCGGCTGCGCCCCGGCCTCGGCCGACGCCATCGCGGGACCGTAGGCCGTCTGGTCAGCCGGTGCCGCCGGCGGCGCGTTCCAGCACGCGCAGCGAGCCGGCGCGGCGGACCTCGGTGAACGCGCCCGAGGCCAGCGCCCGCAGGTAGATGCGGTACGGCGGCTGGCCGCCGTCGGCGGGATCGGGGAAAACGTCGTGGATGGCCAGCGCCCCGCCGATCGCCACCCAGGGCGCCCAGCCCTCGTAGTCCTGCCGGGCCGCCGCGTCGGTGTGCCCGCCGTCGATGAACAGCATGCCGAGCGGCGTCCGCCACAGCCGGGCCACGTCCGCGGACCGGCCCACGATCGCGACCACGTCGTCCTCCACGCCGGCGGCGGCTAGCGTCGCCCGCAGCCGGGGCAGCGTGTCGATCCGCCCGGTCACCGGGTCGACCATGCCCGGGTCGTGGTACTCCCAGCCCGGCTGGTGCTCCTCCGATCCCCGGTGGTGGTCCACGGTCACCACCTGCTGCCGCACGCCGCGCGCCTGCGCCCGGCGGACCCCGGCGGCCAGGTAGATCGCCGACTTCCCGCAGTAGCTGCCGACCTCGAGGACCGGGCCGGCGCGGGCATAGGCCTCGGCGGTCTCGCACAGCACCAGGCCTTCGGCCTCCGGCATGAAGCCGGCTGCCGCCTCGGCCGCCTTCCTGAGCTCCGCGTCCACCCCGGCACGATAGCGCATGGCGATCCGGCCGCCGGCCCCTGATGCGGGTGAGCGACGGACCGCGGTCGCGCCCCGTCCCGCGGGACTAGCGCGGCGGGCGGGTGAACTGGCCGAGGAACAGCGGCAGGCCCGAGCCGGTCTCGACGATGGCGAACAGGAACGGGCGGTCGACGACGAGCGTGACGTCCGGCCGCGGCCTCCTGGCCATCCCGAGCGCGACGAAGGCCACCCCGGTCGCGGCGGCGGCCTCGGTGCCCTTCTCGCCGACGTCGACGTAGGCCTTGTGCACGACCGCGCCGATGTGCAGCGGGTCGTCCCCGGTTATGCCGCTGAAGTCGGCGGCGCCGGTGAAGGCGGCCCGCACGCCGAGCGCGTGCAGCGTGTCCTGGAGCATGAACCCGGCGTCGACACGGAAGCGGGGCAGGCCGAGGTCGACCAGGCACTGGGCGCCGGGAAGCAGCCCGGCCAGCAGGCCGCCGAGGCCCCCGAGGCCGCGCAGGCGCCCGGCCAGCTCGCTCAGCGGGCCGTCGGGAAGCACCACGGCCATCGCGAGTGAGCCGCCGCGGTAGGGCAGCAGCACTGCCTGGTAGCCGTCGCCGCGGTGATAGGCCAGCCGCGCCTGCAGGTGCATGAGGCTGACCGGAGCAGGCGCGGACCGTTCGGGATAAAAGGGTTGCTGCCTGGTCCCGCTGGCGGGGAACTGGGATACCCACAGCGCGTTCAGGTAGACGGCGTTGGTCAGCACCATGCGGGTCAGGCTGTCGATCGCGCCGGGCGGGACCAGGCCGGTGACCTTGCCCGCGGTCTGCTCGGTCACCGCGGCGTTGATCGCCTGCCGCGCCGCCTCGGGCGCCCGGGAGAAGTCGCACCGCCGCACGGAAACGGTCCCGGACAGCCGCGCGGCATAGTCATCCCGAACGGCCAGTGCCTTCTCCAGCCACATGATGTTCGGCGCAAGGAACGTGAGGTCGTCGCCGGGGCGGATCGCGGCGAGCTGGGCCAGGCCTTCGGCGGCCTCGTCGGGGCCGGCCACGTGCAGCGCCGCCGCGAGCTCGGCGGCGGTGTCGCCGCGGGCGCCGGCCAGCGCCATCCGCAGCGCGGCGGCGATGCTCGCCGGCGAGAGCACCACGTTGCCCGTTGCCGCCAGCTTCAGGTACAGGTCCGTGCCGAACGCGGTGTCAGCCTGTACTTCCTGGGCGATGCCCGCCATCGGGCGCCTCCTTACGTGGCCGGTGACATGGCCGGCTACCTGGCCGGTTACCTGGCCAGGACCGCCAGGCGGCTCAGGGCCTCCTGGAGTACCTCCGCGCGCTTGCAGAACGCGAAGCGCACCTGTGTCCTGCCCGCCTCCTTATCGTCGTAGAACACGGCGCTGGGGATCGCAACCACCCCCGCCTTGTCCGGCAGGTTCAGGCAGAACTCGATGCCGTCCCGCTCGCCGAGCGGCGCGACGTCCGTGGTGATGAAGTACGTGCCGTCGGGCTGGTAGACCTCGAAGCCGATCTCCGCCAGGCCGCCGGCCAGCAGGTCGCGCTTGACCCGCAGGTCCGTCGCGAGGTTCTGGTAGTAGGCGCCGGGCAGGGCGAGCGCCCGGGCCACCGCGTACTGGAACGGGCCGCCGCTCACGTAGGTGAGGAACTGCTTCGTGGTGCGCACCGCGCTGACCAGCGCCGGGGTGCTCGTGACCCAGCCGACCTTCCAGCCGGTGAAGCTGAACGTCTTGCCCGCGCTGCTGACGCAGACGGTGCGCTCGCGCATGCCGTCGAGGGTCGCGAGCGGGACGTGCTCGCGGTCGTAGACCAGGTGCTCGTACACCTCGTCGGTGACGACGAGCAGGTCGTGTGCCATGGCCAGATCCGCGATGGCCCGGGCCTCCGCGCGGGTGAGCACCATGCCGGTCGGGTTGTGCGGGCTGTTGAGCAGGATCAGCCTGGTCTTGCCGGTGATCGCGTCCCGGAGCCTGTCCAGGTCGGGGCGGAAGTCCGGCGCCTTCAGCGTGACCGGCACGCGGGTGGCGCCGGCCATCGCGATGTTCGCCGCGTAGGAGTCGTAATACGGCTCGAACGCGATCACCTCGTCGCCCGGCTCAAGCAGCGCCAGCATCGCGGCCGCGATGGCCTCGGTCGCCCCGGCGGTGACGAGAACCTCCGTGTCAGGATCGTAGGCGAGGCCGTAGAACCGCTGCTGGTGGTCCGCCACCGCCGTCCGCAGCTCTGGGATGCCAGGCCCGGGCGGGTACTGGTTGCCCTTGCCGGTCCTGACCGCCTCGGCGGCAGCCTCGGCGATGTCCGCCGGCCCGTCCACGTCGGGAAAGCCCTGGCCGAGGTTCACCGCTCCGGTGGCGACGGCGCGCGCGGACATCTCCGCGAAGATCGTGGTGCCGAGCCCGCCGAGCCTGCGGTTGAGCAGAGGTCGTTTCACCCCACCATGACATCATGTCCCCGCCGGTTAGCCGACCGTGGAGGCTATCGTGGCCGCATGCGTATCGCGTTGTGCCAGATCCCGGTCAGCCCCGAGCCTTCCGTCAACCTGTCGCGGGTGCGTTCGGCCCTGCGCGAGGCCAGCGCCGGCCGGGCCGGGCTCGCGGTGTTCCCCGAGGCCACGATGGTGCGGTTCGGCAGCGACCTGCGGGCGGCGGCGGAGCCGCTCGACGGGCCGTTCTGCACCGGGGTGGCACGCGAGTGCGCGGCGGCCGGGGTGTCCGCGGTCGCCGGCGTCTTCGAGCCCGCGCCCGGCGGGCGCGTCTACAACACGGCGGCGGCCTTCTCCTCCTCCGGTGCCCTGGTGGCGTCCTACCGCAAGCTGCACCTGTTCGACGCGCTCGGCCAGCGGGAGTCAGACCTTGTGGCGCCGGGCTCGTGCCCGGTGCTCGCCGAACTGGCCGGCGTGCCGGCCGGCCTGCAGATCTGCTACGACATCCGGTTTCCCGAGCTGTCCCGGGCGCTCGCGGCCGGCGGCGCGTCGCTGCTCGTCGTCAGCGCCGCCTGGCAGGCGGGACTGTTCAAGGAAGAGCACTGGGTGACGCTGCTGCGCGCCCGCGCGATAGAGAACACCGTGTGGATAGCCGCCGCCGGGCAGGTGCCCGACCCGGACTCGCCGCCGACCAGCGCGCCCACCGGCATCGGGCGTTCCATGCTGGTCGACCCGCTCGGCGTCGTCCGCGCCGACATGGGGCCGTCGGCTGGGGTTCTCGTCGTCGAGGCGGACATGGGGCTCGTCGGCGCGGTCCGCGCCACGCTGCCTTCGCTGGCGAACCGCCGCGAAGACGTCTTCGGGGCCCCGGCCTCTCCCGCCGCCCCGGCGAGCGCCGGCTAGCCGGCGCGGGCGACCTGGAACGGCGCGAAGCTCTGCGCTGTCGCCATCAGTTCGATCACGTTCACGTTGACATGCGGCGGGAGCGTCGCCGCCCAGTAGACCGACTCGGCGATGTCGCCGGCCGTCATCGGCTGCATGCCGGCGTAGACGGCATCCGCCTTGGTCTTGTCACCGCCGAACCGCACGGTGGAGAACTCGGTGTCCGCCATGCCCGGCTCGACGCAGGTCACCCGCACCCCCGTGCCGTGCAGGTCGCTGCGCAGGTTCAGGCTGAACTGGTGAACGAACGCCTTCGTGCCGCCGTAGGCGTTCCCGCCGGGGTAAGGGTAGGTGCCGGCGACGGAGCCGAGGCTGATCACGTGTCCGCGCCCGCGGGCGACCATGCCGGGCACGATCGCCCGTGTGCAGTAGACCAGGCCCTTGCAGTTGGTGTCGATCATCTGCTCCCAGTCGTCCAGGTCAGCGGTCTGCGCCGGGCCAAGGCCGAGCGCAAGGCCGGCGCTGTTCACCAGCACGTCGACCTCGGCGAACGGTTCCGGGAGGCTGGCTACCGCGGCGGCGACCGCTTCCCGGTCCCGGACGTCGAGCGTGACCGGCAGCACCTGCGGGCCGAGTTCGGCGGCCAGGTCACCGAGGCGGTCCGCCCTGCGCGCGGCAGCGACGACACGGGCGCCCGCGGCGGCGAACCTGCGTGTCACCGCGGCGCCGAAGCCGCTGCTCGCGCCCGTGACGAAGACGGTGCCCGGCTGGGTGCTTGTCATGGCGACATCCCTCCGAATTGACCAGGAAATGCTAACGAAGGCCGCCGCTCAGCTCCGGACCGGGGACTGCCAGATGGTCGGCTCCTCGCTGCGCGGCGTGGCCGAGAAACCGGCGCCCGTCACGGTGGAACCGGTGCCTGTCAGCGCCGTGATCGCCTGCGTGCCCGGTCCTGCCAGGCCGGTGCCCGCCGGCGCCACCGCGCTCCACGTGGTGCCCGGCGCCGCGCCGCGCGCCAGCGTCCAGACCACGACGTCCTCGTTGCCTGGCGTGCCGTAGGTTCCCGCCGCCGTGAACCCGCCGCCCGCCGCCGCGAGCGCGGTGACCGCCGTCGCCGTGGTCGCGTTCCCGCCCGGCGCCGGAAGCGGCGTCTGGGTCCACGTGGCGCCGCCGTCGGCCGATACGGCGGCGAACGGCACCTGCTCGCCCGCCGCCGTGACCGCCGTCCCCGCCGCGGCCACCGTGTCGCCGTTCGCCGCGACGTACTGCAGTCCGGCCTGCACCGCCGGGCCCGGGAGCGGCAGCGTGACCAGCGACCAGGTGCGGCCGGCGGCCGACAGCCACGCCGCCGGGCGCGGCCCGGCCGACCCGACAGCCACGAACCCCTTCGCGGTCGCGGTCACCGCGTTCATCTGCCGGTTACCGGCACCGTCAAGCGCGCCCGGCTCCGCGTCGGCGGCGCGCAGCCAGCCGGTGAGGCCGGGCGCGGACCAGGCCGCGGCGACCGTGCGGCCGCCAGCCGTCTCGTGCCCGACGATCACGTACCCGTTCCGGCCCGCCGCCACGGCGGTGGTCACGACCTGGCCAGGGCCGGCGAACGCGGTCCCGCCGTCCGCCGCGGTCCAGGTCCGGCCGTCCGCCGACGCGACCACGACCGGGGGCTCGGGCACGGGCCCCAGCCCGCCGCCGACCGCGACCCAGCCCGCGCCGCCGTGGACGACCCCGGTGAGCTGCTCCTCGCCCGGACGGGTAAGCACCCCCGGCGAGGCGCCTGCCGCCCGGGCCCACGTGGAACCGCCGTCCGCGGACACCCACAGCGCCGGCAGGGCGTCCGCACTGCCGGCGGCTACCTGGGTGGCCGCCGACGCGGCTAGCGCGTTCACCGCCACCTCGGTGGTCACCGCCCCTGGAATCGCCAGGAGGTCGATCTGGTCCTGGCCGCCCCGCGTGCCGATCAGCGTCAGCAGCGGCCGCAGTCCTGCCGTGCCCCCCAGGCCGGTGGCGGCCACCACGGCCTGTCCGCCCGGGGTGAGAGTGACACCGGAGATCTGCTGGCCGGCCGCCGCGCCGAGCGGATCGGTACCGGTCCAGCTGACGCCGTTGCGCGACAGGAAGGCGATGTCAAGGCCGCCCGCCTGGCCTGTCAGCACGGCGCCGCCGGGACCGCCGCTCACCAGCCCGACGCTCAGCGGGGCTCCGTCGGACGTCTTGAGCTGGGCGCTGAGGCGCCAGGACGCCCCGTCCTGTGAGACGTACACGTCCGCCCCGGCAGCGCCGGCGACCTGAGCCGGCCGGACGGCCAGGAAACCGCCGTCCAGCGGCGCGACGCCGCTTACCGGCGCCGCCCCGCTTCCGACGGGCACCGCCGTCCAGGACGTGCCGCCGTCAGTGGACCGCCATACGCCCGAGCCCGCAGCGGCCCCTGACACCGTCCCCGACATCACGATCACGCCGTCGTTCGCCGCCACGGCGGAGATGCCGAGCACCCGGCCGCCGCCCGCCGCCAGGCCGAGCTGCGTGGCACCGAGCCGCTGCCAGCTCGTGCCGTTCGCGCTCAGCCAGACCACTGGGCTGGCCTTGGCCTCGTCCCCGCCGGGGACGCTGCGGCCCGCGGCGAAAAAACCCGAACCGGTGGCGGTAAGCGCCGTCACCTTGTCGCCCGCCAGTCGCGGTAGGGGGGCCCCGAGGAGCCAGCGCTGTCCGTTCGGGCTAACCCAGACAGCACTGGGGCCGACCGCAACCCAGCCGTGCGGGCCCCCGGCCACCAGCGCGGCAGCATGGCCAGGCGGCGGCACGGCACCGCCTTTCGCCTGCACGGTGCCAAGATGCCAGGTTCGCCCGGCGTCGGCGGAGAAGAAGAACAGTGCCCGGGGTATCCGCCCGCCGTTCTGCGAGCCGACCGCGACGATGTCGCTGCCGACGGCGGCGACCTGGCCGAGCGGCTCGCTGATCCCGCGGCCGGCCAGCGCGGCCGTGCCCGCGAAGTCCCCCGCCGCCAGCCTCGCGGGCGGGAAGCCAGCCGAAAGCGACGAGGGCGGCGGACCGCCCGTGCCGTTGTTGGCCCCGGCGACCAGGACCACCGCGACGCCGACGGCGATCGCGGCAACGATCGGCGCCGCCAGGCCGGTCACCCAGTTACGGGACCGCATCGTGGCCAGCAGGGCGGCGCCGAGGCGCGCGCCCGGCCCGGGCTCCGGCCGCACCCCGGGCTCGCGCAGCCAGCGCATGGTGCCATGGCCGGGCCGGCCGTCGAGGCTATCGCCGTCGGATGCGGCGGGCCGACGGGGCGCCACGGGGCGCTGCGGCCCGAGCGACCGCTGCGGCCCGGTCAGGCGCGCCGGCCCGGTCGTCCCGGGTGGAGCGGCCTGCGGTCCGGTCGCCCACCGGGAAGCAGCCTGCGGCGGAGGAGCGGTCGCCCACCGGGAACCCGCCTGCGGCTGGGGACCGGACGGCCAGCGGGGACCGGGCTGCGATCCGGTCACATGGCGTGGAGCGGCCTGTGCCGAGGGGCCGGCCGCCCATCGCGGAGCGCCCTCGGCCTGAGGGCCCGTCACCCGGCGCGGAGCGGGCCGCGGGCCCGTGCCCATTGTCCGGGGCGGATAGGCGCGGCCTTGCGGGCCGCTCGGCAGACCAGAGGCGGACTCCCCATTGGATGGAGCACGTTGGTCGGCCTGACGAAACGGCTGTGGCGTCTGGTGCGAGCCTGTCGTGCGGAAGGGATCAGGCGGCTGGGGGTCGGCGAATTCGGGCGGGGGCGGGACAGGAGCCATGGAGCCGCTCGTCGCGACCGTGGGGGTGTACCGAAGCCTGCGCCGCCCAGGCCACTGGCCATTGCCCTCGGCAGGAGGGTCGCGCGGGTCCGGTCCCGGTCGCGGTGGCCCGGCCGGCCCCCGGAACCCGCCCATGTCACGGACCGCACCGAACCCGCCGGACTCACGGACAGCGGGTACCGCACCGAACCCGCCAAAATCGGGCATAGCGTCGAACCCGCCTGAGTCGCGGGCTGCCCTGAGTGGACTGGAGTCGCGGACCGCCCGGAACTCTCCCGAGTCGCGGACCGCGTCGAAACCGTCGGTTCCGCGTACGCGACCGCGTCGGCTCCCATCGGGTTCACGGCCGAAAACACCCATGTCGCGGCCCTGTGGCAGGTCGAACTCGTAGCCGGGGACTCCCCCGGAAGCCTGCGGGCCAGAGAAAGTCAGCGGGCTGGAAGGTTCGCGACGCGTCCGGGGCTGCCGGTCCGGCCAGGGATCACGGCGCCCGGGAGGCTGCGCATGCCAAAATCGGGGACGCTCTGCGTCCCCTCCCCCGCGTCCGCGGTCGCCGCTCCTACGCCTGCTGCTCAACTGTGTCTACCCGTGCAATCGCTAGGTGCAGGACCAGGCATCAAGCCCAGGTGACCTGTGTTCGCTCGCGCCGATCGTACCTGGCTGCAACGCGGCCGAACACGGAAACCGCGGTACACAACGCATTTCCGTAATCTCATGATCTCGAGGTGGTCAACGTGGAGTCCGCGCGAGCACGCAGAACCCGCCGATCCCCCAGAAGCCGCCGATGCTAGGCGACGCAGCCACCCGGCCTGATGGCAGCAACGGACAAAACCGGATGTTTCAGACATACGTACTCGCGCTGTGGGCGTGCCCAGAACATTGTGTGTAGTTTGACCCCCTAGCAGGGGTCAAACTACACACAATAATTCGAAGCCCTCGGAGGCAAAGCCTCGGGTGCCGCCAGGGTGGCGGGTTTGTGCGACTGATGATGCCACCCTGTGCCATAGAGACAGGCGGGTCTGTGGCGCAGGCCGGATCAACGCGGATCGGCAACCGGGCTCAACGCGGGCCGGTTACGCGGGCCGCCAGCACCGGCTAACCAGCACCGGCCGCCAAAGGCACCAGCGATGCCGCGCACTGCCGAGCATCGCCTGTGGCGAGCGCCGACCCTGGCAAACAGCGGACGACCGCATACAACCCGAAAGCGTAGGTTTCCGACATTGCCGACAATGACACCGCTGACCCGACCGGGGCGGCGCTACCGTGCAGGAACGGCCGCGCTCCGTCCGTCCGGGGGGGACCCGCGGAACTCGCACGGCGGAGTGCGTGACTCAGGCCACAGGGAGCACGCCGGCCACTCGGGTGATATGCGGCCACCCGCTAACGCGACCCCAGGTAACCTGGAATACCGGGAATCAGTGATCACGTCCAAATCTTTCGGAAGAAGGCGATGTCCGCCGTGTCTTCTGAGTCGCCGCGTGCCGCCGCGGATCTCAGCGCGCCAGCCGACAACCCCTCGGGACCGGGCGCACCTGTCGCTGTCCGGCCGTCCTCCGCACCGGGAGAGGCCTCAGGGGGCGGCTCGACGGAACACGCCGCTGGCGGGCCGGGCGGTGCCGACTTCGGCCCTAACGAGTGGCTTGTCGACGAGCTCTACGAGCGCTATCTCGCGGATCCGGGCTCCGTCGACCGGGCATGGTGGAGCTTCTTCGCCGACTACCGGCCAACGCGCACGAACGGAACCGGACCGCTGCCGGTCACGCCGGACGCCGGCCAGGCCCAGGCACGGGTAGCACCGTCACCGAGCACCCCTGCCGCAGCCCCGGCTGCCCCTGCGGCTCCTGTGGCCCTAGCCGCCCCTGGCGCACCTGGCGCCCCGGCCCAGGCACCGAGCCCTGCCGCCACACCCGGCCCTGCCGCCGCGCCGGGCCACGCGCCAGCCACGCCGCCGCCCCCCGACACAGAGCTGACCAGGCTGCGTGGCGCCGCCGCCCGCACGGCGCAGAATATGGCGGCCAGCCTGTCCGTGCCCACCGCCACGAGCGTGCGCGCGGTGCCGGCCAAGCTGCTCGTCGACAACCGCATCGTCGTCAACAACCACCTGCAGCGGGGCAAGGGCGGGAAGGTCTCCTTCACCCACCTGATCGGCTACGCGGTGGTTCAGGCGGTCAAGGTCCTGCCGGAGATGAACGCCGCGTACGCCGACGAGGACGGCAAGCCGGTGCTCGCCAGCCCGCGGCACGTCAACCTCGGCCTCGCGATCGACCAGAAGAAGGACGGCAGCCGCCAGCTCCTGGTGCCGAACATCAAGGGCGCGGACCAGATGGACTTCCGGCAGTTCTGGACGGCCTATGAGGACGTCGTGCGGAAGGCACGGAGCGGCAAGCTGACGGTCGCCGACTTCCAGGGCACCACGATCTCGCTGACCAACCCTGGCACCATCGGCACCGAGCATTCCGTGCCGCGCCTCATGCCCGGCCAGGGCTGCATCGTCGGTGTCGGCGCCATGGAGTATCCCGCCGCCTACCAGGGCGCGAGCGAGGAGACCATGGCCAGGCTGGCGATCAGCAAGACGGTCACGCTCACCTCCACGTACGACCACAGGATTATCCAGGGCGCGCAGTCCGGGGAGTTCCTGCGGATCATCCACCAGCTGCTGCTCGGCGACGGCGGCTTCTACGACGACATCTTCACGAGCCTGCGCATCCCGTACGAGCCGGTGCGCTGGGTCAAGGACTTCCCCTACGGTCACGAGGACGACGTCACCAGGAGCGCTCGCGTCCAGGAGCTGATCCACGCCTACCGGGTCCGCGGCCACCTGATGGCCGACACCAACCCGCTCGAGTTCACCCAGCGCAAGCACCCTGACCTGGACATCAACCAGCACGGCCTGACGCTCTGGGACCTGGAGCGAGAGTTCGCCACCGGGGGGTTCGGCGGAAGGCCGCTGATGCGGCTCCGCGAGATCCTCGGGGTCCTGCGGGACTCGTACTGCCGCACGGTCGGCATCGAGTACATGCACATCCAGGATCCCGAAGAGCGCAAGTGGATCCAGGCGCACATCGAGGTGCCGCACAACCGTCCCGGGCACGACGAGCAGATCCGGATCCTGTCCCGGCTCAACGTGGCCGAGGCATTCGAGATGTTCCTGCAGACCAAGTTCGTGGGCCAGCGCAGGTTCTCCCTGGAAGGCGCCGAGGCGCTGATCCCGCTGGTGGACGCGGTGATCAGCGAGGCCGCCGAGGCGCGCCTCGACGAGGCCGTGATCGGCATGGCGCACCGCGGCCGCCTGAACGTCCTGGCCAACATCGTCGGCAAGTCCTACGGGCAGATCTTCAAGGAGTTCGAGGGCAACCTCGACCCGAAGTCCACACAGGGCTCGGGTGACGTGAAGTACCACCTGGGCGCCGAGGGAACCTTCGTCGCCGCCACCGGCAGCCGGATCCGCACCTCGCTGGTCGCCAACCCCAGCCACCTGGAGGCCGGCGACCCTGTGACCGAAGGTGTCGTGCGCGCCAAGCAGGACGTCCTCGACAAGGGGGAGCCGGGCTTCACCGTGCTGCCCGTGCTCATCCACGGGGACGCGGCGTTCGCCGGCCAGGGCGTGGTGGCGGAAACCCTCAACCTCAGCCAGTTGCGCGGATACCGCACCGGCGGCACCGTGCACATCGTGGTGAACAACCAGGTCGGTTTCACCACCTCGCCGCAGTATTCGCGGTCGAGTGTCTACGCCACCGACGTGGCGCGGATGATCCAGGCCCCGATCTTCCACGTCAACGGGGACGACCCCGAGGCCGTGGTGCGGGTCGGCCGGCTCGCCTTCGCATACCGGCAGACGCTCCGCAAGGACGTCGTGATCGACATGGTCTGCTACCGCCGCCGCGGGCACAACGAGGCTGACAACCCGAGCTTCACCCAGCCGCTGATGTACGACCTGATCGAGGCGAAGCGCTCGGTTCGCAAGGTCTACACAGAATCGCTGATCGCCCGCGGCGACATCACGATGGAGGAGGCCGAGGCGGCGCTTCGCGACTACCAGCAGCAGCTGGAGCGGGCGTTCACCGAGACAAAGGAAGCGGCCGAGCGCCCGGCCGAGCCGGGCACCGTCCTGCGGCCCGAGCCGGCCGAGCGGCCCGTCAACCACAGGGCCGTGCCGACCGCCATCAGCCTCGACGCGCTCAAGCAGATCATCGAGACCCAGTTGGTCACACCCGAGGGCTTCACCACGCATCCTAGGCTGAAGCCGCAGCTTGACCGGCGCGCCACGATGGTCGACGAGAACGCCGTCGACTGGGCGACCGGCGAACTGCTCGCCTTCGGCAGCCTGCTGCAGGACGGCCACCCGGTGCGGCTCGTCGGCCAGGACAGCCGCCGCGGCACGTTCGGCCAGCGCCACGCGGTGCTCGTGGACCGCTACACCGGCGCCGAATACACGCCGCTGAAGCGGCTGGACAACGGCCACGCGCGGCTCTTCGTCTACGACTCCCTGCTTTCTGAGTTCGCGGCGATGGGCTTCGAGTACGGGTACTCGGTCGCGAGGCCGGAGGCGCTCGTGCTGTGGGAGGCGCAGTTCGGGGACTTCATGAACGGCGCGCAGACGATCATCGACGAGTACATCAGCTCGGCCGAGCAAAAGTGGGGCCAGCGCTCGAGCGTCGTGCTGCTGCTGCCGCATGGCTATGAGGGCCAGGGGCCTGACCACTCCTCGGCCCGGGTCGAGCGCTTCCTGACACTGTGCGCGCAGGACAACATGACGGTGGCGATTCCGTCCACTCCGGCCAGCTACTTCCACCTGCTGCGCTGGCAGGCGCTGTCCGGCAGGCACAAGCCGCTGGTCGTGTTCACGCCGAAGTCGATGCTCCGGCTGAAGGCCGCCACGTCGGCGGTCGCCGACTTCACCGGCGGGTCCTTCGAGCCGCTGATCGGCGAGCCCGCGGACTTCGACGGCTCCGCCGTCCGCCGGGTGGTGCTCTGCGCCGGCAAGGTCTACTACGACCTGGCCCAACGCCGGGCGGGAGCGAACGCGTACAGCACCGCGATCGTGCGGTTCGAGCGCCTGTATCCCACCCCGATCGAGGAACTGCGCGCGGAACTGTCCAGGTACCCGGCAGACGCCCAGCTCGTGTGGGTGCAGGAAGAACCGAAGAACATGGGAGCCTGGCCGCGGATGGCACTGACCCTGCCCGAACTGCTCGGGCGGCCGCTGTCCGTGGTGGCACTGCCCGCGAGTTCGGCGCCGGCGCCCGGCTCGGCCAAGGTTTACGCGGCCTGGCACCGGCACCTCATTGAAACGGCTATCCCGACGGAGGGCTAGCGATGTATTCCACCGACCAGGGAATCGAGGAACTCGATGACCGCCGCGGGGACGAGCAGGTCACCATGGCCTGGCTCGCGGAGCGACTGCGGGACTTCGTCGACCTGAACCCCGAGTTCGAAACCGCCGTCGACAGGCTCGCGTCATGGCTGGCCCGGCTCGACGCGGACTCAGAACCCGAGGCTGAATCCGCCCCTGCCGACGAGGAATAAGGACAGAACCCTTATCCCGAACGGAGCCTTGCCGACTCTTCAGCGGTCCCGTGTCCGCGCACCCCGGCGAACCTCGAACGGCTGGAACCGCAAACGCGATACATCTTGACTTCTGCCGCACGCGATATATCGTACGAGGAGATGGACGTATCGCCGGGAGGAACTGCCATGCCGCGCTGGACCGTTGACGCGCCGATGAGCCTCGACTTCGATGACGTGACCGCGCTGCAGGTCCGGCTCATCGACGGAACGGTGGCGGTGCTCGCCACCGACGACAGGCCGGCCGTGGTTGTCAGCGACGTCAGGGGGCGCCCGCTGCAAGTCAGCTACGAGGAGGGCGCGCTGACGATCGGCTACGAGGCGCTGTCCTGGGAACGGCTGCTCGACTGGCTCAAGCCCGCTCACGACGCGGCCGCGATCACGGTCACCGTCCCGGCGCACTGCCCCGTCCAGCTCGGCGTCGTCAGCGCCGCGGCGGTAGTCAGCGGGCTCAGCTCCGGGGCGGCGGTCAAGGGCGTGTCCAGCGAGATCACCCTGGACGGAGTCGCCGGGGACGTGCATGCAGACACGATCTCAGGTGCCCTCGAAGGGCGGGACATCGACGGCGCGGTCCGTTTCAAGTCCGTCTCAGGCGACCTGACGCTTGCCGACAGCTCGCTGACCAGGCTGGAGGCGGACAACATCAGCGGCCGGGTCGCCGCCGACGTCAGCCTGGCCGCGACGGGCGCCATGCGGATCAGCACGATCTCCGGCGACGTCACCCTGCGGCTGCCCGCGGAAAGCGACGCCAGGGTCCGGCTGGACTCCGCGTCAGGAAACGTTCGCAGCGAATTCGGCTCACTGCGAACCGCCACGTCGCCTGCGTCACATACGGTAAGCGGTAATCTTGGCGGCGGATCCGGGATTGTGTCCGTGAGCAGCGTTTCCGGCGCTGTCACGCTACTGCGGCGTCCCGGACGCATAACCCCGCGTGCCCAGACCCCCCGCGCGGAGGCCGAAATGGAGAGCGAGACCCGATGAGCCCGGTATTCCGTCATGGACGGCTCCGGCTGTACCTGCTGCGCCTGCTCGATGAGGAGCCACGGCACGGCTACGACATAATCCGGCTGCTTCGCGACAGGTTCATGGGTGTCTACGCTCCCTCACCAGGCACGATCTACCCGAGGCTGGCGCGGCTCGAAGAAGAGGGCCTCGTCACCCACGACGAGGAGAACGGGCGGAAGGTCTACCGGATAACGGAGGCGGGACGCGAGGAACTGCGCAACCGAGGCGACGAGCTCGACGAACTGGAGCAGGAACTGTCCGCCTCGGTCAGCGACATCGTCCGCGAGGTCAGGGAGGACGTCAGGGAGACAGTCCGCAGCCTGCGCGAAGAGCTGACCTGGGCCGCCAGGGAGATGCGCCGTTCGGAGCGTGAGTCGCGCGAGGAGGCGGGCGACGCCGCGCGCGAGCAGGCGAGGCAGGAGCGAGACGCTGCCTGGGCGCAGGCCCGGCAGGTCAGGGAGCAGGCGCGCGAGCAGGCGGAGCAGGCACGCGAGCAGGCCCGGCAGCAGGGCAGGCAGGCGCGCGAGCAGGCTAAGCAGGCGCGAGACGAGGCGCTCGCCCACGCGCAGTGGCTGCGCGAAGAGGCCGCGCATCTGGCCGGCGACGCTCGTGAGCGGTTCCGCTCCATGTTCCAGTACGCGGCCGGCGAGCGCGAGCGCGCCCGGGCCGGGGCCCGCCCCGGCGAGTCGCGCTCCGGGGAACCGCGCGCCGGGGAACCGCGCGCCGGGGAGTCCCGTGAAGGCGAGTCCCGTGAAGGCGAGTCCCGTGAGGGTGGCGGCCACGACTGGGGCGACTGGCACGCCTGGGCCGAATGGGCCAGGTGGACCGACTGGCCCGGCCGCAAGAGCTGGCCGGGTCCGCGCAACATGGCGGCGTTCCGCGACATGGAGCGCCTAGCCCGGGAGTTCGCCGGCGACATGCGCAAGGTGGCGTGGGACTCCGGCGCCCTCCGCGGCGAGGTCATCGGCTCGCTGCGCGACATCCTCGAGGACACCCTCGACCGCATCAAGACCGAGGTCTTCGGCCTGCACGACGAGGCTGCCAAGGACACGGCCAGCACAGATGCCGCCGCCGCGCAGGACACCGCCCCCGCGCAGGACGTGGCTGCTCAGGACGCCCCTCGTGCGGGCGCCGCGGACCCCGGCGCGGCACCGGCGGGCGCCGGTGATTCCGGACAGCGCGCCGCGCCGGCGAGCGGCGCCGACTCGGCGAGGGACACGGGACCTCCGAACGGCGCCGATTCCGCGAACGGCGCCGCCGATGCCCGGGCGGCGCAGGACGCTCCCGGAAGCGATGCCTCCGCCAGTGCAGCAGACCACGGCCCTGGCGGCTCACCGGGCAAATCCGGCACTCCAGACGCCTGAGGCACCCGGGTAACGCCGACCTTTGCCCCACACGGGCCGGACGCTTGCCACGAGACGGGGCATCTGCGCATCTGGCCCAATACGCGGCACGGGTGCAGGCACCGGGAAATCGCCCAGCAGGGACGGCTGGTGCTGGCGTGACCGGGGCGACCGTGGAGGTCCGCGGCAGGCGGCCTCGGCGGGGCCGGCTCAGGGGGTGAAGACGATCTTGCCGGTTTGGGTGCCGTCGATCATGGCGGCGAACCCCTCCGCGGCGCTTGCCAGCGGGAGCACCCGGTCGATAAGCGGGCGGGTTCCGGTCTGCTCGCAGAACCGGAGCAGCCTGCCAAGCTGATCGCGGGTTCCCATGGTCGAGCCCACGATGGAAAGCTGGGTGAAGAAGACCCTGTTCAGCTCGGCCGGCGGAACCTCGCCGCTGGTGGCGCCAGAGATCACGATCCGCCCGCCGGGCCGCAGCGAGCGAAGCGAATGCCCCCAGGTGGCCTGGCCCACGGTCTCCATCACCACATCCACCCGTTCGGGCAGCCGGGCGCCGGTGGGGAAGGCCTGGTCGGCACCGAGTTTGACGGCCGCGTCGCGCTTGGCGTCGCTGCGGCTCGTCACCCACATCCGGTATCCGGCCGCCCGGCCGAGCAGGACGAGCGCGGTGGCGACACCGCCGCCGGCCCCTTGCACGAGGACGGTCGCGCCAGGCTGAACTCCGGCCTTGTCGAAGAGCATGCGATAGGCGGTCAGGTACGCGGTGGGCAGGCAGGCGGCCTCCTCGAAGGTCAGCGCCGCTGGTTTCGGCAGCAGGTTGCGCTTGGGGACGGCTACCTGCTCGGCGAACGTGCCGTCGTAGCGTTCGGACAGCAGCGAGCGGCGCGGGTCAAGCGTCTCGTCCCCGCCGCCCGCGTCGGGGTCGGCGAGCACAGCGTGCACGACGACCTCGTTGCCGTCCGCGTCGATCCCGGCGGCGTCGCAGCCCAGGATCATCGGCAGCCGGTCGGCTGGCAGGCCGACCCCGCGCAACGACCAGACGTCGTGATGGTTCAGCGCCGCCGCCTTGACGGTGACCGTTGTCCATCCGGCCGGCGTCTGCGGGTCAGGCCGCTCCCCGGTCTCCAGCCCGCTCAGCGGGTTTTCGGCATCGATACGCGCGGCGGTGACGGCGAACATGATGCAGACCTTACAGGGACGAGGCTGCCCTGACAGGGGCGGGGCGGCAGGACGGGAGCGAGGGGAGCGAGGGGAGCGAGGGA
>DAHVAN010000314.1 GCA_027314595.1 Actinomycetota bacterium | reverse complement strand
GGCCGGGCGCCCGCCGGCCGGGCGCCCGGCTGGGCATCGCTGCCGCGGCGCTGGCGGCGATCACGCCGATCGTGCCGCGCCCGCTGCCCGCCGGGCTGGTCTCCGCCGCGCCGGCCGGGTGGACCGCGGCCTTCGCCGCGCTGAGGCTGCCGCCCGGAGCGCATGTGCTCGTGCTGCCCATCCCCGAATCGACGTTCACCGAGCCGCTGCGGTGGCAGGCCGACACCGGCGTGCCGTCCTCGATGTTCGGCGGGTACTTCATGGGACCGGCCCGGAACGGCCAGGCGGCGACCGACGGGAACGGGCTGTCGCCCGAGGGGCTGTATCTCAACCAGCTGTGGGCGCGGTCATCGCCTGGCGGCGCCGCGGCTGCCGCGCGTGCGGGTGCCGCGGCCGCCGCGCGTGCGGGCGCTGCCCGGACCCACCCGGACAGGGCTTCGATGCGGGCACAGCTCGCGGCGTGGCATCCGGCCGCGGTCGTCGCCGTGACCGGCGAACGGTCCGCGCTCGGCCGGTACCTGACCGGCCTGCTCGGTCCGCCGACGGTCACGGTGCACGGTGTTCTCTGCTGGCGGCTCGGTTCCGGTGTCTTATCAGGTGGCACCGTGTTCTAGTGCCGCGGTGCTCTAGGTGGCACGGTGCTCTAGGTGGCACGGTGCCGGATCAGCCAGACGGTGGCGGCGCCGAGGAGGACGGACAGGACGAGCAGCCAGCTTCCCTCGATGAGCTGGAAGTGCCAGAAACGGCTGGCAGGCTGATACGTGAAGTACTTCAGGTAGCCCTGTTCGGCGAACCACTGCTGGACGGCCTGCGGGGTCGGCAGGCCGCCCGCCTGGCGGAGCTGGCCGCTGAGGGCCGCGATCTCGGACTGGCTGGCGGGCGAGCCGCCGGGCTGGATCCACCACTGGGTAAGCACCCAGGGGGTCCCCTGTCCGTTCCCGCTGGTCGAGTTGACCAGGCCGACGCCCGTGAGGGCTGTCTGGTAGTGGCTGCGCAGCCAGAACACGACCAGCATGAGCAGCCCGGACCAGGCCGCCAGCGCCGCGACGATGGCCGGTATCGTGCGCCGGATGAGCGCTCCGGCGCAGACGCTGATCGCGAAGGCGGCCAGCGTCCAGCCCGCGAAGGCGACACCGCGCAGGTCGAACACCTGGGGCGCCAGCGGGCTGTCCTGGCCGAGCCGGAGCATCGGCTGGTAGTACCAGGAGAACACGGCGCTGACGGCCGCCGCCCCGGCGGTCACCGCGACGGCGAGCAGCACGAGCCTGGCGGCCAGCCAGCGGGTACGCCCGCAGCCTTGCGTCCAGGACAGCCGGAATGTGCCCGTCTCCAGTTCCCTGGACACCAAGGGACCGCCGAGCAGAGCGCCGATCACAACGGGGATCACGGTCAGCACGCCGGCCACGATCTGCGCGCCGGAGTAGTAGTCGTTGATGAACACGGTCTCCTGGGTGGTGCAGCTGGACGCGGTCAGCGAGGTGCAGCCGTTCAGCCCGAAGGTGCTCAGCGCCGAGCGCATCTGCAGCCCGGAGACCAGCATCCACACGCTGACCCCGGCGAGCAGCGCGGCGGCGCCGCCGAGCGCGACCCGGTGCTGCCGCCAGCCCACCCAGGCCAGCTTCCGCCACGGTACGGGCCGGACCACCCGCGCGCTGGCGGCAGGCGCGGTCACCGCGGTCATACCGCCACCTCCTCGGGCGCGGGGTACGCGGCGGCACCTGGCTCGCGCAGATAGCCGAGCACCATCTCTTCCAGGCCCGCCGGCTCCTGCCGCCAGCCCTCCGGAAGACCGCCGTCCCCGCCGTCCCCGCCGTCCGGGTCGCCGGCGCCGCTGACCAGGATGCGGGCCTGGCCGTCGGCGGCGGCGACATGCACCACCGGCAGCCGTCCGGTGAGGTCCGCGGACTCGCCGGCCGGACCGCAGACCACGCGGTGCCCGGCAAGCAGGCCCTCGACCTTCCCCGCCACCTGCAGCCGGCCGCGGGCCAGCAGGATCAGGTAATCGGCGACGCGTTCCAGCTCGGCCAGCACGTGGGAGGACAGCAACACCGACAGCCCGTCCTGGGACGCGGCGGTCATCACCGTGTCCATGAAGTCGAACCGGGCCAGCGGGTCGAGCATGGCCAGCGGCTCGTCAAGCACCAGCAGCCTCGGCCGCCGGGCCAGGGCCACGGTGAGGGCGAGCTGTGCCTGCTGACCGCCGGACATCTTCCGCACCCGCCGGTTCAGCGGGATGCCGAGCTCGGCCAGCCTGTCTTGCGCGCGCTGCTGGTCCCAGCGCCGGTTCAGGTTGGCGATCACGCGCAGCGTCTCGCCGACGGTGAGGTTCTGGTACAGGGGGGCCTCCTGTGCCACGTACCCGACCGCGTCCAGCGCCGCCGAAGACCCGGCGGGCTGGCCGCCGAGCACGGACACGGTGCCCTCGGTGGGCTCGATCAGGCCGGTCAGCAGGTTCATCAGTGTCGTCTTGCCTGCCCCGTTGTGGCCGACAAGCGCCACGACGCTGCCCTCAGGGATGGCCAGCGAGCAGTCCCGCAGCGCCCAGCCGCTGCGGTACCGCTTGCCGAGGCCGTTCGTCTCGATGATGTTCATGCAGCCTCCCAGGTCTGCGTCAGCCGCCGGCTGTCATGAACCCGCGCAGTGACGACGTGCAGGTGCCGTCGTAGATGTAGGGCTTGATGGTGCCATCGCTCATGTTCTGCGGCGTGATCGCCACCATGGGCGTGCTGACGTACGGAGTGACCTTCTTGTCAGCGACCGCGTTGACTGCCTGGTCCACTGCGTCCGCGCCTTCGACCGCTGGCTCTTGCGCGACGGTGAGCTGGATGGTCCCGGTGGTCAGACCGGTCATCTGGAACGGGCCGGCGTCGAAGGTCGCCAGCTTGACCGTTCCGGTCCTGCGCGCGTTCCCGAGCGCGGTGATCGCGCCCTGGGCGGTGGCCTCGGTCAGAGCCAGCACGGCGGCCAGGTTCTTGTGCGCTTTCAAGTCGGCCGCCACCGCGGCGTCCGCCGACGCGGGTGAGTCCGCGGCGGCGGACTGCGCGGCGAGCACGGTGACCCCGGGGTAGCGTGCGGTCATCTCGGCCCGGAACGCGGCGATCCTCGCCGTGGCCGGCAGCCCCGCCTCAGGCGCGGTGACCACCGCCACGGCGCCCTTCCCGCCCAGCATGCGGCCCAGATTGTCCGCCGCGATCCGGCCGCCGTCGGCATTGTCGGAGGTGATCCGGGACGCCCCGACGTTGTTGTCGGCCACCGAGGAGCCGGCGAAGATGACCTTGGTGTCGTTTTCCTGCACCACGTACAGCGCCTGGGTCAGTGACCGTCCGCTGTCGCTGCTCGGTCCCGCCGTGATGAGCGACTGGGAGGCGTCGGCCGCCGGTGAGATGATCAGCGCGTCAGGGTTCCCGACGATCACTCCCTGCACAAGCGGAAGCTGCTGCGCCGCGGTGTCCTGCTGCGGGCCGACGACGGTGAGGTTGATGCCAAGCTTGCGCGCCTCCACCGCCGCGCCGCACTCCATGGACAGGTAGAAGCTGCTTGACTGGGCGCCCGTGATCATTTCGATCGTGGTGTCCGCGCTCAGGCCCGTGATGGCCGCGTCCGCGGTCCCGCACCCGGTGAGCGCGCCCGTCAGCGCGAGGGCCGCCGCCGTTCCTGCGGCAGCGGTCGCGATGGCCTTTCGCCTCCGCATGACCTTCCCATTCTTAGCGCCATGAGCCAGCGGGGTTCCCCGCCTATCACGAAACGATATCGACATCTTGTCGGGGACGCGGCGCGAATGCGTGAATCAGCCGACTGGACCGGCAGTCAGCCGGCCAGATCAGCCGGCCAGCGAATGCGCTGTGCATTACCGACAGCGTCGGTAATGCACGTCGTTTCCCGCCGCGAAACCCGCGGCGGGAAACGACGGACGCGCCGGACGGGTGTTACATGCCGGCCGCGTTTTCCCTGTGGCCCCTGCGGCCGACGGGCACCTTCCTGTCGTAGGATCCCCAGCCGCCAGAGCACTGGCCGCCGACACCCCGCATCCAGTTGGAGCGGCCCCAGCTGGAGCGGCCCCAGCTGGAGCGGCCTCCGTTGAACCGGCCTCCGTTGAACCGGCCCCCGTTGAACCGGCCCCCGTTGCCGCCAGCGCACTGACCGTTGCCGTTGCCTGGCACCGTGGCCCGCTGCTTGGTGAGGCTGTACGTCACCGCCGTGGCGACGCCGTTACCGTCCAGCGTCACCGTGACCGGGTTCTTCAGGCCGAAGTTCTGGCAGTTCAGGTTGGTGAACGACATGTTCAGCCGGTTCCCGAGGAAGGTGGCCAGGTTGTTCCCGACGGCCGGGACCGGGGAGGTGAAGTTGGCCTCCTTCGCCATGTCGAGCATCAGCTTGGCCGGGGCGATGTTGACCATGTTCTGGCAGAACGTCGCCGCGTTCTGATTCTTGTTGGTGAACGGGGACAGCGGCGGCTGGTCCTGCAGCATCCGGTAGGTGTTGGTCTTGCCGATGCTGAACTGGCCGGCCACGAGCAGCTGCGGGTCGTTGACCGGCAGCAGCGCGAGGATGCCCTGCCGGGCGAGATTGCCGTCGTTCTGCCGCGAGCTCAGCTCATCCAGCGCCTGCGAGCTCTGCACGCCGTTCGCGCTGGTGATGTCCGGAGCCTGGAACGGCGTGCAGCCGAGAGCCGGGTCCACGAAGAAGCCGAGCAGCCCGTTGTCGCTACCGTTCGCGATCACCGTGGAGCCGCCCATGGCGTTCTTGTTGGCCAGCGAGTCCTGGGCAGTCTGCCCGTTCCCGTTGAGCAAGTACTCCGAGTCGGTGTTGTCGGACGGGTCCTGGTCGATCAGCGAGAAGCTGTGCGTGGACTCGCAGGTCTTGCCGTCGGTGCCCGTGCCAAGTGCCGGAACCTTCAGCGTGCCCCGGGCGATCTGGAAGTTCGCGTCCTGGTAGAAAGCCTGGGCGTTGCACGCGGAGGTCTGGGCGATGACCGAGTTGCCGAACGCGTCGATGCACCGGCCCTGGAACGCTCCCTGCCCTTCCAGGACCAGGGTGTTGCCGTTGAAGCCGATATTGATGATGACCTGCGACCCCTGCTGGATCGTCGGCACGGCCGGCGTCGAAGCGGAGGTTGTGCCCTGCGTGATGACGAGCGGGTTGTAGACCTGCAACTGCCCGTTCGGCGCCAGGATCGTCCCCTCCACGAACGCCGACTCGTTCGGGTTGGCCTCTGAGCAGCCGTCGCCCAGCTGCCATGGCGTGGCGAGGCCCTGTGCGCTCAGCGGGTTGGCAGGCGCGATGAGCGTGCAGTTCATCGTGTTGGCCGCCTGCGCCGGCGTCTGGTTCAGGTTGACGGGGTTGCCGGCTGGGTCTACCGGGTTGGTCTCGGCCAGGTCGGGACGCCCGGCCTCGGGGTTCACCGCGGCCGCGGCGGCCGGGCTGGCCGCGGACGTCGGGGTGGCCGCGGCGGTCGTGCACGGCGCGGCCGAGGCCGGCGCGCTCGCTGGCGCCGCGGACGGAGCCGCGGACGGCGAAACACAGTTGGCGAGCGCCGACTGATTGATCTGCGTGGCCTTGCCACCGCCGGCGACGGCGATGATGACGCCCACAACCACGGCCAGCGCCACCGGGATGGCGAGGGGAACCGCGATGCGCGCCAGTCGACCCTCTAGTCGGCGACCTCGCCACGCGGACCGATGCCTGGTCGGCATGCAATCCACCTCCATGTCTTATGGGGAAGCTTGTGTCTTCTGCGCTCCCGATTGGACACGGTAGACCCAGTCCGCCGCCGGAAAGAGGTGAATGCGAAAGATTTAAGTAATGCCGGTTCCGGCTGATCTAGCAGGCCGGACCTGCGAGAGTTCTTACAAGGTCATAACGTCGCAGGAAGATAAGGTTATCATCTCGTGATACGATCCTTGCCGGGCGGGCTCGTCAGGCCCGATAACACACTGGGCGTCCCTTCTCACATAACGTAACGATAAATCTTGCCAGATCATAACGTGGAGAAGGAGTGATCGGAGAGCGGTATGCGCAAACCGCCGGAAGTAAGAGCGGGCGGTGGTAACCAGACGAGGGGGACGAGGCGCTTACGGAGCGCGGCGCAGCCGCGGTGATATCGCCGGGCGGGACGCCGAGCGCCTCGAGCGCGGGGATGTGCGGGGCCGGGTGACGCGGGTTGCCCATCACGCCGACCCAGCGGGCCTTGGTGGCTCGCGGCCGGCGCCGCGCCGTGCGCCACCGAGCAGGGGTCGATCTCTTCAGCCATGCGGCCAGTCTGCAGCACCCCGCCGCCCATTGGCCACGCCGTTAGCTATGGTCATGGGTCATGGAGTTCCAGGAAGTCGTCAAGCGACGGCACATGGTCCGCGCGTTCACTGGCGAACCGGTACCGCGGCAGGTGCTCGACCGCATCCTGGGCAACGCGGTACGCGGCCCGTCCGCCGGGTTCTCGCAGGGCCAGGCGTTCCTCGTGCTGACAGGCGAAGACCTGCCGAAGTTCTGGGCGGTGGCCGGGGAGGCGATCGACCCGTCGGCCCAGACGGCGCCGCTGGTGATCGTCCCGATGTCGTGCAAGCGCGTGTACCTCGACCGGTACGCTCAGCCCGACAAGGGCTGGACCGATCGTGACGAGGCGCGGTGGCCGGTGCCATTCTGGCACATCGACACGGGCATGGCGGCGCTGCTGATCCTGCTCACCGTGGCGGATGAGAACCTGGGCGCGGCGTACTTCGGGATCGCGCCGCCCGCGGTGCCGGAGTTCCGTGCGGCCTTCGGCGTGCCGGACGACCACGAGCCGATCGGCGCGATCGCGATCGGCTACGACGCCGAGCCCAGGGCACGCGACCTGCGTTCCCGCCGCCGCCCGCTGGACCAGATCGTCCGCTACGGCCACTGGTAACCCTGGCTGTTCCGCGGCACGTCAAGCGCCGGGACAGGCCCGCCCCGGGGTGGGTTCGGGACGTCCTCGGCGTGCTGCCGGCGGTCATGGCGCAGGGCTTGCTCGGCCTGGCCGGCGCGACCGCGGATTCGGCCGGGGCGGCCGCCTGGGCCGGGCGGCTGGAAGGGCCCGCCGGCGCCTCGGCCCGAGCGCCTGGCGACACGCGTCCGGCTCATGAATCGTTGGTCAGGGTCCAGGCGGACGCCGCGCCTGCGGTCAGCGTCCGCCGAGTGGGGCACCCGGGCCCGGGGCCTGACGGCCGGCTGGCGCACCGGACCGTCGGCTGGCCGTTCCTGGTTCAGGCGGGGTATTTCATGGGTCCCGGGGTGTAGGTGCGTCCGCTGTGGGCGGATGCGCCCGGCGTAGCGGCCGATAAGCCGGCTGGTGACTGCGGGTGCGGGCAGTGATTCCCCCGCGGCGACCGTGCGGATGGCGCCGACCAGCTCGGCGGGCGGCGCTTACTTG
>DAHVAN010000313.1 GCA_027314595.1 Actinomycetota bacterium | reverse complement strand
AGCCGGGCGGCGGCCCGTGACCTGCCGGAACCGCGGGCCTCGGTTCCGCGCCGCGCTGCCCGAGTCCCTGCTCCTGGCGAAAGGGTGACCCCGATGGACACCGACCTGCTGTCGGATACCTTCGTCGTGCTGGCCGACACGATGGTCGCTGACTTCGACGTCATCGACTTCTTGCATCTGCTGACTGACCGCAGCGTCGCGCTGCTGGCCGCGTCGGCGGCCGGGGTCGTGCTGGCCGACCCGCGCGGTGAGCTGCGGGTCGCGGCGGCCTCCAGCGAGCAGGCCGGGCTGCTGGAGCTGTTCCAGCTGCAGAACGACCAGGGACCGTGCCTGGAGTGCTTCCGTACCGGCCGGCCGGTCACCGCGGCCGTTGTGGCCGGCCCGGACCGGCGCTGGCCGCGGTTCGCGCACGCCGCCCGGCAGGCCGGATTCGCGTCGGTGGAGGCGCTGCCGATGCGGCTGCGGGACCAGGTCATCGGCGCGCTGAACCTGTTCCGCGCCGAGCCGGGCCCGCTGGACCCGGCGGACCTGCGGATCGCCCAGGCGCTGGCCGACGTGGCGACCATCGGCCTGCTGCACGAGCGGAACGTGCGCCGCCGCGAGGTCGTCGCCGCGCAGCTCCAGGCCGCGCTGACCAGCCGGGTCGTGATCGAGCAGGCCAAGGGCAAGCTCGCCGAGCGGCTCGGCCTGGACATGGACCGCGCGTTCACGATGCTGCGCGATTACGCCAGGACCACCAACCAGCATCTGACCGACGTCGCCCGTGACTTCGTCACCAGCAGCACCGCCGAATTCCCGCCGCCGGCCCGGCGCCAGCAGGCCCGGCGCCAGCCGGGCCGCTAGCAGCCGGGCGAACCGGACAGGGACCCGGGCTGCTCATCGCGGGCCGCCCCGTTCAGGTCTCCGGTCGCGATCGCGTCCACGCCGGTGAGGAGGGCCAGTACCTCGCCGACGGTCCGTTCCCGGGCGGTGGGCTCTGGTAGCGGGAGGTGCGTCTGAATGCGGTAGCGGTTGCGGCGGCCGTCCTTCTGCTTGATCACGTATCCGGCCTCGACCAGGTCTGTGATGATGCCGAAGGCGCCGCGTTCGGTGATGTCCAGACTGGCTGCGATGTCCCGCAACCGCACCCCGGGGTCATGGGCGACACACAGCAGAACCCTGGCGTGCACGGTAAGGAAAGTCCAGCTGGCCATGGAGGTAAGTTACCGGATTCCGGAAAAAGCTTGCTTGCTAGGTTCTTGATGCACGTACACGTCGGGCGCAGCTGCCGGATCAGGCCGGGGCGGGCCTATGCGCCCGGGTACGCGTCGCCGTCCCCGGCCGTGACGTCCGGCTGCGCGGCTACGGCGGCCCGCTTCCCGTTGCTTTGTGGTACGGACGGCCGGGGGATCGGCGGGACCTCGGGTATCCCAAGCGGCGCTCCGCCCGTGATCGGGGCCTCCGCTGTGGCCACATCCCCATCGCCGAAGTCCGCGAGTGACGTTGTATCCCGGGCCGTCGTCGTGTCCCCCGCAGGGGCCGACCGGTCGAAGAACCGGAGCAGCTCCACCGGGACCGGCATGACCAGCGTGCTGTTCTTTTCCGCGGCGACCTCGACCACGGTCTGCAGCAGGCGCAGCTGCAGCGCGGCCGGGTCGCGTGACATCACGTTGGCCGCCGCGGCCAGCCGCTTGGAGGCCTGGTACTCACCGTCGGCGGTGATGATCCGGGCCCGGCGTTCCCGCTCGGCCTCGGCCTGGCGCGACATGGACCGCTTCATGCCCTCGGGCAGCGACACGTCCTTGATCTCGACCCGCTCGACCCGGATGCCCCACGGGCCCTCGGTCGGCTCGTCGATGACCCGCCGCAGCTCCCGGTTCACCGAATCCCGCTCGGCCAGCAGCTGGTCCATCTCGGACTGGCCGATGATCGACCGCAGCGAGGTCTGCGCCTGCTGGGAGACGGCGAACATGTAGTTCTGCACGTTGATCGTCGCCTTGATGGGATCGACCACGCGGAAGTACACCACCGCGTCCACCCGGACCGACACGTTGTCCCTGGTGATGCCCTCCTGAGCGGGCACCGCCATGGCGACGATCTGCATGTTGACCTTCTGCATGCGGTCGCCGATCGGCCGGATCCGGGCAAGGCCGGGGCCGCGCACCTCGGGCATTACCTTGCCGAAGCGGTAGATGATGCCCTTCTCGTACTGCTGGACGATCCGGAACGACCGCCCGGCAGCGATCAGTCCTGCTATTACCAGGATCACCAAGATAACGACAAAAGCCGCCATCTGAGATCGCCTCCTTCTCGCACGCAGGCGCCTAAGCCTCAGACTAGTCCGCACTGCCCCCCGCCGAACATGCTGACACTTGGCCTGTAAGGCCTTTTTCGGGCGCGATTGGCGTCGCCGGCGGCCGGGAAGGTAAGGCAAGCACGTGGGGCGGGCAGAGCGCCCGGTCCGTTCCGGATCAATGAAACGCAAATCACACTGGCGGACAGCCCGGAAACCTGCCCGGACCAGCGCGGACCGGAACGTTCCGGTCAGCGCGCGGCGATAGCCTCGCTTAGAACGCTGAAACTGCACACGGCACAGGCCAGACGACCGACAGGCACAGGGATACATGACCGCGAGGGACACGGACTGGGACGGCGTGCGGCTGCACGTCGTGACGGGCAAGGGCGGGACCGGCAAGACGACGGTCGCCGCCGCACTGGCGCTCGCCCTAGCCCACAGCGGCCGGAAGGTGCTGCTGATCGAGACGGAGGGGCGGCAGGGCATCGCCAGGCTGTTCGACCGGCCGCCGCTGCCCTACGAGGAGCGGAAGATCGCCATCGGCCCCGGTGAGGCCGACGACGGGCGCGATCCTGGCGGCGACGTGTACGCGCTCGCGATCGACCCCGAAGGCGCGCTCCTTGACTACCTGGAGCTCTTCTACAACATGCGCAGCGCCGGCCGGGCGCTGCGCAGGCTCGGCCTGGTGGACTTCGCGACCACGATCGCGCCCGGCCTGTCGGACGTGCTGGTCACGGGCAAGGCCACCGAATCGACGCGCCGCAAGCAGCGAGGCGACGGCTACGTGTATGACAGCGTCGTCCTCGACGCGCCGCCCACGGGCCGGGTGGGCCGGTTCCTCAACGTCTCGGCCGCTGTCTCCGGCCTCGCCAAGGTCGGCCCGATCCGGGCCCACGCCGACACCGTGGCGCGGGTGATCAAGTCTCCGCAGACCGCCGTGCACTTCGTCACCACGCTGGAGGAGATGCCCGTCCAGGAGACGCTTGACGGCATCGCCGAGCTTCGCCGGATAGCCGGAATTCAGGTCGGCGGCATCATGATCAACATGGCCCGTCCCGCCGTGCTCAGCCAGCAGGAGCTCAAGGCGCCGCCGGAGGCCAGCACGCTCGCGAAGGCGCTCGCGGCCGCCGGCCTGCACGGCACCGACGTCCTCGCCGCCGCGCTCTGCGACGAGCTTGCCGAGCACGCCAGGCACGTCGAACTGCAGGACCGCGAGCGCACCGAGCTCGAGGCCGCCGGCCAGCCGATCTACCTGCTGCCGATGATCGCCGATGGAATCGACCTGGCCGCCCTGCACAGGCTGGCCGCCGAACTGCGCGACCAGGGGGCGGCGTGAGCGAGCGGCAGGCCGCGCGAAAGCGGCCAGGAGGCGAGCGGGAGGCAGAGCGTGAGCACACTGCTTGACATGGACCGGATCATCGACGACCGGCGCACGCGCATCATCGTCTGCTGCGGCTCCGGCGGGGTCGGGAAGACCACCGCGGCGGCCGCGATCGGCCTGCGGGCCGCCGAACGCGGCAGGCAGGTCTGCGTGCTCACCGTCGACCCGGCGCGGCGGCTCGCCCAGTCGATGGGCCTTTCCTCGCTGGACAACACCCCGCGCCTGATCGACGGCATCGACCAGGGCAGCGGTGGCAGCCTGCACGCGATGATGCTGGACATGAAGCGCACGTTCGACGAGGTCGTCGAGGCGCACGCCGAGCCGGCCCGGGCCGCGCAGATCCTCGCCAACCCCTTCTACCAGTCGCTGTCGTCCAGCTTCGCCGGCACGCAGGAGTACATGGCCATGGAGAAGCTCGGCCAGCTGCGCCGCTCCGACGAGTGGGACCTGATCGTGGTCGACACTCCGCCGAGCCGCAGCGCGCTCGACTTCCTCGACGCGCCAGAGCGCCTCGGCCGGTTCCTCGACGGGCGCCTGATCCGGGTGCTCATAGCCCCGGCGAAGGCGACCCGGCCGTTCGCCAGGGTGCTGAACGCCGGGTTCTCGATCATGACAAGCGCGATGACGAAGCTGCTCGGCGCCCAGGTGCTGCGTGACGCGCAGACCTTCATCACGGCGTTCGACACGATGTTCGGCGGGTTCCGCGAGCGCGCGGAGGCTACCTACCGGCTGCTGCAGGCACCGGGCACCTCGTTCCTCGTGGTCGCGGCGCCCGAGCCCGACGCGCTGCGTGAGGCGTCGTACTTCGTGGAGCGCCTGGACGAGGAGCGCATGCCGCTGGCCGGCCTGATCCTGAACCGTGTGCACCACTCGCCTGCTACCCGGCTGAGCGCCGCACGCTCGCTCGCCGCCGCGGAGACCCTCGAGATTATCCCGAACGAAGAGGTGGATCCCGCCGACGCCAATGGCTACCCGGTGGCTGCCGCCGCGCTCCGGCTGCACGCCGAGCGGATGAGCCTGGGCCAGCGGGAACAGCGGGTGGCCGGCGCGTTCACGTCGGCGCATCCCGCTGTTCCCGTCGTGGAGGTCCCGGCCCTGCCAGTAGATGTCCACGATATCGACGGGCTGCGGCGCATAGGCGAATTGCTTGGCGGGCGGGGAGCGTCTCTTCAGGCGAGCTGAGCCGCTGACTGAGGAAATGCCGGCGTCCTGGCACCCGGCCAGCAGGGCAGACAGAAGATCAGCTGGCGACCAGTTCGTCGATGCCCTGGCGCTCGTAGCGGTCACGGGCCTGCTCGAGCAGTTCGCGCCACGACGTCACGTCGGGCCTGCGGCGCAAGAGCGCGCGCCGCTCTCGCTCGGTCATTCCGCCCCAGACGCCAAACTCGATGCCATTGTCGAGCGCGTCCGCAAGGCACTCGGTCCGCACGGGGCACCCCCGGCAGATGAGCTTGGCGCGGTTCTGGGCTGCACCCTGCACAAAGAGCTCGTCAGGATCGGTTCCCTTGCAGGCGGCGCGTGTGGTCCAGTCGGTGATCCACATGTGCCCAACTCCTCTTGATCGCCGGGCACGCATGTGCCCGGGCGGTCTTCGCTGACGGATCGATTTCCGTAATGGGTGTGCGGCCACCCGTCACGGTTATCTGTTCGTGACAATGCAACTTACGGAAGTCAGGGCATAGCTGCCAAGACCCCGGCATGGCCATTTCGCAGATAGTCCTGATGGGCTATATACACGCGAACGCCTAGTACTGTCCGCCCGCGGATATCGCCTCAGCGTGACAAAAGTACCTGCGTGACGCGGGTGGCCCGCACATGGTGCTGGTAGTACGGCGCTCACCGCGTACGCTATGACCCGTGCAGCAGTACATTCGGTGGACAGCAAACAAGACAAGCGCCATCGGACGCTTGCTCTTCCTGTCGGCGCTGGGCGGGGTGCTCGCCGCCGCGATGGTGCTGCCGGTGGTGGCAGCGACCGGAATCCTGATACGGAATACCGCCGACAAGTTCACCACGCTGGCGCTGCCCGGCCAGTCGGGCCTGCCGCAGCGGTCAGAGATCTTCGACCGCCAGGGCCACCTGATCACGTACGTGTACGGCGTGGACCTCGGTCCGGGAATGACATACGACGGACTCGACCGTCAGCCGGTCGCCTATAACCAGATCTCGCCAGACATGCTCAAGGCGATCGTCGCCATCGAGGACGACCGGTTCTGGCAGCGCGGCGCGCTCGACATCAAGGGCACGTTCCGCGCCTTTCTCAACGACGTGGAGCACAAGCCGATCCAGGGCGGTTCCACGATCGAGCAGCAGTACGTGAAGGACGTCCTCGTCCTGCAAGGCCTCAACAACCCGGCGGCCGAGCAGGCGGCCGTCACCGACACGCTGAGCCGCAAGATCAACCAGTTGCGGATGGCCGTCCAGGTCGCGCACACGATGTCCAAGCAGCAGATCCTCGCCGCCTACCTCAACGACGCCTACTACGGCAGCGGCGCCTGGGGCATCGAGGCCGCGGCGGAAACCTACTTCGGCACCACCGCGGCGAAGCTCACCCTCCTGCAGGCCGCGACGCTGGCCGGGATCGTCGAGAACCCCAGCCAGTACGACCCGCTGCTGAACCCCGCTCTGTCGCTGGAGCGGCGCGACACCGTGCTCGCCCGGATGATGCAGACCAAGGTGCTGTCGCCGGCCGCGGAGGCGGCGGCGCTCAACGCCAAGCTGGTCCTGAACCCGAACCCGGCGCAGAACGGCTGCACGGCGAGCACCGTGGGCAACGACGCGTTCTTCTGCGACTACGTGATCCACACGATCTTGCTGAGCAAGCAGTTCGGCGCGACGCCCGAGGACCGGGCGAGGCTGCTCGCCACCGGCGGCCTGCGCATTTACACCACGCTGGCGCCGCAGGACCAGGCCGCGGCGACCAACGCGGTCAACTTCGTCCTGCCCTCGAACAGCAGCACCTACAACCCCGCGCACAACGCCGACACCACGGTGCTGCTGCAGCCGGGCACCGGCGACATCCTGGCGATCGCCGAGAACAGCAAGTACGGCACCGCCAAGGGCCAGACCGAGGTGGACTACGCGGTCAACACCCAGTACGGCGGCCAGGACGGGGTGCAGACCGGTTCGTCGATGAAGTTGTTCACCCTTGTCACCGCGCTCGAGCAGGGCGTGCCGTTCGGCTTCCAGCTGACGGTTCCCGGCTCCACGACGCTCACCGGCTACTACGACTGCCAGGGACAGGCGACCAGCCCCTTCGTGGTGAACAACGCCGAGGGACCCGGCGCCTCCACCGACACCCTCTACACCGGCACGACGAACTCGATCAACGTGTTCTTCGCCGAGCTCGAGCGGAAGGTCGGGCTGTGCAACGTCATACACACCGCGGTCAGGCTGGGCATGACCAGGGCAGACGGCACGTCCCTGCTGGCCTCTGACGGCTCGCAGCCGCCCGCGGACCAGCTGCCTTCCTTCACGCTCGGTGTGGTCAACGTCTCACCGATGTCGATGGCGGCCGCCTACGCCAGCGTGGCCTCGGGCGGCATCTACTGCAGGCCGGTGGCCATCGCCAAGGTCACCGACGACGCCGGGCAGTCGCTGGCCGTGCCTACGGCGGGCTGCCACCGGGTGATGCCGAGCACCGTGGCGGACGGCGTGAACTACATCCTGCAGGGCGTGCTCACGTCCGGCACGGCGGCGGACGTCGGCCCCATCCCGGGATATCAGAGCGCCGGCAAGACGGGCACGTCGAACGTCGTGAACAACAACGGCACCCCGTACGCCGCGTTCGCCGGCTACACGAGCGACCTGGTGGGCTACACCTCGGTGTTTAACCCGATCTCCCCGACGGGGAAAACCATGGCCTATCAGACCGCCTGTTACCGGACGGAGTTCTCCGGGCTCGCGTGCCCGAACGAGATGTACGGCGCGAACGCCCCGGCCTCGACCTGGCACATGATGTTCGACCATGCCAACCTCAGCGGCTCGGTGAACTTCGTGCCCCCGCCGCCGAACAGCCCGCTGTGGAGCCAGGGCAACGGCCAGGTCGCCAAGCAGCCGCCGGCGAAGAAGCCCGGCGGCGGCGGTAAGGGCGGCGGCGGTCGCGGTGGTGGCGGGGGTGGCGGCACTGGGGGCGGCGGGGGCGGCGG
>DAHVAN010000299.1 GCA_027314595.1 Actinomycetota bacterium | reverse complement strand
CGCCGGGTGCCGCCGTGCCGCCGGGCGCCGCCGTGCCGCCGGGCGCCGCCGTGCCGCCGGGCGCCGAGTCCGGCCGTGGCACCGAGCCCGCCTCGGAGGCCGAGTACCACCTGCGCCGGCTCGGCAGGCGGCGGACCGCCTACCCGCTCGACATGAGCCTGGAGCAGCTGCAGCGGGCCGGGCTCATCGTCCCCGTCAAGCTGGGCAGGTACCACGAGCGCCAGGCGTCGCGCCAGGCCTGCCACCTGGAAGAGATCGTGGGCTGCCTGCAGGGCGGCAGCAGCGTGCTGCTGCTCGGCGAGCCCGGCGCGGGCAAGACGCTCGCGATGTACCAGCTCGCCACCGCCTGCGCCGAGGCGGGGCTGACCCCGATCCCGGTACGGGCGACGGACACGGCCGAGGTACTGGCGCGGGAAGGGTGGCAGGGCATCCGCGACGGCGGCCCCTCGCGGGTCGTCGTGCTGCTCGACGGCCTCGACGAGGCCATCGAGCTCATCGCGCGCGGCAGGGACCAGTTCGCCGCGGACCTGCGGGAGGTGCTGTCCGCGGGGCCGTACGTGGTGTCGTCCCGGGTCCGCGAGTACGAGGAGCTGATCTCCGGGGGCTTCCCGGACCCGGGGTTCGACGTGGTCTACGTGATCGAGCCGTGGACGCCGCAAACCGAGTTCCGCGAGTACCTGTCGCGGCTGGCCCGGGCCGGGCTGCTCAACGAGCCGACGCTGTACGAGGCCGTCGTGGCCTCCGACGACCTGGCGCGGCTGGTGAGCAGGCCGCTGTACGCGCGGATGCTGACCTTCGTCGGCGAGCAGGCGGCTCGGGGGCTGCGCGACCAGGTGTCCTTGTACGGCGAGTACCTGACCAAGCTGTCGCGCGTCACCGACTACTCGCTGGAGGCCCAGGGCGTGCACACCGGCGGCGCGCTCCAGCTGTGGCAGTCGGCCGCCTGGATCATCTACTCCAACGGCGGCGCGGCCGACGACATGATCCCGCTCGCCGACGTGGAACTGCGGCTGCCCGATCTGCTGCCGCGGCCGTACACCAGGCGGGTCCTTGACCAGATCATCGAGCGCGGCAGCTCGCACGGCCGGGAGACAGGGGAATTCATTCACTACTCCTTCTACGAGTATCTTGTCGCGCGCGAGGCATACGACAAGATTGCGCGCAACCCCGGTCCCGATGAGCTCGCGGAGATGCTGAAGGGCGACCTGCCTCGCGACATAAGGCATTATCTCATCGGGCAGCTCCGGGTGAACAACGACGCTGGCCTGCGCGAAACCCTGCTCGGCTCCTACGCCAGCGTCCGCCGCATCCTGAACATTCCGGACCGGGACCGGCTGTCGGCGTGCAATTTGCTCATCTACCTGATATCGCGGGTATTCGAGACTAGCGAGGAATGGCTGCACGGGCTCCTGGCCGCGGAAGACGACGCGTTCCTGCGGCACAGCATCTTGTGGGCGATGTGCCACGTCGGCTCCGACTGGGCGCTGCGCGAGTTCTCCGCCGAACTCGCGGCGCAGCCGCGGGCGCGCAGCGAGTGCCGTGGCTACATGCTCTACTACTACGGCGACATACCGCGGGGCGAGGGCCCGCCCTACCATGACGACGCGCCGCACGCGGCCGACTGCTCCCTGACGTGCCGGCGGGTCATGGACACGTTCGGGCAGCCCGGTTTCACCGCGGCCGTGCCGGCTCAGCGCCGCTTTATCGACATGCACACGTTCCTGGACATTCTCGCCGTCCGCGGCACGAGGCTCGAGCCGGCGGACAGGGCGGTGATAGGCGCGATCCTGCGCGGCCTGCGGGCGGCCGGCCTGCCGGCCGCCCTGCTCGCCCGGCTCGGCAAGCTCGCGGCGCGCGCGGGATATGTCGAGCCCCGCATGTCCCGCTCACCTCTACCATCACAAATGAATCTAGAGTCACAGGGGTATCCAGCGTCCCAAGCGTGATCGTCAACACTGAAATTCTTCGGCATACGGCGCAAAGCGGATAAAATTTTTGCCTTTCTCAGGCTTGACTGATAATCACACTGGCATCACGATGTGCCTGTCACGTTTTGCAGCACGAGTACCACCCCGTTCCACAGCGATGCTCCTCGCGCCGTGTCGCCCCGGGTGCCTGGAGTTCGGCGCTATCCGCGCCCGAACGCTCCCGGGGGCGAGGAAACTCCGAAGGCGAGGCACAAGCATGCCGCTGCGAAGAAAGAGAAATCTCTACCACCTGTTGGCCGTACTTGCCGGACTGGCGCTGCCGATCTCGGTGCTCGCGGCCGCCGCCCCCGGCGCGTCGGCCAGTCCCGTGAATTACCATCGTCGTTCCGCCATCACGAGCACCAGCCTCGGCACGTTCTCGCCGACCTTCGTCGGCCCGGCGGCGACGGGCTGCGCCAGCGGGTGCGACCTGCTGTCCGGCCCATTCGTCACCCCCTCCACCTCGTCCTACGCCCTGGGATCGGCCAAGGCCGGCGCCGCCGCCAGGACGGCCAAGGCCGACATGGCGGCACGCCAGGCCGCCGCGGCCAGGCTCTCGGCGGCCGGCCGCCTGCCCGCCGCGCTCGCGCACACCATGCCGTCGCCGGTGCTGGCCAAGGGCGGGCCCGACCCGGCGCCGCCTACCGTGAACTGTGACCAGCCCGGATCAGGGTGCGACCGGATCAGCCTGAGCCCGGGCGGCGCCACGGGCGTCAAGGGCCTCAACGCGGTGGACAGCGGCACGCTGAGCACCAACCCGAACGGCGACATCGAGCCCGCCGACCAGGGCCTGTGCGCAGGCAACGGGTATGTGGTCGAGGCCAACAACCTCGGCGAGATCCTCATCTTCGACACCAGGCTCAACCGGATCTCCTCGGTCATCCCGCTCGACACCCTGATGGGGCTGACCGGCAAGGGCTGGAGCAGCGGCGGCGACGTCATGTGCCAGTACGACTACAGCAACGGCGGGCACTGGTTCTTCACCGAGTTCGTGTCGGCGAGCACCGAGGCGAGCGGCGGCCCGTTCTCCGGCTGCTTCGCGGGCGTGGCCGGCACCTGCTACGAGGGGATCGCGGTCACGAAGGGCTCGAACCCGTTCGGCCCCTACAACGTGTACTTCCTCAACGCCAACTACAACCCGGCCGAGCCGGGCGCTCCGTACCTGCTCAACGACTTCACCAAGACCGCGGTCTCCCGGGACGCGTTCCTGCTCTTCTACGACGAGTTCCCGCTGGTGAAGGCGGGAATCGGCGGCGGGTTCTTCAACGGGGCGCAGGAGTTCGCCTTCGACAAGAACGCGCTCGAGCGCGGCCTGCCGGTCACGTTCGGCAACGGCAGGCCCGACCCGTTCTTCAACGTCGCGATCGAGAACATGGGCACCCTCGCGACGCCCGACGGCACGTGCGCGTCGGACAACACGCTCCACCAGCCGGCCATCACCTGCTGGTACTCGGTCATCCCGGCGATGCCGCCGGACCCGTCGCAGTACGACAACAGCCACGGCGGATCCGCGTTCATGCTCGACACGCTCGACTTCTACGGCCAGGGCGACACCCGGATCGCGGTATTCGACTGGACGGGGCTGCGCGCGCTCAACAGCTTCGGCTGCTTCGCCTGCGGCGCCCTCCGCTTCGGCGGCCAGCTGTTCTCCGGCGTGAACTACTACTACGGAGAGGGCGTCGGCGCGGCGCAGAAGGCAGGGCCGATCCCGCTCGGCAACGAGTGCGGCCTGGCCGGCCTGAGCACGGGCACTCCCGCGCCTGCCAGCTGCCCGGAGGGCCCGGTCGCGACCAACGGTGACAACTTCACCCAGGCGTCGCAGGCCCAGGGCCAGCTGTGGGGCGCGGTCAGCACGGAGGTCGGCCAGTCGTTCGCCGGCCAGCCGAGCCCCGAGGTGCACCAGGGCGCGGCCTACTGGGTCATCGGCACCAGGAGCTTCGACAGGTTCGGCGTCTTCACGCTGACCAGCCAGGGCTACGTGTCGCCGGCGCATGAGGACCTGGCGTTCCCTGTCATCGCGGCAGGCGACTACGGTCCGGCGGCGTTCTTCTTCACGCTCACCGGCAACGGCGGCCCGACCGGCGCCGACAACGGCGGCTTCTACCCGAGCACCGCGTTCGGGCGGGTGTTCGCCCGGTCCGGCGGCCTGCTCAGGTCAACGGTGAACGTCGTGGACCTCGGACAGTCGCCGACGGACGGGTTCACCGAGTACCAGGGGTACCCGGGTGCCACCCGCCCGCGGTGGGGAGACTACAGCGCCGGGGTCTACGACCCGGTCAGCAACAAGATCTTCTTCGCCACCAACTACATCCAGTACCCGAACTGCGCGCCCCCGCAGTTCACCCTGACGCTGGCCACCTGCGGCGGCACCAGGGACGGCATGGCTAACTGGGGCACGTCGGTCAACTCCGTCACCCCGTAACCCGCGTCCGACCGAACGCGAGCGCCCCCGCCTCCGGCTCGACCAGGCGGGGGCGCTCGCGTAAGGTGCTGGGATGGGTTCACCGGGAACCGGCGGCACGGACGCGGACGACGGCCAGCTCGCGCGCCTGATCGAGCGCGGCGGCGAGCTGCTCCAGGCGGTGGCCGGGGCGGGCGGACTGGCCGCGATCGGCGCGCTCCTCGCCTCGCGCCGCGACCTCACCCGGGCGGACTGGCGGATGCTGAGCTCGTGGCAGGACGACGCGGTGCGCGGCGTCTTCGAGGTGCGGGTCCCGGGCGCGCGGGCGGTCACCGTGCTGAACCTGGTGGACGACCTGGAATACCGCGTCTACGGCCTGCCCGGGACGCCCGGGACGCCCGGGACGCCCGGGACCCTGGCCAGCGGCATGTTCGTGTCGGGCACGCTGCTGCCGCTGACCGCGGACGACGAGGCGTGGCTCGCTTCGGGCGCGCCGGCCGCGTACCCGGCCTCCGGCGCCAGGCGGGTGGCGCGGCTCGCGATCGACATGGCGACGCGGGAGCCCGACCTGGTGTTCCGTAACCCGGAACGGGTCAAGCAGGGCTGGGAGCACATGCGGCGGGACCGGGAGGAGTTCCTCGCGTTCTTCGGCGCCGACGAGCTCGTGCTGCCTACCCTCGAGGCCGAAGGGCGGCTCAACGCCTACTACAAGCGGCGTCAGGACGCGGCGCTGGCGGCGCGCGGCCGGCACCGGGCGGTCTCCGACAGCGGGGAGACCACCTTCGTTATGCCGCCCGGCTTCTTCGAGTTCGACACGGTCGGGATCATCTACGACGAGGTGGACGGGTTCGTCGTGGTGCCCGAGTACGGCATGCTGCTCGCGATGTTCGCCGACCCCTCGCTCGCGGCCGACCGGGAACACGCCAACGTGCTGCGCGCGTACCTGCGCGAGGACGCCATCCCGCCGCTGCCGCTGCGCCGCGTGGCGGCGGCCTACCCGCGCAGCGTGGACGCGGTGTTCCGGCGGGTGCTCGGCAACCGGAACTTCACCTGGCGCCAGCACGGCGAGGGGCTGCTGCGCAAGCGCAAGCCCGGGTACTACGAGAGCGAACCGCTGCCCAGCGTGGCGGTCCTCAGCGACCGGGTGATGGAACTGGCCCGCGGCCGCCGCTAGCCCCAAAGACGGCGAGTTAAGGGCTTGGGCGTGTAGTCAGGCGGTGTGGTCTGCTGCCGGTCGTGGGGGCGGCGGCCTTGGGGGCGTGGCCGGGGCGGGTTTTGTCCGGCCCGCGGTTGCGGGCGCGGCGCGGCCGGCGGGTGGCGGCCTGTTTCGTGGTGCCCTGGCGGCGGCGCGGCGGGGGTGGCCGGCCTGGGACGGCGTGGTGTTCGCGGCGCGGGCGGCGGGCTGG
>DAHVAN010000290.1 GCA_027314595.1 Actinomycetota bacterium | reverse complement strand
CTGCGGCATGAGCCGGAGCCGCGACGCCCCATGGGCCCAGGCGATTCCGGGGCTGCCCCGGGGCGGCACGGATTCCCGGGGACGACACAGATTGGAGACGACGGCGACCATGCCGAAGATGAAGACGCACAGCGGCGCCAGCAAACGGTTCAAGGTCACCGCCGGCGGCAAGATCATGCGGCGGCGCGCGAACCGCGGCCACCTCATGGAGCACAAGTCCTCCCGCGTCACGCGTCGCCTCGAGGGGCCAGTGGTGCTCAACAAGGCCGACGTCCGCGAGATCAAGAAGCTGCTCGGCAGGTAACCCCAGGGGGGTGTGGGGGCGGTTGGCCCCCATGCCAGGGCCGGGGGGGTCGTCCCCCCGGCTAACAGAGGAGATTGAGGCATGGCACGCGTAAAGCGATCGCTGAACGCCAAGAAGAAGCGCAGGGTTGTCCTCGAGCGGGCGAGCGGCTACCGGGGCCAGCGGTCACGGCTGTACCGCAAGGCCAAGGAGCAGGTCCTTCACTCGATGACCTACGCCTACCGTGACCGCAAGGACCGCAAGGGCAACTTCCGGCGGCTGTGGATCCAGCGCATCAACGCCGCGGCGCGGGCGAACGGGATGACCTACAACCGCTTCGTGCAGGGACTGAAGGCGGCCGGCGTGGAGGTGGACCGGCGGATCCTCGCCGACCTCGCCGTGGCGGACGAGGCGGCCTTCGCCGCGCTTGTCGAGGTGGCACGCCAGGCGCTGCCCGAGAGCGCCGTAGCGGCCGCCTGAGCGCCCGCGCCGGCCGGTTCCCAGTGATTGGGCTAGATGCGCATCCGCCCCGGCAAGATCGGGCCAGCTGCGCATCCGGCCCGGCTCGAAGCAGGCGATGACCGGCGATTACCGCGGTGCCACCGCGGGGCGGCTCAAGGCGGCGAGGCGGCTGACCAAGCGGGCGCTGCGGCAGCATGACCGGGCCTTCCTCGCGGAAGGCCCGCAAGCCGTCCGCGAGGCGCTGGCGACCGGGGCCCGGGTCAGGGGCCTGTTCGTCACCGCGCCCGCGCGGGCGCGGCACGCCGCCCTCGTCGAGGCGGCGGTCGCGTCCGGCGTCGATGTCGCGGTGGTCAGCGGCGAGGTGATGAGCGAGCTCGCGCAGACCGTCACCCCGCAGGGGCTGCTCGCGGTCTGCGATTTCGTCGATGTCCCGCTCGGCGCGCTCACCACGGCGCGGCCCAGGCCGAGGCTGGTGGCGCTGCTGGCCAACGTGCGGGATCCGGGCAACGCGGGCACGGTGCTGCGCACCGCCGACGCGGCGGGGGCGGACGCGGTCATCTTCGCCGACGCCTCGGTCGATCCGTACAACGGCAAGTGCGTGCGGGCCAGCGCGGGCAGCCTGTTCCACCTGCCCGTCGTGGCGGGAACCAGGATTCCCGAGACGATCGAGGCGCTGCGCGGCGCGGGCCTTCGGGTCGTCGCGGCCGACGGCCGCGCGGGGACCGCGCTTGACGACCAGGCGGCCCGCGAGGCGCTCGCCGCCCCGACCGCGTGGCTGTTCGGCAACGAGGCCTGGGGGCTGCCGCCCGGCCTGCTCGCGCTCGCCGACCAGTCGATCGCGGTGCCGATCTACGGCAGGGCGGAGAGCCTGAACCTCGCGGCGGCCGCCGCGGTGTGCCTGTACGCCTCGTCGGCGGCGCTGCGCGCCGCCGACGAGGCCAGCGCGGGCGTATTAGCCTTGGTTACCGGCACGTTAGCCTTGGTTACCGGCACGCGGATCGTGTATCGTGTCACAGGGTCTCCCTTGGTCACGATGCGTCGCGAGCGTTCATCGTGAGCATGTCGTGGCGCAGCGTATTGGGACCCGTACGCAGAGAAATCCCGCGGGCGGGGCTGTCGTTGGGATGGCTTCGCGCGCTAGAGTCTGATCACATTCCGTCACCCGCATCGCAGAACCGGCCAGACCCTGGAAGTTCGATGCGGCTCTGCCGGACGGAGGCGTCACAGTCGTGGACGACAACACCGCGGGCCAGGGCCACCCCGGCCCGCTCGAGCGTGCCTGCGGTATGCCGGCCGCGCCGTCGGCGACTGCACTGCCGGCATGGCACTTGCTGATGGCCGACGAACTGCCCGACGGGCTCGTCGTGGCCGACGACGCCGGCCGTGTGGTCGTCTTCAACCGGGCCGCGGCGCGGCTCACCAGCACCGCGGCGGAAGAGGCCATCGGCAAGTTCGTCTCCGACGTGCTGCCGTTCCGCGACGACGACGGCAGGGACTGGTGGGTGTTCGTCGACCCCTACCACGGCCTGTGCACGCGCACGCGGCACCCGGAGCGGAGCCTGTACCTGTCCGACGGCACCGAGCTGCTGGTGTCCGTCGGCTACGTCCGCGACGGCCGCCACGGCCCGGTGCAGCGCCTGGTGATCAGCCTGCGCGGCGCGCAGCAGCGCGCCAGGCTCGAGCGCAGCCGAGCCGAGCTCGTCTCCACGGTCGCTCACGAGCTCCGCTCCCCGCTGACCTCGGTCAAGGGGTTCACCGCCACGCTGCTCGCCAAATGGCACCGGTTCACCGACGACCAGAAACGCGTCATGCTCGAGACGGTCAACGCCGACGCGGACCGGGTTACCCGGCTGATCACCGAACTGCTCGACGTGTCCCGCATCGAGTCCGGCCGGATGGAGGTCCACCGCCAGCTCGTCGACGTGCCCGACCGTGCCGCGAAGATCATCGCCGGGCGGGTGGCGGCCGGCGAGCCCGAGGACAAGTTCCGCCTCGTCGTCGGGCCTGACCTTCCCGAGATGTGGCTGGACGCCGACAAGATCGACCAGATCCTCGGCAACCTCGTCGAAAACGCCGTCAGGCACGGGGCTGGTATGGTGACTGTCGTGGTAGAGCGCGCGCGCATCGGCAGCGACCCCAGCGCCCCGGCGGTCGCCGTGCTGGTGCGCGACCAGGGGGAGGGCATCCCGCCGGAGGTCGCGCCCCGGGTGTTCCGCCAGTTCTGGCGGGGCAAGCGCCGCGGCGGCACCGGCCTTGGCCTGTACATCGTCAAGGGCCTCGTCGAGGCGCTCGGCGGCGACATCACCGTGGGCTGTGCTCCCGGCGGCGGCGCCGAGTTCCGATTTATCCTGCCCGCGGGCGCGCCCGTCGCGTAGGCCGCTGGCCCCGACGCCGCGCACGCGGGCGATCGAACACTCCCGCGCGGTCCCGGTCACCATCCCGGTAGGGTTCAGTGTGCCACCTGCAGTCGCCACCGCTCGTTCGGGATAGATAATCGCCGTCCGCGCCGGCGCGGGCCTGTCAGCTGTGTACGGCCACTAGGAAGCGAATGATGTCCGCACCCGATAAGAACTATGACCCGGTCGCGGTGACCGCGCTGTCGCCCGAGGAAGTGGACCGCGCGCTCGAGGCCGCGCTGGCCGCCGTCGCGGGCGCGAGGAGCCTCGACGAGCTCAAGCACGCCCGGCTGGCGCCCGCCGGGGACAAGGCGCCGCTGACCCTGGCGAGCGCCGAGATCGGCGCGCTGCCGCCCGAGGCGAGGGCCGACGCCGGCCGCCGCACCGGCGCGGCCAGGGC
>DAHVAN010000279.1 GCA_027314595.1 Actinomycetota bacterium | reverse complement strand
GTATTACATTTGCTGTTTCTCGCTCTGTGAGCGCGCCGCAGCTCAGCGTGGCACCTGGTTCACGGGGTCCGGTTACATGCCGTCACCTCCTTCCGGCCGTCCCGGTTCACCCGGTGAGGAGAGCGAGACGGGCGCTGTAGTGCGACCAGCGTGCACGGGCCTGGTGGCGGCGGCGCCAGTGTGACCAGCGGAAATGGAAGGCGAGCCGGTCTCGGCTGAGGAGCCCGCCGGTATATGCCCTGGTCAGGGCATCGATCCGGGCGGTCTCGGTGTCGGACAGGCGGACGGGCGGGATGTCGGCCGGGCAGGGCAGCTCCGCGACGGCGGGGACGATGTCGGCACCGGGGTGAATGCGCAGGTCAGTGCTGGTGCCCGAAGCGCTGGCAGCTGGCTCCGGAACGGCGGCTGCCTCCGGGACTGCGGGCAGTTCCCCGTCCGTGTTTTCGCTGGCCAGGAAGGCGCGGAGGAAGATGATGCGGATCATGGCCAGGGCTGCCAGGAGGGTGTGGCGGTTCTGCGCGGTCCAGGTGACGACCTGGGACTGGTCCCAGGCGAAGCCGTCCTTCCCGCTCTTGAAACTGGTTTCGACCGGCCAGCGCCTTCCCGCTATAGTCACGAAGTACTTCAGGGTCGCGGAGCGGCCCGGCGCGGCGTGGCACAGGTAGTACGTGTACGGGCTCTTCTCCCGGTTCATCTTCCTGACCAGCAGGAATTCTTCCGTGTCCGCAGTGGCGAGCAGCGCCCGCCATCCCCAGCGGGGGCCCTTGGCCCCGTTCCCGGCGGACCGCCGTTCGAACACGGCGTCCCGCGCGGCGTCTTCCGCGCGGACCGGCGCGGTGCCCTTCGCGAGGGTCACCCTGCAGTCGCAGGGGACGATCACCACGTAGGACAGGAACAGGGCCCGGCAGGCGGCCCGGAAGTCCCCCGACCGGCCGTAGACTTCGCCGGCGGCGACCCAGCAGATCCGGACCCCGCGCTCGATCACCGCCTTGACCTGCGCGATCGCGAGTTCCGGCTTGGTCGCGAACCGCAGGCCCCGCGGGATCCCCGCCTTCTTACGGCGGGCCGGGTCCTTCGCCCAGCACTCGGGCATGTACAGGTCGAACCAGGCCCAGGCCTGCCCTGTTGCGGTGACCAGGGCGGAGAAGACCCAGGTCACGCAGTTCTCGGTCTTGCCGGTCACCCCGGAATGCTGCGGGGACACGCAGGCCGTGGCCGCGCCCCTCTTCAGGTCCGTGGTCTCATCGACGGCCAGGCCCGGGCCGATCCCGTCGTCATCATCATCAGGGCCCGTGCCGAGGGCCTGCTGCGCCAAGCCGGGCAGCAGATCCCGTCCGTGTTCCCATGACCAGCGGTAACGTCCGAGCAGCCGGTGGAAGGTGCCATCGCCCGGCTCCAGCCCGGCCTTCTCCGACAGGTCCCAGCAGTTCGCCCGGACGTCCCGTCCCAGCGCCAGCATGTACATCAGCGCCGCCGCGATGCTGCGCTTCCGCTTCAGCAGCCCGGCCAGGACTGCGCTGACCAGCGCGTTCGCCCTCTCGACCGCCACAACTGGATCCCCTATGCTGGCCGGTACGGCCGCGGGGGTTGCTTGTTTTGTCACGAAAACTGAGAATGCCTCGCGGCCGCCCCGCTTTCACGCCAGTCGCAGGCTTGCCCGGATCACTCGCCGTCACCACGGCCGCAGCAGAAGCCGTCACTGCAGAACGACAAGACGGCTACTCACCGCGAAGAGGCAAATGTAATACTAGCGTTACCCCGCCTGGGCCGGTCGCACTGGCCGCTGCGCGCGGGCCTGGCTGGAGTGGAAGGCGCTGCCGATGGCGTACGCGAAGACGAGCGAGCGCAGGGAGAAGCAGCTGCTGCGGGAGCAGATGCGCTCGATGGGCCTGGGCTACCGGGACATCGCGGCGGAGTTCGGCCGCCGGTACCGGCTGCGGCCCCGCGCGGCGTGGCGGTACGCCTACGGCT
>DAHVAN010000274.1 GCA_027314595.1 Actinomycetota bacterium | reverse complement strand
CGGGTCCGCCAGGTCCGCCGCGCCCGGCGGGTCAGCCGGCGCGCCCGGGGCTGGCGGCGCGACCGGGGCTGGCGGCGCGACCGGCCCCGCGGCCCGGGACGGGCCCGGACCGTATGCGGACCGCACCGTCGCCTGATGCGGCGGAACATCGGGGAGCAGCGGCAGGACCTCGGCGAACAGCCGCGCGGCGGCCAGGGCAGACGGCCGTGCCGACGGTTCGCGGCGCAGCAGCGCCGCGATGAGCGGCCCGAGCCGCCCGGCGGACGGCGCCACCGGCGCGTCCTCGTTGATGATGGCGGACATCGTGGTGATCGCGCCGCCGCGCTGCTCGTAAGGACCGCGGCCCTCGACCGCGGTGTAGATCGTCGCGCCGAGCGACCACAGGTCTGAGGCCGGAGTGGCGTCGCCGCCCCTGATCCGCTCCGGCGCGGTGAACCCCGGGGACCCCATCACCATGCCGGTCGCCGTCAGCCGCGGGTCGCCCTCGAACTGCGCGATGCCGAAGTCCGTCAGCACCGCCCGCTCTTCCCAGCCCGTGCCCGGCCGGTCCTGGGCGATCAGCACATTGCTCGGCTTCACGTCCCTGTGCAGCACTCCCACGGCATGCGCGGCGGCGAGCGCGGCAAGCAGTTGCTGCCCCATCCGGCCCGCGCGCTGCGGGGTCATCGGCCCGTCCGTCACCAGGAGCTGGTCCAGGGACCGCGACGGCACGAGCTCCATGACGATCCAGGGGCGGCCGTCCTCTTCGGCCACGTCGAAGACAGTCACGACACCGCGATGGGACAGCCGGGCAGCCGTCCGCGCCTCGCGCAGCGTCCGCTGGTAGGCGTTCCGCCGTTCGTCTTCGCCGATCGCGGCGGACAGCACCACTTCCTTGACCGCGACCTCCCGGTCAAGGAGCTGGTCCCGGGCACGCCACACGACACCCATGGCACCGCGGCCGATGGGTGACGAAAGGGCGTATCGCCCGGCGATGACCCGCCCGGTCATAGGGGGCATAGCCGGACGATATCAGCGTTTAGGGCCGGCCCGTCTGTGCCGGCTGGGAAGGGGAGCTGCCAATGCTCAGCAGCGGACCGGAAGCCTCGGCGTAGAAGTCGTTTCCCTTGTCGTCCACGATGATGAACGCGGGAAAGTCGCGGACTTCTATCTTCCACACAGCCTCCATGCCGAGTTCCGGATATTCCAGCACTTCGACCTTTGTGATGCAGTCCCGCGCGAGGCGCGCCGCGGCACCTCCGATCGAGCCGAGATAGAACCCGCCATGCCGCTCGCACGCCTGCGTTACCCCCGAAGACCGGTTGCCCTTCGCAAGCATAACGAATGATCCTCCGGCCGCCTGGAACCGTTCCACGTAGGAATCCATCCGGCCCGCTGTCGTCGGGCCGAACGAGCCGGACGCGTACCCCGCCGGTGTCTTGGCCGGGCCCGCGTAGTACACGGGGTGATCGCGAAGGTAAGCGGGCATGGGCTCGCCCGCGTCCAGCCGTTCGGCGATCTTCGCGTGCGCGATGTCCCTGGCCACCACCATCGGCCCGGTCAGCGACAGCCGCGTCTTGACCGGGTACTTCGAAAGCTCGGCGCGGATCTGGGGCATCGGGCGGTTCAGGTCGATGGAGACGACCTCGCCGGGCTCTTCCGCGATCGCGGCCGGGTCGGGCAGGTACCGGGCCGGGTCGGTCTCGAGCTGCTCGAGGAACACGCCGTCCGCGGTGATCTTGCCGAGCGCCTGCCGGTCCGCCGAACACGACACCGCGATCGGACCGGGCACGAGGCCCCGTGCCGGGGCAGGCGGACCACGCGCACGTCGTGGCAGAAGTACTTGCCGCCGAACTGGGCGCCGATGCCCATCTTCCTGGTGATGCCCAGGATGTCAGCCTCGAGCTCGAGGTCGCGGAACCCGCGCCCGTCAGGCGAGCCCGAGGTGGGAAGGGTGTCGAGATAGCGGGCCGAGGCGTACTTGGCCGTCTTGAGCGCGTACTCCGCGCTGGTCCCGCCGACGACGATGGCAAGGTGGTAGGGCGGGCACGCGGACGTCCCGATGGCGCGGATCTTCTCCTCGAGGAAGGACGCCATCCGGGCCGGGGACAGGACCGCCTTGGTCTCCTGGAACAGGTACGACTTGTTCGCCGAGCCGCCGCCCTTGGCCATGAACAGGAACTTGTACTCGTCGCCGTCGGTCGCGTAAAGCTCTATCTGGGCGGGGAGGTTGGAGCCGGTGTTCTTCTCCTCCCACATCGTCAGCGGCGCCATCTGCGAGTACCGCAGGTTCAGCGTCGTGTACGCGTCATAGACCCCGCGGGCGATGTGCAGCTCGTCGCGGCCGTCGGTGAGGACCTGCTGACCGCGCTTGCCCATGACGATGGCGGTGCCGGTGTCCTGGCACATCGGCAGCACCCCGCCGGCCGCGATGCATGCGTTCTGCAGCAGGTCACGGGCGACGAACCGGTCGTTGGGGCTCGCCTCGGGGTCGTCGAGGACGGACCGTAGCTGGCGAAGGTGGGCGGGCCGCAGCAGGTGGGCGATGTCGCGCATCGCCGTTGAGGTCAGCGTGGTGATCGCCTGCGGGTCGACTTCGATGAACTTTCTCCCGAACGCGACGTGGCTACTCACCCCGCCGTCACCGATCTTCCGGTACACGGTGTCGTCGTGCCCGAGCGGAAGCAGTTCGGTAAAGGAAAACTCTGCCATCGGTGTCGCCGTCCTAGTCTCGCGGTCCCCGGCGTGCCCAGCTTAGATGTGCCGGCTCGCGGCCTACGTGACCTCCGTAACGTGACCTGTCACACTCTGCCGTGTCCTACGGGGATCGAGCGCCTGCCGGGCCCGTCAGCTCGGTGTCCTCATCGTCACCACTTGTTTGCGTTTACCCAAGCTTGTATTGTGACCTGAGCGACGGCGCTGCGCCACGCGGTGCCCCCGTCCGCGAGTGGATTGCTCGTCACGCGGTGCCCCCGTCCGCGGAGACTGAGCTGCGGCGCCGTCGCTCTAGCTTGCCCGGGGGCCACACGCCTTCAGCGGTTGGCCAGGCGGGGCAGGAGCAGGGCGGCGCAGGTGATGCTCGCGACGGTCGCGCCCACCAGGACCAGGGTGTCCAGCCACAGCGTGGTCTGGGTGCCTATCAGCAGGCCCCTGAGGGCTTCTACCTCGTAGGTCAGGGGGTTGACCTTGCTGATGGCCTGCAGCCAGCCGGGCATCACCTTGGCCGGGTAGAGGGCGCTCGAGCTGAAGAACAGGGGCATCGTGATGGCCTGGCCGATGCCCATCAGGCGGTCCCTGGCCAGGGCGACGCCCGCGATCGACATCGACAGGCAGGAGAAGAACGCCGAACCGAGGACCACGATGAGCGCGGCGGCGAGCAGCTTGAGGGGGTTGGCGGTGAGCGCGACGCCCAGGATCGCGGAGATGACCACGATGACGACGCCCTGGATCAGCGACCGCACGCCCGCCGCGAACGCCTTCCCGCTGATCAGCGCCGACCTCGGGGTCGGCGTCACCATCAGCTTGGTCAGCACGCCCGCGTCGCGCTCCCAGATGATCTGGATGCCGTAGAAGATCGCGATGAACAGCGCGGACTGCGCCAGGATGCCGGGCGCCAGGTACGCCAGGTACGAGATGCCCTTCGGCGTGGGGATCGCGTGGATGTGCGTGAACGTTTCACCGTAGATCAGCAGCCACAGCGCGGGCTGGATGGCCCGCATGTACAGCTCGGTGCGGTCGTGCCGCATCTTGCGCAGCTCGACCCAGCACAGCGTGACGACCCTGCTGACGAGCCGGCGCGCGCCGGCGATGGGGTCATCCAAGCCGTCGTGCGGTGCGGCGGGCGCGGCGTACGTCACGGATGCCTCCTTCTTCCGGCGCGTTGTCCAGGGTGTCGCCGGTGTAGTGCCTGAACACGTCGTCAAGAGTCGCTCCGTCGCCGAGCCCGGCGCGCAGGTCGGCGGGGCGTCCCGTGGCGCGGATGGTGCCGCGGTGCATGAGCGAGACCCGGTCGCAGTAGGCGTCGGCCTCGTCCATGTAATGGGTCGTCATCAGCACGGTCATCTCGTTCTCGCGCAGCCGCGCGATGTACTCCCAGACGTCGCCGCGGGCGATCGGGTCAAGGCCGACCGTCGGCTCGTCGAGCACCAGCAGCCGGGGTGCGTTGACCAGCGCCTGGGCCAGCTCCAGCCGGCGGATCATGCCGCCGGAGTACGTGCCAGCCGGCCTCGTGGCCGCCTCGGTCAGCCCCATCGCCGTGAGAGCGCCCTCCACTAGGTCTTTCCTGCCCTTGCGCGGCACGTCGAAGAGCCGGGCGAACAGCTCGACGTTCTCCAGTCCGGTCAGGTTCGCGTCCGCGGACAGCATCTGGGGCACGTACCCGATCACGCGGCGCACCCGCATCGGGTGCGCCGCCGCGTCGATCCCGAAGACGGTCACCGTGCCGGTCATGGGCTTGAGCAGCGTGGTGAGCATGCGGATCGTGGTGGTCTTGCCCGCGCCGTTCGGCCCGAGCAGGCCGAACATCTCGCCCGGGGCGATGTCCAGTCCGACGTGGTCCACCGCGGTGTGGGTGCCGAAGCGGTAGCTCAGGTCCGCGCAGCGGACCGCGTACGTCCTTGTCTCCTCTGGTGCCACTTCCGCGGCGCTAGCGGTCACGGTTCCTCCAGCTGCCCGGCGCGTGCCGGGTAGGGTGCCTTCACAGTTCCTCCATCCGCGCAGCCAGCCGGGCAAGCGCTGGCACGGCGGCCGTGATGGCCTGCCGGTCGCAGGCCTCGAGCCGCTCGAGCGCGCGGCCGGCCAGCTCGGCCCGGATGTCCCGCCACTGCCTGATCCGTGCGGTGCCCCTTTCGGTCACGGTCAGCCGGACCGACCGGCCGTCCGCCGCTGCGCGGCCGCGGTTGAGCAGGCCGTCGGCGGCGAGCTTGCTGACCATCGTGCTGACGCTGTTGGGCGCCAGGCCCAGCTCCGCCGCCGCCTCCGCGACGCTGATTCCTGGCCTGCGCGCGGTCAGCCTGAGCAGCTCCGAACGCGCCGGGGGAAGCGGCTCGGCATGCGCGCAGCCGCGCACCGTCCGGCGGGCCACCCGCTGTACCGCGCCGAGCGCCTCGATCAGCCCGGCCGCCCCGGCCTTCGCGGAGTCGGCGGTCCCTGGCGCGGTCCTGCCGGCCACGCTGGCGCGCCTGGCACTTACATCGTTCACAGAGCTAACTATAGAGCGCGCCTGAGGCCCGGCCAAGGAGATCTCACGCCGGTGACAATGGCGATGGGCGACGCGTGATCAGCCGTGAATCCGGCGAGTAGAAGCGCGCGTGCCGGTGGGCGCCGTTTCCGGGCTGATCAGGCAGCGGCTTGGGAGCGAAGCTGGCCCGCAGCCCCTGGCGGATCGCCACGGCCCGCGCGGTTTCCCGCGGCAGGACATGGTTGCCGGCCACGGCCAGCGCCGCCGCGTGCCTGATCGATACCTCTTGCTGGCCGGGGCCAAGCTCGGGGTAGTAGTGCTCGACCTCTAGACCTTGTTTGCTCAGCGCCTCGACGAGGTCGATTGTATAGTCGTGCGCCAGGTGAAAACCCGTATCCCACGGAATGCCGTCCGGGTTCACTTGGTCGGAGAGCATAGCGGCGGCGCCGGACGCGCAGGGCAACGTGACGAAAGTGTTAGGATCCGGGACTATCCGGACCTCGCCAGCCGGGCGAGGCGGCTGGCCCCGACGGCCTTGCCGCCGATGACCCCGCCGTGGTCGGCGTCGGGGAATCGCGCCAGCCAGGCGTCCTGCTCGCGGGCCAGCCGCAGCACCTCGGTCATGAGGGAACGGTATCTTCTGACCATGCCACCACGGCCCGCGCCTCGTGATCTGCGCGCGTCTGATACCGACCGTGAGCGGGTAGTCGCAATGCTGGCCGCCGCACTCGGTGACGGCCGCCTGAACGCAGACGAGCATTCCGAACGGGTGGCGGCTGCTCTTTCGGCTCGCACGCTGGGCGAACTGGCGCGGCTGACCGCCGACCTGGCTGGTCCCGCCGAGCAGCCGGTTCGTGTCGACGACGGGCGCGTGGTGGCCGGATTGTTCGGCACCCGGGTACGGGACGGCCGCTGGGTAGTGCCGCCGGTCCTGACGTGCTCCGCCTTCTGCGGCGAGGTGCACATGGACTTCCGCGAGGCGCTGCTACAGGAGCGGCACGTGGTGCTGTACGCGTACGCGGTCTTCGGCCGGGTGCGGCTCATCGTACCGGCCGGGGTCGAGGTCGTCATGGGCGGGGCCGTGCTGCTCGGCCGCCGGCGCGGCGCGACCGCGGTGTCCGTGCCGTCCGACTCGGACGTTCCGGTCATCGAGGTGCGCTCGTTCGTGGTGGCCGGCGAGGTCCTCGTGCGGACGCCGCCACGGCAGCGCCGCTGGCTGCCCAGGTGGCGGCGGCCCCCGCTGCCGTAACGGCGCCGCCGCCCTGTCCGTGCGCGGGGCGCGCCCGGGGGCGCCGGGGGCGTACGGGCGTGTGCCCGCCGGCGCCTCGCGGGCTTCAGTCGTACTTGATCGAGCTGTACGCGCTGAGCTTCCACAGGGCGTGCTCGCTCCTGATGGACCGGATCGTGCCGGACCGGGAACGCATCACCAGCGAGTGGGTGGTCGCGCCGCCCGGCCGGTACCTGACCCCGTCCATGAGCTCGCCGTCGGTGATGCCGGTGGCGGCGAAGAACACGTCGTCGGAGGAGACGAGGTCATCGGTGGTAAGCACGCGGTCCAGGTCGTGCCCGGCGTCAAGGGCACGGCGGCGCTCGGCGTCATCGCGCGGGGCGAGCTTGCCGAGGATCACGCCGCCGAGGCACTTCAGCGCACAGGCCGCGACGATCCCCTCGGGAGTCCCGCCGATGCCGAGCATCAGGTCGATCCCGGTGCCGTCCCGCGCCGCCATGATCGCGCCGGCCACGTCGCCGTCGGTGATGAGGTGGATCCGCGCGCCGCTCGCCCGGACCGCCGTGATCAGGTCCGTATGCCGCGGCCGGTCGAGGATGACCACGGTGACGTCCTGTGGCGAGATGCCCTTCGCCTTGGCCACGGCGGCGATGTTGGCCGCGGGCGGAGCGTCGATGTCGACCGCGCCAGCCGCCTCGGGGCCGGTGGCGAGCTTGCTCATGTAGAAGACCGCGGACGGGTCGTACATCGAGCCGCGCTCGGCGACCGCGATGACGGACACGGCGTTCGGCATGCCGTTGGCGCACAGCCTGGTGCCGTCGATCGGGTCGACGGCGACGTCGCAGGCGGGCCCGGTGCCGTCGCCGACTTCCTCGCCGTTGAACAGCATCGGGGCGTGGTCCTTCTCGCCCTCGCCGATCACCACCACGCCCCGCATGGACACGGAGTTGATGAGCCTGCGCATGGCGTTGACGGCGGCGCCGTCGGCGCCGTTCTTGTCGCCGCGGCCCACCCAGCGGGCGGCCGCCATCGACGCCGCCTCGGTCACCCGAGCCAGCTCGAGAGCCAGGTTCCTGGTGGGCGCGTGCTCTCCGGGCTCCGGGGAGGCCGGGATTGCGGTGTCGCGCGAGGTGCGGGTCTGCTCGTCAGTCATGGTCAGTTCCTACCCTGCCTGCGGCGTCAGCCGCGGCGAGCCCAGGCCTGGTTCAGCGCGCTTGTGAACGCCTCGGCCGGCTGGGCCCCGGACACCGCGAGCGCCATGCTGAACACGAAAAACGGCACACCGCTGATGCCAAGCTCGCGCGCCTGGAGTTCGTCGTGGCGAACCGCGTCGGCATAGCCGTCGCCGTCGAGCACCTCGCCGACCGGGCCGGCGTCCAGCCCGGCGCCCGCCGCCACCTCAGTGATCACGTCCCGGTCGAAGACCTGCCGCGCCTGCGCGAAGTAGGCCTCGTTGACGGCGGTGATCAGTTCGTGCTGCACACCCTTGTCAAGACCCAGGCGGATCACGCGGTGGATATCGAAGGTATTGCCGACCGGCCGGCCCGAATCGAAGCCCAGCCCCTCGGCCCTGGCGAGCCCCGCCAGCCGGGCGTCGGCCGCGCGCGCCTGCTCCTCCGCCATGCCGTATTTCCTGCCCAGCATGCTGAGCACGGTTTCCCGCTGATCCCTGGGACGGTCCGGGTCCAGCTCGAACGCGCGGAACACGACCTCGACCTCGTCACGGTGCCCGAAGTCGTTCAGGGCCTTCTCGAACCTCGCCTTGCCTACGTAGCACCAAGGGCAAACGACGTCGCTCCAGACATCCACGCGCATGCGTACAGCCTAAAGGCCCGCCTGGAGATGATCTAGCGCGTGCTGCGCCTCCGTGCGCCTGGGCGCGCCGGATCAGAACGGCGTGCTCGGATCGCCGGGCCTGACATCGCCGCCCGGCGCACGGGCCGCCATGGCGGCGGTCAGCCTCGCCCGGGCGCCGTCCAGCCATTCGGAGCAGATCGCGGCCAGCTTCTCGCCGCGCTCCCACAGGTCGAGTGACTGCTCCAGGGAGAGCCCGCCCGCTTCGAGCCGCTTCACCACGCCGGTGAGCTCGTCCCTGGCCTGCTCGTAGGAGAGTGATTCACGATCCGTCACAACGAGAATCCTACTCGTGGTCGCCGCTGTCGTCTTCGTCGCCGGTCGCGGCGGCGTGCACGGTGAGCTGGTCCTCGGCGAACCTGACCGTGAGCCGCTCACCGGGTGAGACCTCCGAGGCAGCGCGGACGACGGCGGAATCGGCGCGCTGCACGATCGCGTATCCGCGCCGCAGCGTCGAGGCGGGCGAGAGCGCGAGCAGCCGGGCGCGGGTATGCGAGATGTCATCGCCTGCCCGCTCGAGGCTGCTGCTGAGCGACTGGCGCGCTCGCCGTGCGAGCGCGTCGACCTGCTCGGCCTGCCGCTCGATCTCCCGGACCGGATCGGCGAGCGCCGGCCGCGACGTGACCGCCTGCAGCCACGCCCGCTCACGCTCCAGCCAGCCGAGAACCGAGCGGCGTGCCCGGTCGCGCAACTGGGTGACAAGCGCCTGCTGCTCGGCGACGTCGGGCACGATCCGCTTGGCGGCGTCGGTCGGAGTCGAAGCCCGCAGGTCCGCCACGTAGTCGAGCAGCGGCGTGTCCTGTTCGTGCCCGATCGCGCTCACCACCGGGGTACGGCACGCCGCGACCGCCCGCAGCAGCGCCTCGTCGGAGAACGGAAGCAGGTCCTCGACCGAGCCGCCGCCCCTGGCGATGACGATCACGTCCACGTCGGGATCCTCGTCGAGCCGCCGCAGCGCGGCGATGACCTCCCCGGCCGCGTACGATCCCTGGACGGCCGTCTGCTCGACCCGGAACCTGACGGCCGGCCACCGGCGTTCGGCGTTCTCCTGCACGTCCCGCTGTGCCGCGGACTCGCGCCCGCAGATCAGGCCGATCACGCCGGGCAGGAACGGCAGGGGGCGCTTGCGCTCGGCGGAGAACAGCCCCTCGGCAGCGAGGGCGCGGCGCAGCCTGTCCAGCCTGGCGAGCAGTTCCCCGATCCCCACGGCCCGGATCTCGAGCCCGGTCAGCGAGAACGAGCCGCGGGTGGCGTTGAAGTCGGGCTTGGCGAAGATGACCACCCGGGCACCCGGCTGGGGGCTGGCCGCCTCGAACACCTGCCGCGTGCAGATCACCTGAGCGGAAACGGCCGCGACCGGGTCCCTGAGGGTGAGGAACACGGTACTGCCGCGCTTGGTGCACTCGGCGATCTGCCCCTCGACCCACACCCGGCCGAGCTTTCCGATCCAGCCGCCGACGAGCTGCAGCACCGTGCGCACCGGCACCGGCGACTCGGCGGACGTCTCAAGGGCCATGGCGCCATCCCATCATGCCGTGGCGATCGCGCGCCGCAATTGCCGCGCGCCAATCCTTTCGGGACGGAGCGCGGTACCACTTCCCACATGAACGGTGATCCTGATGGCAAATGCGTCGGGCGCCATTCTGCCCTGCCCGCTGCCCGCTGCCCGCTGCCCGCTG
>DAHVAN010000267.1 GCA_027314595.1 Actinomycetota bacterium | reverse complement strand
TGAGGCCGGCGCGGGACCGTTCCGCGATCTTGCGGTCTGACAGGCGGGCGGACTTCAGCGATTCCCGCATCAGTTCCAGGAAGAAGGCGAGATTGTCGGCCTGGCCGAGAGTGCGGACGAATGCGTTCATCCGCGATACCCGGGCAATGCCCTTCGGCGTGTGCCGCATCTGCTCGAGCAGCACCTGCAACTCTTCCAGTGTCCCGGCCGCGTCTGTCCGGCCCTGCTCCAGCCCGGCGAGGATGCCGGCAACCGCCGCCGCGGTACCCTCGTCGCAGTGTCCTGCCGACAACGCGTCGCGTGAGCTGAGTAGATTAGGTGAGTTCGAATTCTCCGAGTCGATCCATTCAATCGTCACTGACGTTAGCCTTTCTAAGGGGCTGCGTAGACGGCGCGGTGGGCTTCGAGGAACCGGGTGTGCTCGTGTCGGCGGTACTCCAGGAATTCGGCCCTCGGCCCGTGCATCGCTGCGCTGCGAAGCCTCGCATGGGCAGTTTCGAGGGCGGCGACGAACTTCTCGCCGAACAGGCCCGGGTGCCCGTCGGACCAGTCGAACCAGACAGGCTCAGTGACCAGGCCATCGTGCATGCGCCACTGGTCTTTGAGATAGCCGACGGATGAGCACACAGGCAGGAGACCAAGATCGAAGGCGAGTTCCAGCTGCCCTGAGTGACTGCCGGACAGGTACGGCAGCAGCAATGCGTCGGCGCGAAGTCCGGCCTCTGCGATCTCGGCATCGGTTGGGTAAGCACGCATGACGGCCTGGATACGACTGTCGGACCTGATCACGGTCAGCAGTGCGGGGACGTCGTGGCGCTGGAAGTCGCCAGGACTGATCGCCCGCAACAGCACGGTCAGCCGTGCAGCCGGGTTGGTCATGCTCAGGGACCAGTTGGCGACGGTGGACAGGTGATCGCGGCTGGGCCGAAACGCCCCGTACATCAGGTACCGCGGTGCTGCGGGCAGCGTAGCGTCTGGAGTGATCCGGGCCAGATCGTCGGGGCTGACGACGTAGCCATGCGGGATGGCCGCAACCGGCGGGAGCCCCGGGACCTGTTCCTTGAGGGTGTCTGCAGACGCGGCGGTCAGGCAGACCCACGAGACACCTGAACTCGCAAGAAGGCGCATCCGGTCGTCGAGGCTATCAGCGGAGCAGTACATCGGGCTGATGTCATGGGCGGTGTAGACAACCTTGACGTCGCAGTCGGCGCATTCGGTCAGCAGCCGTTTCAAGTCGGCGATGTCGTCGAACTCGACGTGGTGAAGGTGCAGCACGTCGAGCCAGTCCAGCGGGCGACGATCAAGCAGCCAGGTAGCGGTGACGGCTGCGGGCACCACACCGTGGCCGGTGTTGACGCCGTTGAGGATCATGAAGTCATCCGACACGATCTTGCGGACGTACGGAGTACGGGCCGGCAGGTGCACGACCCGGAGGGCACGGCTCACCGTGATCCCCGGCGCAGGCCGTAAGGGCGTTGCTTCGTCACGCTCTAGCAGTCCTTCGCGGAGGCCGCTGCCGGGCAGACCATGATGCCCCCTCACCGTGAGCGTTCGCTGTGACCGCCCGCTGTGGTCTGGGTCAGCGGCAGCCGGACAGCGCATTGTCGTCGGAAATGGCAAAGGCGATATCCGGAACGGAGCGGCAACATGCCCTCACCGACAGCATCACAGCCAGGGTCCGGATCGATCCCGGCCCAGCCGGTGATCTTTTCCGAGGACTATTACCAGCGTGTCGTGCGGGAACACGGTTACGACGCCTTCGAGCTAGAGCGCTTCTCTTTCGGACTGGCCGGGCTGGATGCCAGCGAGCTGAACGTGCGGTGGCTCTGCCATCACAGGGCTGGCGACTTCCTCGCCGTGCCTAGGGCGTCCCGGATCGTCACCACGGGGTTCGGGATGTCCGGTGTCCCGCACATGGGCACGGTCGCGCAGATCCTGGGCATCGCCCGGCTGCAGGCTGGCGGCGAGCGGTGCCAGGTCGTGCTCGGAGATCTCGACGCGCACAACGGCAAGGGCCGCCCGCTGGGGCAGGTCCTTGAGCTGGCGGACCGGTTCGCCGGGTTCTGCCGCCGGCTGGGGTTCAGCGACACGGCCGGCGTGCTGCGCAGCCAGTACGGCAATCTTGACTGCCTGCGGGCGATGTACCTGCTTGGCTTCTACGCCGACGACGGCGACTTCGACCGGGCGGAGGAAGACAATCACGGCTACTACGCCTCGATGGCGATCGTGGACGACCGGATGACGTTTCACAGGAAGATGTCGCTGGCGCTGATGGCCGCGGACTTCGTCGTCCTGGGCCAGGGCAATGACGCCGTGCTGGTCTTGCTCGGGGTTGACGAGCACAAGTACGTGCGGTTCGCCAGGGAGGTGACGGGCCGGTTCGGGCAGGACACCCGCCTGCGCGGCAGCTTCGCTCTTGCGTCTGTCTACACGCGGCTGGCGACGGGGTTCGGCGGCCACCCGAAGATGTCCAAGAGGAGTCGGCGTCGCCGGCTACGCATCGAGCATGATGGTCATCCAGCACCCCGACTGGTACCGGGAAGACCTGACGGCGCTGCTCGGCCTCCTCGCAGAGGGACAGATCAAGCCGCTCATCCACCGCGCCTACCCGCTCGGCCGGGCAGCCGAAGCGCACGAGGAACTCGGCCGCGGCCGCACGGCCGGCAAGATCGTGCTCATACCGTGAACGACACCAGGAGCGGTATCAGCCACGGGCAGGAGCGACGGGCTGTAACCGTCGGCTTCGCCTACGATGGTTCGAACCCCGACGGTCTTCGGCGCTCCCAGGATCGGTTCGGCAGCCCTTCCCCGATCCCGGACCGCTGAGTTTCCTGAACTCGGTTTACTCCGCTTTTCTCATCGCAATCCGGCCAGCTCGCGCGTCCACTCCACGGCCGGGTACCCGGCTGCCAGCCGTTTCCCCGCCGCTGCGGGCCCGCTGTCAGCGGGGTGCCCGTCCCGCTCTGGCGGCGTCGAGTACCAGATCGAGCAGGTGCGGGATGCGGGGGTCGGTACGGGTGTCGAGCTGCCACAGGAACGCGACCAGCGGTAGCACCTCGTCGGGGTGCAGGTCCGCGCGCAGCGCTCCCGTCTGGACTCCGGTCGTCAGGATCGCGTCGATCGCGCCGATGATCCGGTTGTACTGCTCGTCGTGCAGTTCGGCCCGGGTCGCGGCGTCGAGCACGTCGGCCAGGGCGTGCTTCTTGCGGCCGAAGACGGCGAGGTCATCCAGCCACAGCCGTAGCGCGCGGTCGGGGGGGTTGTCCTTCAACAGGCCGTAGGCGGCGGCGACGAGGGCGTCGAAGTCATCCCGGTACACCGCCAGCAGCAGCGCCTCGCGGGTCGGGAAATGCCGGTAGATGGTGCCCTGCCCGACCCCGGCGGCCTTCGCGACCGACTGCATGGTGATCTCCCCGTCGCCGGCCAGGGCGGCCCGGGCGACATCGAGCAGCCGCCGCCGGTTCCGCGCGGCATCCGAGCGCGGGCGCGGCAGGGCCGACTCCCCGGTTTGCAAAGCGGACATATGTCCGGATAGCCTTCTCCTGAAGCGGACGAGTGTCCGTTTCATTGTAGCGAGCTATCGGAGGAATGCCATGCCGGGCATCACGGGGAAAGCGGTCGCCATCGCCGGGGCGAGCAGCGGGATCGGCGCGGCAACCGCGCTGCACCTGGCCGGGCGCGGCGCCCGGCTGGTGCTCGGCGCCCGCCGCGAGGACCTCCTCAAGGACCTGGTGGCCCGCATCGAGGGCGCCGGCGGCGAGGCGGCCGCGGTTCCGGTCGACGTGCGGAACCGGGCCGACCTGGAGCGCCTGGTCACGACCGCCCGGGAGCGCTACGGGCGACTGGACGTCCTGTTCTCCAACGCCGGGAGCATGTCGGTCTCGCCGTTCGATGACCTGCGGACGCAGGAGTGGGACCTGATGGTGGACATCAACATCAAGGGCGTGCTGAACGGGATCGCAGCGGCGCTGCCGATCTTCCGGGCCCAGCGCAGCGGGCACTTCATCCACACCGCGTCCACCGCCGCCTACAAGGTCGTGCCCGCCCAGGCCGTCTACGCGGCGACCAAGACCGCGGTGAAGGTGCTGACCGAGGGGCTGCGGCAGGAGGCCGGGCCGAATCTGAGGGTCACCCTGATCAGCCCGGGGTTCACCAATACCGAGGGCGTCGGCAAGGGCGGCAGCCCGCAGGTGGCCGCGGCGCTCATCGCGCAGCGCGACGCGATGGCGATGCCGCCGGACGCCATCGCGCGCGCCGCCGCGTTCGCCATCGAGCAGCCCGAGTCGGTCGATGTCGGCGAGATCGTCGTGCGGCCCACCGCGCAGGGCTGACCCGTGGCCACGACCAGCCGCAGATCATCGCCGTCCGCGATCGTGCTGGCGCTCGCGCTAGGCGGGGTCATCTCCTCCATGATGCAGACCCTGGTCGCGCCGATCATCTCCCGGTTCCCCGCTCTGCTGCACACCACGCCGTCGGGGGCCGCCTGGGTCATCACCGCCACCCTGCTCGCGGCGTGCGCGGTCACCCCGGTCGCCGGGCGGCTCGCCGACCTCTACGGCCGGCGCCGCCTGCTCATCGTGCTGCTCGCCCTGATGGTGGCCGGCTCCCTGATCGCCGCGCTGGCGCACGACCTGCTCACCATGATCGCCGGGCGCGCCCTGGAGGGAACCGCGATCGGCACTGTCCCGATCGCGGTGGCGATCACGCGGGAAGCGCTGCCGCCGCAGCGCCAGCGCTCCGCTGTGGCTCTGATCAGCTCGAGCCTCGGTTTCGGAGCCGCGATCGGGCTGCCCGCCGCGACGGCGGCGGCGGACGCCTTCGGCTTCCGGGTCCTGTTCCTCGCGGCGGACGCACTCGGCGCGATCGCGATCGCTCTCGTGGCCGCGCTTGTGCCCGCGTCCCGCCCGTCACGGGGCTCCTTCGACGCGCCCGGCGCGGCCCTGCTGGCCGTCGGCATCACCGGCCTGCTGCTGGCGGTCGCCCAGGGATCCGCGTGAGGCTGGGGCTCGCCCGCCATCGCGGCCTTCACAGCCGTCGCAGTGGCGGCGCTCGGCGGATTCGGGCTGCTGGAACTGCGCCGTCCTGACCCGCTGCTCGACCTGCGCGTCGCGGCCCGGCGGGCCGTACTACTGACCAATCTCGCGTCCAGCGTGCTCGGATTCGCCCTGGCCGTCTCCTCGGTGAGCTTCCCGAAGCACTGGAGGTTCCGGCGTCCGCCGGGGGCGCCGGGCGCACCGCCTTCGTCGCGAGCCTCGCCATGATGCCCCTGGGCGTCATCATGGTGCTGCTCACCCCGGCGTCAGCCGCGCTCATCGGGCGGGCCGGCCCGCGGTGGACGCTCGTGACCGGCGCCGCCATCGTCGGGGCCGGCTACGGCCTGCCGGTGATCGCCGGACTCGGCCTCGCCCAGGTCACGATCGCGACCGCCGTGGTCGGCGTCGGCATCGGCCTCGGCTACGCCGCCATGCCGACACTGGTCATGAACGCGACGCCCGCCGGGCAGATCGGCGCGGCCAACGGGCCCAACACGCTCATGCGCGCTCTCGGCACGACCATCGGCTCCGCCGTCGTCGGCGCGATCCTGTCGGCCGGCCCGGCCAGCGGCGGATTCCCCAGCGTCGGCTCGTTCCGCCTCGTCGCCGGTCTCGCCCTGGCAGCCGGCCTGGTAAGCGCGGCCGTGGCCGCCGGCGCGACCTCATCGCCGCGAAACGGGCGCTCCGCTGCCCCTGCTACATCCGTTCCGCTCGAAAGGACCACCAGGCAATGACTAGCACTCTGCAGTCCCCGCGCGTGCTCGCCGACGGCTTCGCCTGCGCCGAAAGCCCCCGCTGGCACGACGGCGAGCTCTATTTCTCCGATATGTACGGCCACGAGGTCATCGCCGTCGACCTGGCCGGGCGGTCCCGCGCCGTGGCCGAGATCCAGGACGTGCCCACCGGCCTCGGCTGGCTGCCTGACGGGCGGCTGCTCATCGCCACCCAGAAAGGGCGGCGTATCCTGCGCCTGGAGGCCGACGGCGCGCTCAGCGTGCACGCGGACCTCAATGACGACGCCGTCTCCAACCTCAAGACATGTGGGTCGATGCCCGCGGGCGCGCGTATGTCGGGGAACTCGGCTTCGACGCCGAGGCGCTGCTGAGCGCGCTGCTCGCCGAGCACCCCGCCCGCGAGGACGCGGTCTCCCATCTCGTCGAAAAGGTCCGCCAGTTCCCCGGCCGCATCCACCTCGTCCAGCCCGACGGCAGCCACCGGATCGCCGACGACGCGACGATCCTGCCCAACGGGATGACCGTCTCCGCCAACGGCCGGTACCTGTACGTGAACGCCAGCCTCGAGCCCGCAGTCCGGCGCTTCGCCATCGCCGCAGACGGCTCGCTGTCCGCCAGCACCGTCATCGCCCGGCCAGCGCTCCCGCCCGACGGCATGTCCGCCGTCGATGCCGCCGCTGCCCTCCAGGCTCGGGGTGAGGCGTGGCCGGAGGGACTTGGTCCCGACGAGGCATCGTGCCGGCTGTGGGAAGCGGCGGGCGGCGGCCCGCTGGACATTGGCGCGCTGCTCACCCTGGTCCGGGCGGCCGGCCACCCGGAGGCAGAGGCGGTCGCTGCTGCGGTGGGCGCGCTCGCGGAGTCGGGCGCTGCGCTGAGTGCGGCCCAGGTGGTGGACCTGAAGGTGACGCTCTGGCGGTCGAGTCCCTCGCTGTGGCGCACGGTGCGCATGCCGCTGGCGGCGACCCTCGGCGACCTCCACCGGGTGATCCAGGTTCTGTTCAGCTGGGACGGCGATCACCTGCACGCCTTTGCTGTGGCCGGTGTCCGCTACAGCGACCCGTTCTTCGACCTGGAAGAAACCGCCGACGAGGAGGCGGTCCGTCTCCGTGACGCCTTCCCGGCCGGGGCCCGTAAGCCAGTACGGTACGAGTACGACTTCGGGGCTAGCTGGATCCACGAGATCACCCGCGCGGGCTCGTCCCGCCTGACCCCGGGTGAAGCCGTTCCCCGCTGCCTGTCCTTCAGCGGCGATAACCCCGTCGAGTACTGGGACGAGGACGAACCCGTCAACCCGGAGCCCTTCGACCTGGTCAAGGTCAACGCTGCGCTCGCGGACCGGTTCTAAGCGCTGTCCTTCCTCGCGCCTTCACGGATGCTGTCAGGCGCTGCCGCAGTCCAGGTCCCGCAGGAGGAGGGGCAGGTCCTGTTCCTCGTAGCGTGGCCGGCCGGGAGGCCGGGCCTCGAAGCGCCAGAGTCTCGCGCTTGGGATCGCCCTGCGCACGGTCGTGACTATCGCCTGGCCGGCGTCGTCATCGGCGCGGACGTGGACTGACGTCCCGCCTTCGGCGAGGCCGGTGAGCAGGCGGAGCGCGGCGGCCGAAGGACGCCCGTTGGTGCAGACGAGCGGACGGGAAAGACTCGCCGAGCTGATCGGCCGCGGCGATGAGCACTGAGGGGTTCTCGCAGACGTACACGTCCGAAGCGGGCGCTGCCATCCGGAAGGATCCGGTGAGGGAGCGGAGCGTCAGCCACAGTGGTTCGGGGACGGCTGCCTGCGCGAGCCGCGCACATGGCGCGTCGCCGTCGAGTGGCAGGTTGAGGACGAGGACCCGAGACGACACCGGGTCACAGTCGATCCCGTGCTCCTCCCAGGCCATCCGCCAGGCCTCAGCCGAGTCCGGCAGATCGTGGCCCAGCAGCCGCAGTACTGCCGTGGCGGTCGGACTGCCCCGGTCCAGCGCATGCGGATCGTCTAGTGCCGTCGCCGCGAGTACGGTCAGCAGTAGGCGTCCGGTTTCGAGCGGGGGGAGCGCTGACCAAACCCTGGCGCATCGCTCGGCGAGGTCGAGCAACTGGCCGTTGCCCGCCGCCGGGAGACCGCGCCGGTCAAGCCAGGCCGAGACGGTGATCGCGGGTACTCCCACGTCGTGCAGTGCCGCTGCGGCATATTCGCGTTCGGCAGCCGCGTTCTGCTGCGCTGTTTCCCTTGCCGCCCGGAGGTCCCGGACCGGGTCACCAGTGACGGCCAGCAGGTCGGTCACGGTTGCGCCGTAGTTTTC
>DAHVAN010000265.1 GCA_027314595.1 Actinomycetota bacterium | reverse complement strand
TTGGAAGACGCCAAGGCGAGCTGTCCGATAGGGTGGCCCTCCGGCTTCGCTACCTGGCGGACGTACCCCGGGAGCCTGCTGGGACCGGCTGCTGTTCTGCGCCACGCAGGCCGTGTACAAGTTCGCGGCAGGGGGTAGGGGCAATGGCCTTGCGTTAAGGTCTTACGTTGTCATGTAGTGTGACGGTTCGTGGCGCATGATGGTTCTGAGGGGTTGTCGCCGGATGGGTGGCTGCCGGACCGGATCTCGGTTGGTGTCCTGACCAGGGTTTTCACGCCGGAGCTGGTGGATGCGGCGGTGGATGAGGCGGGTGCGCGGGAGCAGCGGGCCCTGCTCCGCGACCTGCTGGAGTGCCTCGGCCCCGGGCAGCTCGTGCTCGCCGACCGCAAGTTCCTGTCCTGGGAGCTGGCCCGCGACGTCCTGGCCACCGGGGCGCACATCCTGTGGCGCGCCTCGGCCTCCTTCCGGCTCACCCCGGTCAAAGTGCTGGAAGACGGCACCTACCTCGCGGAACTGCGGCCGCCCCGCAAGAAGGACGGCCCGCCCCGCACCGTCCGCGTCATCGAGTACAGCGTCCTCACCGTCCCCGACGGCGTCGGCACCCCCGAGACCTCCGAGGTATTCTGCCTGGTCACCGACCTCCTCGACCCGCAGGCGTACCCGGCGCTCGACCTGGCCTGCTGCTACCCCGGGCGGTGGGGATGCGAGACCGTCATCGGCCGGCACAAGACCGGCATGGGAGAAGGACAGCCCGTCCTCCGCTCCAGGGACCCCGCCGGGGCCGCCCAGGAAATGTGGGCCCTGTTCGCCGTCTACCAGGCACTATGCGTCCTGACCGGGATCGGCGCGCGCGCCGCTGGCATCCCGCCCTCCCGGATCAGCTTCCCCCATGCGCTCCAGGCCGCGACGGACACCGTCGCGGCTTTCCCCCCCTCAGCAGGCTGACCTGGCCTTCGCCGCGTTCCTGCTGAAAATCCTCATGCCCGGCACCGCCGTCCGCGACCGGCCCGAGCGCAACAGCCCCCGCAAGTCCAAGAAAGCCGGCGACTTCCCCGCCCGCAAGCCCGGCGACCCCTCCGTCACCAACGTGAGGCGCTACATCAAGTTCCACCTGCTCGAACCCTGGATGATCACCTAACGCAAGGCCATTGGGCTTCCAGCGCACCCCACCCAGGCGCGGATTCGGCAAGTTCACGAGATGGCGTTACGTCGTCGCCATGCGGGGCGGGCCGCAGTGGTGCACCAGCCAACGCCAGGGTGTCATCCTGTCTCTGGTCCTGGCCGGGCCTGCGGGCGGTCTTCGCGGGTGGCTGGCTGTATTTGTCGAGGATGAGGAGGTCGCCTGGGGGGAGGTGCTGGCGGTCGGGGAGGTCGATCAGGTCGGTGACGGCGCAGTCGTAGACGGCGGCGAGGACGGCGAGCAGGTAGGGGTTGGGGCGGCGGCCGGCGGGGGTGGGTCCGTGGCCGGGCCACCTCTCGTACTCCGACAGGTGCGATGCGGTCATCGAGGCGATCCCGCCGGGGTCCAGGCCGGTGTTCCCGCGGAAGTCGTTGATCCGGTCGGCGGTGTCTTGCAGGGACCAGCCGTAGGCGTCCCGCCACGCCGCGCGGGGCCGCAGCCGGTAGCGTCGGGCGAACTCGGATGCGATGTCCCGGTAGCCCAGGCCCATCGAGCGCATCTGGTCCCGCAGCAGCCGCTTTTCCCTGCGCTCGCTCGTCTTCGCGTACCCCATCGGCAGCGCCTTCGAGTCCGGTCAGGCCCGCAGCTGCCGCAGCACCGACCCGGCCGGCAGCTCATCTTCTAGCGTAGCCGCACGCAAGCAAACCGCGACAGGCAATAGCAGTTCCTCAGCAGGTGCGCAGCGTGGGATGGCTTCACTCCGCGAGCGGCGGCGGTGCCCGGGCGGTCCGTCAGGATGCGGTTGCTTGCTGCCCGGTCCTTCCGGTGACGAGCAAGGGCAGGTGATCAGATCCCAGGGCCTGAAGGACGGTTGCCGACACAGTGCTGCCTGGAACCGCCAGGCAGTAGTCGATCGCCTCGGCAGGCTGGTTCGCCGGGTAGGTGGGTTGTACCGGGTCGGGGTGAGATCTGAGGTCGGCCGTGCTCACCGAAGCATGATGCCGGGGGCGCGTTGAAGTCCCCGCAGATGAGCCAGGGCTCGTCCGGGCTGGCTGTCAGCTGCTGGAGCTGCGGGCGGCGAACTGCCTGGCCGCAGCATCGGCCCGGGGGAAGTGCGTGCCGCCCAGCCAGACAGAGGTGCGTTCAGTCCCAGCCTCGCCAGGATCACCGATCGCGGCTCGGAGGGTTCGGAACCGTCGTAACCGCCGGACGGCGCGTAGAGGCGCTACTGCTGCACGGCGGTGACCGGCACCCTGGCCAGCAGTGCGTTCCCGAACCCGCCGCCGCGTCTTCGTCTCCGTACTCGAAACTCGGCGCGAAGGCCCACGAGTACCCGCATTCCCGCGCGACCCTGCCCAGGCATGACGGAAGGCCCCAGGGCTCATCGACCTCGACAAGAGTGACGGCGTCCGGCCTGGTGGCGCGGATCAGTTCGGCCACGGCCTGGACGTTGGGCCGGCCCGCCGCATCCCGCCAGCCGTGAACGTTCCAGTGCAGGATGCGGAGTCCGGCGCTGGCGACCCGCCGAGGCCCTTGGCCTGCGCCGCTAATGCCCGTGTCCGCCACGGTCCCGGTTCCTGTGGGGTCACCACCCGTCGAGGGAGAACGGCGCCCCCTTGCTGATGGCGGCGAGCGCCGCGGCCGTGTAGGGCACGGTGTTGGCCGGTGGCCTGGCGGGGTCGGCCCAGTGAAGCCCGGCGCACTTGTGCGGCTCCCGGTTAACGGGCTCGCCGGCCCACCGGGTGACGGTGAAGAAGAACCCGACGCGTCCCTGGCCTTCGGGGTTGCGATGGTGGACAACGTGGGTGAAAACGAGATCGCCTGGGGCGATGCCGACGCCGGTTTCCTCGTATGCCTCGCGCACGCCTCCCTGCACGACGGACTCCCCGGCTTCCAGGTGCCCGCTGGGCGAAGCGCGCGGGTTCGCAGAATCCTGCACGCGTCGGCATGGGAACCCGCGCGCAAATGCCGATTTTGACGCCGACGGTCGCTCGGGTTCACAGGCATCCATCGTGGCTAGATCGGGTCGCGTCACCATGAAACCAATGTGCCTTGGCAGAATCACAGTCCCCCGCTTACACACTCAAGTTCCGGCCGACTCAGGAGGCTTCAAACCTTCGCGTGGGATGGGCCGAAGGGTGGCAGCGATGCCGGCGAGTGCCCTGACCCGGGCATTCTCATGGGCCGTACACCAGATCGGGCCGAGCGTCAGTGGGGGCAGGCCGACAAGGGGAAGGAGGACGATGTCGCTGCGCTGCGCCAAGGGCAGGCCGGCGACGGTGGGGTGGACGACCTGGCCGGTGGCTACTAGTGCGAGGGTCTCGTGCAGGCCGCCGACGGCGCGGGTACGGCGGACAGGCCGGCCGGACGGGGTACGCGGCGGGTTGATGGCGTCGAGCAGGACGCCGAGCGGGGCCCAGGCCGTCTCGTAGTCGGCGAGGTCCTCTGCACTCGCTCGCCCGCGATCCGTCAGCGGGTGGTCGCGGCTGACGGCGAGGGCGCGTGCCCGGTGCTCGATGGCGGCGCCGGCGGTCAGGTCAGGCTCACCGACGGCGAGCCAGCTCACCAGGACGTCGATGTCATCACGGCGCAGCGCCCCGTACAGGTCCCGTACTTCTATTTCGCGCAGCTGGATGTCGCAACCGGGGTAGGCCGCAGTGAACGCGCGGACCAGGCGGGTCAGCGCGGTCCCGCCCGTGGTCAGCGTGAAGCCGACGCGCAGGGTTCCCTCAGGCTGCCGGGCGGCGGTGCGGGCATCGTCCAGAGAGGCCAGCAGCTGCCCGTAGGCCGGCCGCCACCCGTCGCGCAGCCGGGTGCCGAGCGGGGTGAGCCGGACCCGGCGGGTGGTCCGGTCGAACAGCGCGCCGCCAGCTTCTCGCTCCAGCGCCGATATCAGCCGGCTCACCCGCGGCTGGGACAGGCCCACCCTCTCGGCGGCCCGGCCGAAGTGGAGCTCGTCAGCCAGCACCAGGAATGCCTGCACCTGGATCAAGTCCACGGCCCCGACCTCGATTCATGTCCTAGTGACATCAATTGTTGCGCAGATCGCCGTAGATCCCCCGCCTGCCCCCGCGGAACGCTGGAGTACGCGAGGCGCCCGCGGCCGGAGGCAGCGCGGCGGCTCGGTGTGCATCCGCCAGCCCGGGAAAGGGGTGATGCCGGTGGGGCTGGAAGAGCACCTGCCCGCCGGGTTCTTGCTGTCCACGGTGGAGAAGGTGGCCGGGTACGCCCGCTCCCGGTCCATGTGGCCGGCCTTCTTCGGCCTGGCCTGCTGCGCGTATGAGGTGATACAGACCGGCGGCCCGCGGCACGACCTGGCCCGGTTCGGCATGGAGAAGACCGGGGCCACGCCGCGCGAGGCCGACCTGATGATCGTCGCCGGGCGGGTCAGCCAGAAGATGGCCCCGGTGATGCGGCAGATCTACGATCAGATGCCCGAGCCGAAATGGGTGATCGCGATGGGCGTCTGCGCGTCCACTGGGGGCATGTTCAACAACTACGCCATCGTGCAGGGCGCCGACCACATCGTGCCCGTCGACATCTACCTGCCCGGCTGCCCGCCGCGCCCGGAGATGCTGATGGACGCCATCCTCAAGCTGCACGACAAGATCCGCCACACCAGGCTCGGTGCCAACCGCGACCGCGAGATCACCGAACTTGAGGCCGCCAGGCTCCGGCAGCCGCCGCTCCACCACCCCCGCTCGACACCGTACTGACTTCCGCAACCTACAGGGGAAGGCACTGACTTGACCGACGCCTCAGCCGCGCTTCTGCTGGCCGTCGATTCGTGGGGCGGCGTCGCGTCGATGATCACGCTCGCCGAGTCCCTGCACGGCCTGGGGGTAAACGCGCGCATCGCCGCGTATTCCGACTACGGCGGTAAGGTCCGCGCGGCCGGATTCGGATTCATCGACCTGGGCGTGTCGGTCGCTGATTACTGGGCCGAGCAGAACGCCCAGCGGCCGGGCTGGGCCCGCAATCCCCTGCGGACGTGGATGGCGCTGCGCTCCGGGCTGAAGGACACGGCCCTGGCGGTAGTCTCCAGCGTGGCTGACGCCGTTGAGCCGGGTGAGGTCATCGTGTCCGGCACGCTCACCGTCGGCACCGCGACCGGGATCGCCGGGCTGCGCGGAGGCCGGGTCGTGGCCGTGAACCCGGCGCCGATGACGCCGAGCCGCCTGCCGGAGGCGAGCCTTTCTCCCGTGACGCGGCGTCCTTCCCGGCTGAATGACTGGGTCGGGCGGTTCGGCGCGCGGGTTGCCGAGTGGCTGTACCGCCCCTCCGTGAGCGCGGGGCGCGAGGCGCTCGGGCTGCCCCCGTGGACGGCGCGTGACTACCTCGCCGCGGTGAACCGGACGCCGACGATCTACGGGGTGTCTCCGGCCCTCATGCCCGCCGACCCGGCGTGGCCGGCGCACGTCACGGTCACCGGGCACCTGCTGCGCGCTGACCTGAAACCCGTGATCCCGGAGGGACTACCGGAGTTCCTGGCCGAGCATCCCGGTGCCGTCTACGTCGGATTCGGCTCCATGGGAAACGCCATGAGGCAGTCCGACCTCGACGTGGCGTGCCGGGCCCTGGCCATGGCGGGACGCCCGGGGGTCATCGCGGGCCTGGCCGAGGGGGGTGAACTGCCGGGCACGGGCACGGGCACGCCGGTCTTCGCCGTCGGCGAGGTCTCCCACGACTGGCTCTTCCCGCAGCTCGCCGCCGTGGTCCACCACGGCGGCTCGGGCACGACACACCGGGCGGTCCTCGCCGGAGTGCCCAGCATGGCGGTCCCGGTCGGCTACGACCAGCCCTACTGGGGCCGCCGCCTAGCCGAAGTGGGCGTGGGAGTGCCTCCGGTCCCTTACCGCAAGCTGTCGCCTGGCCGGCTCGCCAGCGCGATCAGGCAGCTGACGGGGGACCCGGGAATCGCGGCCCGGGCAAAGCAACTGGGCGCCGTGCTGAGCGCAGAGAACGGGCCGTCCGCAGCCGCCCGGGTGATCATGGCCGCGCTCGCCACATAGGGCTAGCCGACATCGAGAAGTTCATCGGTGCGCTGCGCCGCGTGGCCGCAGGCGGGACCGTTGTCGATCCGCAAGTCATCAGCCAGTTGCTGCGCCACCGCGACCCGCTGTCGTGAGCGCGAGGTCCTCGCCCTGATGGCCGAGGGGCGTTCCAACGCCGCCATCGCCCGGCAGCTCGTCGTCTCCGAGGCAGCCGTCGGCAAGCACGTCGGCGACATCTTGTTCAAGCTCCGCCTCCCGCAGACCGACGACACCAGCCGCCGGGTCCTCGCCGTCTTGACCTACCTCAGAAACGACGGCTTGGGCAGTAGGCAGAAAGCGGTTCTTGGGGGCTGGCTGTTCGTATCCGTTGAGGCCGCCCTTGGTGCGGTTAGTCGCCCCCGCGCGGCGGAGCGGAGGAGAATCCGGCATGCTGAGGCACGGCCGGGAAGCGAGGCGGAGGAAAAGCATGTGGGATGAGGTCGGTAAGCTGCACGCTCATCACGGGGACGTTCCCGCCGAGGTGCGGCTGCTGAAGCTGACGGAGGAGGTCGGTGAAGTGGCCGAGGCGTTCCTGGGCGTCCACGGGCTGAACAAGCGGAAAGGGATTTGCCGGTCTCGCGATGACCTGCTTGCTGAGCTTGCTGACGTGATCATCACGGCGGCGGTCGCGATGAGCGGGATAGCCGGCGATGTTGACCAGGCCCGGTCGCATCTCGAACACCGCCTGACTGCGGTCATCGCACGGGCCGGGCTCTTACCGGACCGCTGCGGCCTTGTGCAGGTAACCTCGGTATGACCGACTGCCGTCCCGGGTGGGCGGCGTGGACGTAGTTGATGGCGGTGTTCTCGGTGATGCCGAAGACGCGGACCAGGTGGACCGGGTCGGCGGTGTGGCGGGCCTCGTCCAGGATGCGGTCCTGCCGCAGCCGGTCCGGGCGG
>DAHVAN010000264.1 GCA_027314595.1 Actinomycetota bacterium | reverse complement strand
CGCCGTCGCGGCGGGCACGGCCACGTCCTGCGCGCGGGCCGCGGCCCGCCGCGCAGCGCGGCCGCCGGACTCCCGCAGCGCGACCCTCCTGGCCAGTTCCTTGTACCGCGGCTCACGCTCCTTCAGGTCCGCGAGCACCGGGGTAGCGATGAAGATCGAGGAGTAGGTGCCCGACAGCATGCCGACGAACAGCACCAGGGACAGGTCCTTGAGCGTGCCCGCGCCGAGCAGCCCGGCGCCGACGAACAGGATCGACGCGACCGGGAGCAGCGCGGTGAGCGAGGTGTTGATGGACCGGACCAGGGTCTGGTTCAGCGCCAGGTTCGCGGCCTGGCCGTAACTGCTGCGGCCGGTGGTGAGAATGCCGGCGGTATTCTCCCGGACCTTGTCGAAGACCACCACCGTGTCGTAGAGCGAGTAGCCGAGGATCGTCAGCAGGCCGATCACCGAGGTCGGGCTGACCTGGAAGCCGGTGAGCGCGTACACGCCGACGGTGATCACGATGTCGTGCATCAGCGCGATGAACGCGGCGACCGCCATCTTCCACTCGAACATGACCGACAGGTAGATCACGATCACCACGAGGAAGATGATCAGCGCCTCGACCGCCTTGTTGGTGATCTGGCTGCCCCACGTCGGGCCGACCGTCTGGACGGTCATCTGGGTGGCCGCGATGTGGAACGTCCTCTCGAGCGCGGCTTGCACATTGGTGGTCACCCTGAACGGCAGCACGCCGGTCTGAACCACCCACTGCGACAGGCCGATGCCTGACAGGTGCTGCACGGTCGAGTCGCCGCCGCCGGCAGCGCTGACCACCCGCGAGATGTCGCCCTGGTTCACCAACGCCGCCGCGGGGAACTGGAAGGTCGAGCCGCCCCTGAACTCCACGCTGAAGTTCAGCCCTCGCACCGCCAGCGCGATGACGCTGACCAGCAAGATGACCCCGGAGATGGTGTACCACAGGCGCTGGCGGCCGACGAAGTTGATCGACACGTCGCCCCGGTAGAGCCGCCCGCCTATACCGCCAAGGCGCGACATCATGCCTCCCGCGTGGTCGTCGAGGAGCTGCTCTCCGAGGATGCCGGGGAACTGCTGGCCGGGGAACTGCTGGCCGGGGGTCTGGCGGCGGACGCCGTGCGCTGCGTCCTGACGGTCCGCCTGACCGAGGAGCGCCACAGCGTCTTGGCGCCGAGCCGCGTCGGGTCGAGCCCGGACCAGGGGTGCCCGCCGCCGTAGAACTTGGTCCCGGCGAGCAGGGTCACCATGGGCTTGGTGAACGAGAACACGACGAGGACGTCGATCAGCGTGGTCAGGCCGAGCGTGTACGCGAAACCCTGCACGTCGCTGACCGCGAAGTGGTAGAGCAGGACCGCCGCGAGGAACGAGACGGTGTCGGAGACCAGGATCGTGCGCCTGGCGCGCTTCCAGCCGCTTTCCACCGCCGGGCGCAGCGTCTTGCCGTCGCGAACCTCGTCGCGGAGCCGTTCGAAGAACACGATGAACGAGTCCGCCGTGATGCCGATCGCCACCACGAGCCCGGCGATGGCCGACAGCGACATCGTGAAGTTCTGGTACGTGCTGAGCAGCACCACCGACAGGTAGGCCAGCAGCGCCGCGATGAGCAGGCTGGAAACCGACACAAGGCCAAGGCCGCGGTAGTACATGAAGATGTAGATCACGACCAGCGACAGGCCGATGATCGCCGCGATCAGGCCCGCGTCGAGCGAGGCGTGACCGTACTGGGCGGAGATCGCGACGACCTGCTGCTGCGTGAAGTCAATCGGCAGCGAGCCGTACTTGAGCACGTTCGCCAGGTAGGTCGCCTCCGCCTGGGTGAACCCGACGGTGCTGCCGCCGTTGATCAGGACCTGGCCGGAGGGGATCGGCCCGCTCTGCAGCGCCGGGGCGGACACCACGTTGCCGTCGAGCACCATGGCAGTGGAGATGAGCGCGGTGTCATTCAGGTTGCCGCTCTGGGAGCCGGCGCCGTAGTTGTTCCACTGGTTTTCGGTCAGCGTGGCGTACGCCGAGGTCGCCTTGCCGTCGAGCGTGAGGTTCACCACCCACGCCGTGGAGTTGGTCTGCAGTCCGGCGCCGACCGACGAGATGTCCGAGCCCTGGAAGACGGCAGGACCCAGGGCGTACTTCATGCCGTTCGGGTCGCAGGAGACGATCTGGTTCTTCGCGACGTCCCACTGGTCCCCGGCCGCGGTGTAGCCGACCGTATTCTTCCAGTTGGGGTCGGTCGTCTGGGAGTTGATCCCGGGCTTGCAGACCTCCTGGTTGAACAGCTTCATGGTGGCGGCGTTGACGAGGCTGGCGTTGCCGTAGGTGACCGCCGAGGTGGCGGCGGAGGTGGTGCTCGGGGAAGGACTGGGCGTCGGGGTGGCACTCGTGCTCGCCTTGGGCGTCGTGCTCGCCTTGGGCGTCGTGCTGGCCGCCGGCGACGCGGTGGTCGCGGCGCTCGGGCTGGCGAGCTTCGCCGACACCGCCGCGGTGGACGACTTGGGGCTAGCGGTCGTGCTGGTCGTCGGCGACGCGGTCGTGCTCGTCTTGGGCGAGGCGCTCGTGCTTGGCGAGGCGGACGGCGAAGTCTTCGGACCCGGCTTCGCCTTCGACGTGGAAGTAGGGGCCGGGGGGGCATACGGCGCCTCGAGCAGGACCGGCCGGAAGCTCAGCTGGGCGGTGCTGCTGACCAGGTTGACAACGTCGTTCGGCGGCTTGCCCGGGACCGTGATGTTGAGCAGGTTGTTGCCCTCCTGCTGCACCTGGGCACCGGAGTTACCGGTGCCGTTCACCCGGGCCAGGATGACCGAGATCGCCTCCTGCATCTCGCCGGACGATGGCGGCTGACCGTTGTGGGTCGCCGCCTTGAGCACCACCTCGGTGCCGCTCGACAGGTCAAGCCCGAGGCCCACCTTGAACTGCTGATGCCAGTGGCTTGGACTGAAGGTCTCTTTGCCGAGAACCGAGAACAGCATGATCAGGATGACCGCGGCCAGCGCGGCCAGCGCGCGGACGGGCCGCGAGCCGCTTCTGCTTGGGGGTGCCACTTATTCCTGCCTGTCGAAGTCGCCTGCGCTGGAGCGCCCGTCTAGTCCTTTGTGGTGCTGCTGGACTCCGCCACGTCGTCGACCTTCGTCCAGTCGTCGTCTTCGGCCGGGACCGTCTCGTCGGTCTCGTCGTCATCGGCGTCTTCCGCGGAGTCCGCCAGGGTCTCCTCGGTGTCTTCGGGCTCCTCGCCGGGGCTGACGACATCCATGATGGCGCGCTTCATGTAGCGCACCTCGACACCGGGAGCGACCTCGAGGACCACGTCGTCGCCGTCCACGTCGACGACCGTGGCGTACATGCCCGCGGTAGTCCGCACCCGGGCGCCCGGCTGAACCGAGTTCTGCTGCTGCGCGGCCTGCTGGCGACGGCGCTGCTGAGGCCTGATCATCAGCATGTAGAAGCCCAGGACGACGACCAGGATCAGGATCACGTACGACGGGTTGAAACCGGGCGGCTTCGCCGTCGTCGCTGCGGCCAAGAACATATTGCCCATCACAGGGGCATCCTTCCAGTTTGACTTTCCGCTTGCGGAACGCACCGTCGTTCCGAAGACGGCCACGTGCCAACCTGCGCAGTGTAGCGGCGCTATGCACAACGCATAACCACCCTACGAGGATTCCGGCCGTGATCGTTACTGTCCACACCAGATAGATGGCGGATCAGGACATCCCGGGCATCTGCCGGACCAGCTAGCTTAGTCGAAAAGAGCAGGCATATCGGTAATGGCGGGCGGGGTGAGGCCGAGGTGCTCCCAGGCCGCCCGCATGGCGACCCGGCCGCGCGGAGTCCTGGCCAGCAGGCCGTGCCTGACCAGGAACGGCTCGGCGACCACCTCGACGGTTTCCGCCTCCTCCCCCACCGCCACCGCGAGCGTTGAAAGTCCCACCGGGCCCCCGCCGAACCGCCGGATCAGCGCGTCGAGCACTGCCCGGTCCAGCCGGTCGAGGCCCATCTCGTCAACCTCGTACAGCTCGAGCGCGGTCCGGGTGATGTGCCTGGTGACGAAGCCGTCGGCGCGCACCTCCGCGTAGTCGCGGACCCGGCGGAGCAGCCGGTTGGCGATCCTGGGCGTGCCGCGCGAGCGGGCGGCGAGCTCATCGATGCCGCCGTCCTCGATCTGCACCCCGAGCAGGCCCGCGGACCTGCGGACGATCACGCCGAGTTCTTCGGGCTGGTAGAAGTCCAGGTGCGCGGTAAAGCCGAAGCGGTCGCGCAGCGGAGCGGGCAGCAGGCCGGCCCTGGTGGTGGCGCCGACGAGAGTGAATGGCGCGATGTCAAGCGGGATCGCGGTCGCGCCCGGCCCCTTGCCCACCACGATGTCCACGCGGAAGTCCTCCATCGCCAGGTACAGCATCTCCTCGGCCGGGCGGGCCAGCCGGTGAATCTCGTCGATGAAGACGACCTCGCCCTCGCTGAGCGTGGACAGCACGGCGGCCAGGTCACCCGACCGCTCGATCGCCGGGCCAGAGGTGATCCGCAGCGGCGCGCCAAGCTCGGCGGCGATGATCATCGCGATCGTCGTCTTGCCGAGGCCGGGCGGCCCGGAAATCAGCACGTGATCCGGCGGCCTGCCGCGGCGCAGCGCGCTGTGCAGCAGCAGGGACAACTGCTCGCGCACCCGGGCCTGGCCGACGAAGTCGGCAAGGCGCTTGGGCCGCAGCGCGCCCTCGATCGCCCGCTCGTCGCTGTCGGCGAGCGGTGAGACCACGCTGGAGTCGCCGGGGGGAGCGATGTCGCGGCGCCGGCTGAGCTCGGCGTCCTCGGCCCTGATGAGGGCGTCCTCGGGTTCGGTCACGAGTTGCTCAGCTTCCGCAGCGCCGCGCGCAGCACGGTGGCCACGTCAGGCTCCGCCGTGCCGGGCGTCCCGGTCACCTCCGGCGCACCGTCGTACTCGGCCTCGACCGCGGCGATGGCCGCCTCGGCGTCACGCGCCGACCAGCCCAGGTTCGTCAGGCCGGACTGCACCTGGTCCCGCCAGGATGGCACGGCCCTGCGCGCCGGCGCCTGACCGGTGCCGGCGAACTCGCCCGGCGCGCCCAGCCGGTCCCTGAGCTCCAGGACGATCCGCTGCGCGCCCTTGTTGCCGATGCCTGGCACCATGGTGAGCGCCTTCAGGTCTTCCGTCGCGACCGCGCGGCGCAGCGCGTCGGGCGAGTGGACGGCCAGCATGGCGAGGGCGAGCCGCGGGCCGATTCCGCTCGCCGTCTGCAGCAGCTCGAAGATGTTCCGCTCATCGTCGGTGCCGAAGCCGAACAGGGTGAGCGAGTCCTCCCTGACGACCAGCGAGGTCGCCACCCGGGCGGCCTCGCCGGGTTTCAGCGACGCGAGCGTGTCCGGCGTGCACTGCACGCGCAGTCCCACCCCGCCGACGTCGATGACCGCCCCGTCCGGGCTGACCCCGGCCACGGTCCCGTTCAGGTGCGAGATCATGTGCCGCCTCCGCTCCGCATGCCGCCTGCCGCCGCCCGCGCGGGGACGGCCCCCGGTCCGGATCGTGCCACGGCGCTCCGCGCCACGATGGCGCTATCACGCCACAGGTGGCAGATGGCCAGCGCGAGCGCGTCCGCGGCGTCCGCCGGCCTGGGCCGGTCGGGCATCCGCAGCAGGCGCATCACCATCGTCGTCACCTGGTCCTTGCCCGCCCGGCCGTTCCCGGTGACCGCCGCCTTGACCTCGCTCGGGGTGTGCAGCGCCACCGGGAGCCCGCGCCGCGCGGCGCAGACGATCGCCACCGCGCCCGCCTGCGCCGTGCCCATCACCGTCCGCACGTTGTGCTGGCTGAACACGCGCTCGACCGCCACCGTGCTTGGCCGGTATTCGGTCAGCCAGCGCTCGATCTCCTCCTCGATCGCCAGCAGCCTGGCCGCGATGTCGTCGTCGGCGGCGGTGCGGATCACCCCGACCGCCACCAGCGCCGGCGGCCGTCCCGGCACGCCCTCCACCACGCCGAGGCCGCACCTGGTCAGGCCGGGATCGACGCCGAGCACCCTGGCGTGTCGCGCGCCCGGACGCGGCGAATACGGCGTCATCGCCCGAGCCACCATCCGATCGTCAGCTAGCGAACATCTGTTCGCCAAGACCCTACCGCCCCCGCCGCCCCGTTGTCGCGCACCCGGCGCCGCGTGTCGGGACAGGCACTAACCTGCGTCCCGTGCGTCCCGTGCGTCCCGTGCGTCCCGCGCGAACCGCTGGCTCGTCCCGCGTTCTGGGCCAGACGCGCGGCTGCCCCGGTTCTACCGGGCCAGATGCGCAGCTGCCCCGGTCAGGTGACCCGCGGGCACGGCAGATCGGTCGCGGCTTTGCGGGCGCGGAAAAGCCTTCCGGCGCGGGCGGCGGCAGCTCAGAACTTGTCCATGATGTCGTCGGACACGGAGTAGTTCGCGTACACGTCCTGCACGTCTTCGGAGTCCTCGAGCGCGTCGATCATCTTGAACACGCGCTTGGCCTGCTCCTCGTCGAGCTCGATCTCCACGCTGGGCAAGAACGCGGCGTCGGCGGACTCGTAGTCGATCCCGGCGTCCTGCAGCGCGGTGCGGACCGCCACCATGTCATGCGGCTCGGAGATGATCTCGAAGGACTCGCCGAGGTCGTTGACCTCCTCGGCGCCGACGTCGAGGACCGCGGCGAGCACGTCGTCTTCGGCCAGGTCCCCGCTCTTGCCGACGATCACCACGCCCTTGCGGCTGAACAGGTACGACACCGAACCAGGGTCGGCCATCGACCCGCCGTTGCGGGTGAACGCGACGCGGACGTCGGAGGCGGCGCGGTTCCTGTTGTCGGTCAGGCACTGCACCAGGATCGCCACGCCGCCCGGACCGTAGCCCTCGTAGGTAATCGTCTCGTACTGGGCGCCGCCCGCCTCGAGGCCCGCGCCGCGCCTGATGGCACGGTCGATGTTGTCGTTCGGCACCGAGCTCTTCTTCGCCTTCTGGACCGCGTCAAACAGCGCCGGGTTTCCCGTTGGGTCGCCGCCGCCGGTCCGGGCGGCCACCTCGACGTTCTTGATCAGCTTGGCGAACAGCTTGCCGCGCTTGGCGTCGACCACCGCCTTCTTGTGCTTGGTGGTGGCCCACTTGGAGTGGCCGCTCATGACGTTCCCTTCACCATCGAAACGAAAAGCTCGTGAATGCGCCGGTCCGGGGTCAGTTCCGGATGGAACGCCGTGGCGAGCAAGGTCCCCTGCCGGACGGCGATGATCCTACCCTCGTCCTCGCCGATCACGTCGACGGCCGGGCCGGCCCGCTCGACCCAGGGGGCGCGGATGAACACCGCGCGGAACGGTTCGCCGGCGATGGCGACTTCCCGCTCGAAGGAGTCCACCTGGCGGCCGAACGCGTTGCGGCGCACGGTCATGTCGATGCCGCCCAACGTCTGCTGACCTTCGGCGCCGTCCTCGAGGCGTTCGGCGAGCATGATCATCCCGGCGCAGGACCCGAACGCGGGCAGCCCGCCAGCGATCAGCTTGCGCAGCGGGTCGAGCAGGTCGAAGGCCGCCGTCAGGCGCCACAGCGTGGTCGACTCACCGCCCGGGATGACCAGGCCGTCCACCGCCTCGATCTCGGCCAGGCGGCGCACCGGGCGTGCCCGCGCGCCGGCCTCCTCCAGCGCGAGCAGATGCTCCCGGACGTCACCCTGCAGGGCGAGCACTCCAATTGCCGGCAAAGTCCCGATTCCTCCTCGCACCCCGCTGGCGCGGTCCCGCGGCCCAGCCTCCGGCCCGGGACGCGCGCCATCGCCGCCCGGGTCGGAGGATCTTCAGGTGAAACACGGTAGCCGGGGCCGCTCTTCCCGGCGCGCCCTGGGGGCGGCGGCCGAACTCAGTATCTGGTCAGGCAGACTTTCTGCGAGCCGCTGGCGTAGGAATCGGACTTGTTGTGCTCGTAGGGCGTTCCCGAGACGTACACCCCGTAGCACGGCGGATGCGGCCGCTGGCCGTCCCCCACATACGAGTTATAGGTCCCGAACGAGGCCTTGTCTCCGCTGTTGTACTGGACGTAGTAGGTGTAGGTCCCGCCGTAGTGGTGATGGTGCTCGGCCTGATTGCGATTCCCGCAGGAGGGCCAGAAGCCGAACGACACCGCCCACGGCACCGAGATCGAGATCGAGGGGTTGTAACTGCACCCGTACCCCGTCCAGTCCTGCCCCATCGACATGCCGGTCACGGTGGCGGGCCCGCTGCAGGAACCGCCGCTGTAGGCGTGGATGTCGGCCTCGAGAGTGGAGTCGTTCAGGTGCTGGCTGGTGTACTTGTAGTCGAGCCCGATCCTGCCCACCCCGGTAAGGGACACGCTATAGGTGATAGTGCCCTTGACCGAGAAGACAGCGCAGATGCCCAGGGGCCTTGACTTGAACGTCCAGTACTTCGCGAAGGTGACTTTGTAGTTCCCGAGCTTTTCGGCCGGCGCGAAGTTACCCGTCGGTCGCGGCCCGGTCGCGGCCGCGGCGGGCGCGACGGACACCGTGTAGAGCGCGGGAAGCACGAGAGCGCACAGCGCCGCTCGTCGCGGCCAGCGCCGATGAGGGATAACCCTGATCATCCGACTCCCTTGAACATGACGGAATATGGCGGAACACCGATAGGGTCTGCCGCTCCCGTGGGAATCGTACGCGCCGCCCGCTTTGCCGCCTAGGCGTTACCAGCCGCGGCCGGCGTAGTGCTGTTCGGCCGGAAGGGTGTCGATGTTGATGCCGACCATCGCCTCGCCGAGGCCGCGGGAGACCTTGGCGACCATGTCCGGGTCGTCGTAGAACGTCGTCGCCTTGACGATCGCGGCGGCGCGCTTGGCGGGGTCGCCGGACTTGAAGATGCCCGAGCCGACGAACAGGCCCTCGGCGCCGAGCTGCATCATCATCGCGGCGTCGGCCGGGGTCGCGATGCCGCCGGCGGTGAACATGACCACCGGAAGCTTGCCTGCCTTCGCCACCTCGGCGACCAGCTCGTAGGGGGCCTGCAGTTCCTTGGCGGCGGTGAACAGCTCCTCGGCGGGCAGGCTGGCGAGGCGGCGGATGCCCTGGCTCAGCGACCGCATGTGCCTGGTGGCCTCGACGACGTTGCCGGTGCCCGCCTCGCCCTTGGACCGGATCATCGCGGCGCCTTCGGCGATGCGCCGCAGCGCCTCGCCCAGGTTGGTCGCGCCGCACACGAACGGCACGGTGAACTTCCACTTGTCGACGTGGTTCGCCTCGTCGGCGGGTGTCAGCACCTCCGACTCGTCGATGTAGTCGACCCCGATCGCCTGCAGGACCTGCGCCTCGGCGAAGTGCCCGATCCGGCACTTGGCCATGACCGGGATCGACACCGCCTTGATGATCGAGTCGATCATGTCGGGGTCGCTCATCCGGGCGACGCCGCCCTGCGTGCGGATGTCGGCGGGCACCCGCTCGAGCGCCATGACCGCGACCGCGCCGGCGTCCTCGGCGATCTTGGCCTGCTCGGGCGTCACCACGTCCATGATCACGCCGCCCTTGAGCATCTCCGCCATGCCGCGCTTCACCCGCGCGGTGCCCGTCTGCGCGGGGGGCTGCGCGGACTTGTCGACAGTGGACATGTGAAAACCTCCTGACATGGCGTGCTGTGCCTCCATCGTATGCGAGCCGCCCGCGGCTCAGGCGGGGCCGGCGCCGTCGGCGAGAGAGTCGTCCATCTCGAAGAACTCCGGCTGCGGAGCGTTCCCCGACAGGCGGAACACCCGCGCGAGCGGCCGCCGCCGCGCGTCCAGCGTCCTCGCCGCGACGTCGTTGTAGAACTTGCGCGCGATGAACACCTGCTGGGCCGCGGCATCGACCTCGGCGATCAGTTCTCCGGCGCCGCCGCGGCCGCCGAGCTCGGACCGCAGGCCCGGCTGGCTGAACGTGGCGCGCAGCGCCCGCGTCAGGTCGCTCTCCGCGAGGTCGCGCTCGGCCTGGGCGGCGTCCTTGGCGCGGCGCACCGCGGACGCGAGCAGCAGGCTGTTCGCCGGGTCGAGCAGCCCCGAGGAGGCCAGCTCGTAGGCCACCGAGCTGCGCCGGACCATCGCCAGGTCGAGCGCGGTGCGCGCGGTCTCGACCCGGTTGTGCATCCGGTCGAGCCTGCCCGCGCGCCAGGAGACGTAGACGGCGAACAGGAGGACGACGAGCAGCGCGATGACGAGCAGGGTCCAGATCACTGCGCCACCCCGACGGTGGCCCGGCCGAGCACCACGGTCTCGTAGACGCTCACCACGTCCCTGGCGACGACCTGCCAGTCGTAGCTGGCCACCGCGGCGAGCGCGGCCACCGACAGCTCGGCGCGCCGCGCCGGGTCGTCGAGCAGCCGGGCCAGGGCCGCCGCGAGGGCGGCGGCGTCGCCGGCGGCGAACAGCTCGCCCGCGCTGCCGCCGCGCAGCACCTGGCGGAACGCGTCGATGTCGCTCGCGACGATGGGCACGCCGGCGGCCATCGCCTCGGCGGTGACGATGCCGAAGGACTCCCCGCCTGTGTTCGGCGAGCAGAACACGTCGACCGAGTGCAGGACGCGGACCTTGTCCTCTTCTGAGACCTCGCCGAGGAACAGCGCCCTGTCGCGGATCCGCGGCGGCAGCTTCTGGCCCTGCTCGTCGGCGTCGCCGGGGCCGGCGATGAGCAGCCGCAGGCCCTCGCGCTCGGGCGCGAGCAGCTCGAACGCCTTGAGCAGCACGGGAAGGCCCTTGCGCGGCTCGTCCATCCGCCCGAGGAAGCCGACGGCGCCGCCCGTGCCCGGCCAGCCCGTCAGCGGCCGCGCGTGCCGGTACCTCGCGGTGGCGACGCCGTTCGGGATGAGCACCGCGTCCCCGCCGAGGTGCTCGACCAGCGTCGTGCGCGCCGCCTCCGACACCGCGATCCGCCCGTCGATCTTCTCCAGCGCGCTGCGCAGCACCGGCTGGGCGGCGAGCAGCCAGCGCGAGCGCGGCATCGCGGTGTGCACGGTGGCCACGATCGGGCCGGAGGCCACCCAGCAGGCCAGCAGCGACAGGCTCGGGACCGCGGGCTCGTGCACGTGCAGGACGTCGAAGTTGCCGTCCTTCACCCAGCGGCGGACCCGGCTCACCGACAGCGGCCCGAACGCGACCCGCGCCACCGACCCGTTGTACGGCACGGGCACCGCCTTGCCCGCCGGGACCACGTAGCCGGGCAGCGGCTTGTCGTCGTCGGCGGGGGCGATCACCGAGACGTCGTGCCCGAGCCCGATGAGGGCCTCGGCCAGGTCCCTGATGTGCTGCTGCACCCCGCCCGGGACGTCCCAGGAGTACGGGCAGGCGACGCCGATCCTCATGACCGGATGCCCGCTCCGTTCCCGTTCCCGTTCCGGTTGCGGCTGCGCGCGAGCCGCTCCGGGTCGAGGTCGGCGACGAACAGCTTCTGCAGCATGTGCCAGTCGGCCGGGTGCTCCCTGATCGCCTCCTCGAAGACGGCGGCGAGCTGCTGGGTCATCGCGGCGACCTTCTGCTTGCGTTCACCCGTCGCCGGGACGGGGATCTCGTCGTACACGTGCGCCGCCCATTCGGTCTCGCCGACGAACCAGCACCCGACCGGCATCAGCGCCGCGCCGGTCTGCACCGCCAGGGCGGCCGGGCCGGCCGGCATCAGCGCCTTCTCGCCGAAGAAGTCCACCTCGACGCCGGTGTCGGACAGGTCCCTGTCCGCCACGATGCACACCAGCTTGCCGGCCCGCAGCCGCTGCGCCAGCACGCCGAACGGGTGCGGGCCGCCGGTGGTCGGCAGCACCTCCATGCCGAGCGCGCGCCGGAACTCCAGGAACCGCTCGAACACCGAATCCGGCTTCAGGCGTTCGGCCACCGTGGTGAACGAGCCCGCCCCGACGAGGTTGATCCACCGGCCGGCCTGCTCGAAGTTGCCCATGTGCGGCAGCGCGTAGATCACGCCGCGGCCGTTCCTGAGGTGCTCCATGGTGAGGTCGATGTTGGGCTGGTTGGAGTGCATCCTGTCCACGATCTGCTGCCGCGGGATGACCTGCATCCGGAACGCCTCCAGGTAGTACCTGGCATATGACCGCAGCACCGCACGGGACAAGGTCCGCAACTCCTTGCCGTCGATTTCGGTGTCGTCCAGGCAGTCGCCCCCCTCCGTTCTGAGGACTCGAATTAGATTTCCTTCGAGCACTTGGACGCCCCTGCCCTGGCGCCGCCAGGCGACGTCCGCGCCGAAACGGAAAAGCGCGCGCGCCCATGATTCGGGCATCCGGCACACCAGTGTCCAGCCGGCCCCGAACGCCGCTCCCGTCAGCCGCTCCCGCAGCACTGTTCCTCAGCCTTCCCCGGTTGGCGTCGTGTAGGCGTCGTTGGTCTTCTTCGAATCCAGGTATACCGCGCGCATCCGCTGGCCCAGGGTGAACAAGCTCCCGGCGGCGAGCGCCCACATGCCGATGGGCAGGATGTAGGGCACGCCGAGCCCGGAGAGCCCGATCGAGGTCAGGCCGATGATCAGCCGCTCCGGGCGCTCGACGAGGCCGACGTCGCACGCCAGGCCCAGGCTCTGCGCGCGTGCCTTGACATACGACACCCAAAGGCCGCATGCCATGCAGAACAGCGACACGACGGCGAGCAGGTGGTCGGCGGGCACGCGCATGAACCAGATCGTGATGCCGCCGAACACCGCGGCGTCCCCCACCCGGTCCATGGTGGAGTCGAGGAACGCGCCCCATGGGCCGCTGTCGCCTTTGACCCGGGCGAGCATGCCGTCGAGCATGTCGGTGAACACGAAGACCGTGGCGGCCGCCGCGCCGGGGAACAGTTCGCCGATGGGGAACAGCGCGAGCGCGCTCGCGCTGACCCCGACCGTGCCCGCGATGGTAACCATGTTCGGCGTGACCGGCGTGCGGGCTAGCGCCTGCACCAGCGGGTTGAACAGGCGCGCGAAACCGGGGCGGAGGAAATTCAGCATGGCCGGTCAAGATATTACTGTCACGAGCCGCCCCCTCTGGCCGGCCGGGACCCCGATCCCGCCCCGGCCGGCCGCCGGGGGCCCGGTTGCCGCCCTCGTCACCCGCTGGCCACCTCATGGATTCTCCGCATGGGGGTTGTGGTAACGCAGCCGTCGGGTTCAGGCTTTGAAGACGGCAGCTCATCAGCGCAAGGAGGCGACGGGAGTGACGGACACTACGGGCGCGGCAGGCGCAGCAGGCCAGGCCGGCGGCAGGGTACCTGCGGCCGCCCAGCCGGGAAGCGTGCGGAACGTCGTGCTGGTCGGCCATTCGGGAACAGGGAAGACAACGCTGGTCGAGGCCCTTCTCGGCCACACAGGGACGGTCCAGCGGCCCGGCAGGATCGAGGACGGTTCGACCGTCAGCGACTTCGACGATGTGGAGATCCGCCAGCAGCGGTCGGTCAACCTCACGCTGGCGCCCATCACCGTGGGCGGGATCACGGTGAACCTGCTCGACACGCCCGGCTACGCCGACTTCACCGGCGATCTGCGGGCCGGGCTGCGCGCGGCGGACTCCGCGCTGTTCGTGGTCTCGGCCACCGACGGCGTGGACGGGGTCACGCAGATGCTCTGGGACGAGTGCGCGGCCGTCCAGATGCCGCGCGCCGTCGTGATCACCAAGGTCGACCACCAGCGGGCGGACTTCGATGCGGCGCTGTCCGCGTGCCGTGCCGCCTTCGGCGACGCGGTCGCGCCGCTGTACCTGCCGGTGACCGGCGAATCGGGATCTGGTGTCAGCGGCCTGATCGGGCTGCTGTCGCAGAAGCTTTACGAATACTCAGGCGGCTCCCGCACGGAGGGCACGCCGTCCGGCGAGGCGGCCGAGCGGGTGGAAGAGCTGCGCGGCGAGCTGATCGAGGGCATCATCACCGAAAGCGAGGACGAGACCCTCATGGACAGGTACCTGTCCGGTGAGGAGATCGACCCGGGCATCCTCATCGAGGACCTGGAGAAGGCCGTGGCCCGCGGCAGCTTCTATCCGGTGCTCGCGACCGCCTCGCCGGCCGGCATCGGCATGGCCGAGCTCCTCGAGGTGATGACCGAGGCGTTCCCGTCGCCGCTTGAGCACCCGATGCCGCCGGTCACCAGCCCTGACGGCAAGCCCGTCTCCGGCCTGTCCTGCGACCCCGGCGGGCCGCTGCTCGCCGAGATCGTCAAGACCACGTCCGACCCGTACGTCGGGCGCATCAGCCTGGTCCGCGTCTTCTCCGGAACGCTGCGGCCGGACGCGACCGTGCACGTCTCCGGGCACGGGCGGACCGAGCGCGGGCACCCGGACCACGACGACGACGAGCGGATCGGCGCGCTGACCTCACCGCTGGGCAAGCTGCAGCGGCCGCTTTCCTCCTGCTCCGCGGGGAACATCTGCGCCGTCGCCAAGCTCGGCACCGCCGAGACCGGGGACACCCTGTCGGACAAGGACCGGCCGCTGCTGATGGAGCCGTGGACGATGCCCGAGCCGCTGCTGCCGGTCGCGATCGTCGCCAAGTCCAAGGCCGACGAGGACAAGCTCTCCGCGGGCCTGTCCCGGCTGGTCGCCGAGGACCCCACGATGCGCCTGGAGATGAACGCCGAAACCCGCCAGCTCGTGCTCTGGTGCATGGGCGAGGCGCACGCCGACGTGCTGCTCGACCGGCTCTCCAACCGGTACGGCGTCTCGGTCAACACCGTCAGCCTGCGGGTGCCGCTGCGCGAGACCGTCGCCACCAAGGCCCAGGGCCTGGGCAGGAACGTCAAGCAGACCGGCGGGCACGGCGAGTACGGCATCTGCCAGATCGAGGTGGAGCCGCTGCCCGGCGCCGCCGGCTTCGAGTTCGTCGACAAGATCGTCGGCGGCGTGGTGCCCCGCCAGTTCATCCCGTCGGTGGAGAAGGGCGTCCGCGCCCAGCTCGAGCAGGGCGTGCTCGCCGGGTACCCGATGACCGGCGTCCGGGTGACGCTGTTCGACGGGAAGGCGCATTCGGTCGACTCTTCGGACATGGCGTTCCAGAAGGCCGGCCGCGCGGCGCTTCGCGATGCCGCGGAGAAGGCGCAGCCGATGCTGCTCGAGCCGGTCGACGAGGTGTCCATCCTGGTGCCCGACGACTACGTCGGCGCGGTGATGTCCGACCTGTCGGGCAGGCGCGGGCGGGTGCTCGGCACCGAGCCGGTCGGCATCGGGCGGACGCTGATCCGCGCGGAGGTTCCCGAGCTCGAGATCACCAGGTACTCGATCGACCTGCGCTCGGTCTCCCACGGGACGGGGTCCTTCACCCGCGGGTACCTGCGGCACGAGCCGCTTCCGTCGCACCTGGCCGCCAAGGTGGCCGCCGACAGCAAGCCCGTGTAGCGCGGGCCCGCCCGGGGGCGGCGCCGCACGTCCCGGCCGGACCGCCTGGCGGCCCGGCCGGGACGGCGTTCCGGCATCCGCGCCGTCGGACCTGCCGCCGGGCGGGCCGCGTGAAGATCGTGACCAACGTCCGTCAACCGCCGACGCCCCGGCGGCGTCTCCAATGCCGTAAGTACACCTCGATCCGGTCACGGGCCAGGCCTTCGCGCCCCCGGCGGCCGGCGGTGAAAGGGGATTGCCATGCGGCCAGCCTTGCGGGCGTCACGATGTGGTGCCGCCCTCCTGTCGAGCGCGATCTTGACGACTTTCGCGCTGTCCGGCTGCGGCACGCCGAATTCCGGAGGTGGCGGCGGCGCCACATCGGCCGCCCCCGCCTCCTCGGCCGGCGCGGCGCGGACCCCGGCCGGCGCCGCGGCGGGCACGACTGGCGCGGCGGGCACGCCGCAACCGGTCGCGCAGCCGGCCGGCGGCCCGGTGCCGAGCGGGTTCGCGGCCACGTCTGTCACGTTCGTGTCGCCGCGGGAGGCATTCGTCCTGGGCACCGCGCCTTGCTCGCACGCGCCGTGCACGTCGATCCTGCGCACGCTTGACCGGGGCGCAAGCTGGGCCGGGCTGCCGGCGCCCGTGGTGCCGCTCGGTCAGCGGTATTCGGGCGGGCCAGCCGTGTGGGGCATCCGCTTCGCCACCCCGTTCCACGGGCTGGTGTTCGGGAACGGGGTGTGGGAGACCACCGACGGCGGTGAGCACTGGGCCGCCGTGGCCAGCCCGGCCGGCTCCATCCTGTCCCTGGAGATCATCGACGGCCAGGTGCTCGCGCTCACCGCGCCATGCCAGGGGCAGGGCGGCTGCGGCCAGGCCGGCACCCTCTGGCGCCGGCCGCTGCAGGGCGGCTCGTGGACCGCGATCACCCAGGTGAGCGATCCGCGCACGATCGCGACGCAGGCCCGGGTCGCCGCGCTGCTCAACGGCACCAGCGTCCTCGTCACCGCGAACGGCGGGCTCACGTTCTCCACCTTCGCCACCCCGTGCCACACCGCAGGCGTGGCGATGGCCGCGTCGGTCGCGGTCACCGGCGCCGGCGGACTGGCGCTGCTGTGCGCCGGGAACGCCGGCATGGGGAGCGTGCAGAAGACGGTCTACGTCAGCAGCGACCTCGGGGCGCACTGGACGGAGGCGGGCCAGCCGCCGGCCGGCGGCGACCCGGCCGCCATCGCCGCCGCCACCCCGGCGCAGGTCGTGGTCGCCGCGGCGAGCGGCGCGAGCTGGCTCTACTACTCCGGTGACAGCGCCGCGAGGTGGGGCACCGCCTACCTCGCGGGCGACGGCGGCCTGGGCTGGAACGACCTCGGCTTCACCACCGCGAGCGACGGCGTGGCGGTGCACGGCCCGGCGTTGTCCGACGACAACAAGGAGGGCCGTCCTGGGCAGTTGCTGCTCACCAGCGATGGCGGCGCGACCTGGTACGCGGTGCGCTTCTAGAGCACCGGGCGTGAGCCGGCGGGCGGCGGATCGCCGCCCGCCGGATCGCCGTCAGGGCGCCGGCCAGGCGTCGGCGAGCAGCTTGCGGGTGTCGGCGAGCAACTGCGGCAGCACCCGGGTGCGGCCGACCACCGGCATGAAGTTGGTGTCGCCGCCCCAGCGGGGCACCACGTGCTGATGCAGGTGCGCGGCGATCCCGGCGCCCGCGACCGAGCCGAGGTTCATCCCGATGTTGAAGCCGTGCGGCCCGGACGCGGCGCGCAGCGCCCGGATCGCGCGGGTCGTGTAGCCGCCGAACTCGGACGCCTCCGCGGCGGACAGCTCCGTGTAGTCGGCCAGGTGCCGGTACGGGCAGATCAGCACGTGGCCGGGGTTGTACGGGTACAGGTTGAGGATCGCGTAGACCAGCGCCCCGCGCGCGACGATGAGCGCTTCCTCATCGGACAGCGTGGGCGCGACGCAGAACGGGCAGCCCTCGTCCGCCCCCGGGCCCGTCGCCTTCCCCGCCGCCCCCTGGATGTAGGCGAGCCGGTGCGGCGTCCACAGCCGCCCGAACGCGTCCGGCACGCCGGTGCCGGCGTAGGTCTCGGCGGGCATGTCAGCACTCGGGTCAGGCTGTGAAGGCGGCACCGACGGCCCCTGCAGCCCCGGCGGCACGGTCATCCGGCGAGGCTGATCCGGGGCTGCTGGCTGGACACGGCGGGCTCCTTTGACGTCGGCACTGGTCCGTTACCCGATGCTATAGGTGCGTGCGCCCCGCCGCGCGCGGTGGCGACCGTCTGAGGATCGCCCGCCACGCGGGCACGCAGGTCGGGATCGTCACCCCGCCGGGCCCGCCGGGCCCGCCGGGGAACTCAGCGGCC